>NZ_JBEZKB010000004.1:0-202583 GCF_040651475.1 Streptomyces sp. NPDC048442
GCCGCGCCCAGCTCTCTCCGGCGGTCGGCCGCTGGCAGGTCATCGTCCTGGAGGACGCCGACCGCCTCACCGAGGGCGCGGGGGTCGGGTGACCATGGGCCCCGGGTGTCCAGAAATCCCGGGCTCCGGGTGTTCGGGGATGCCGAGCGGCCCCCAAACCGTCCTCCCCCGAAAGCCCCGCTCCCCCTCACAAGGTCTTCGTAGCCCCCTCGTTCCCCGGTTCCGGTGTCCCGTCCGTGCCGTTGCCCGGACCGATGCGGATTTCGAAGTCGCCGTCGTAGTGCTTGTGGCCCTCGATGACGGCGGCCTCCACCGCCTCTACGCCCATTTCGCCACGGACGATCAGCGGGTCGCTGCGCAGGTCGCGCATCAGGGCCCAGCACATGCCGATCATGACCAGTGCGAACGGTGCCGCGACGAGGATCGTCAGGTTCTGGAGGCCCTTGAGGGCGTCCTCCTCGCCGTCGCCGATGAGGAGCATGATCGCGGCGACCGCTCCGGTGACGACGCCCCAGAAGATCACGACCAGCTTGGTCGGCTCGAAGGAGCCCTTCTGGGAGAGCGTGCCCATCACGATGGAGGCGGCGTCCGCACCGGAGACGAAGAAGATGCCGACCAGGACCATGACGAGGATGCTCGTCGCCGTCGCGATCGGGAACTCCCTGAGCAGGCCGAAGAGTTGGCCCTCGGGGGTCGACTCGTCCGCCAGGCGGCCCGCGTCCTTCATCTTCATCGCCGTACCGCCGAAGACCGCGAACCACAGCAGGCTGACCGTGCTGGGGACCAGGATGACGCCGCCGACGAACTGGCGGATCGTACGGCCGCGGCTGATGCGGGCGATGAACATGCCGACGAAGGGCGTCCAGGAGATCCACCACGCCCAGTAGAAGACCGTCCAGCTGCCCAGCCAGGTGGCGACTTCCTTGCCGCCGGTCGCCTCGGTGCGGCCGATGAGCTGCGGGAGGTCGCCGAGGTAGGCGCCGATGGAGGTGGGGAGGAGGTCCAGGACGATGACCGTCGGGCCCGCGATGAAGACGAAGACGACCAGCAGCAGCGCCAGCACCATGTTGATGTTGGAGAGCCACTGGATGCCCTTTTCGACACCCGAGACCGCGGAGGCCACGAAGGCGACCGTGAGGACGGCGATGATGGAGATCAGGAGGCCGGTGCCCGCCTTCTCCATCCAGCCGACCTCTTTCATTCCGCTGCCGATCTGGAGCGCGCCCAGGCCCAGCGAGGCCGCCGAGCCGAAGAGCGTCGCGAAGATGGCGAGGATGTCGATGAAGCGGCCGACGCCGCCGTTGGCGTGCTTCTCACCGATGAGGGGGGTGAAGACCGCGCTGATGGTCTGCCTGCGGCGGCGGCGGAAGGTGCTGTACGCGATGGCGAGGCCGACCACCGCGTAGATCGCCCACGGGTGCAGCGTCCAGTGGAAGAGGGTGGTGGCCATGGCGGTCTGCATGGCGTCCGACGATTCGGCGGGGTGCGTGCCGGGCGGCGGCGAACCGAAGTGCCCGAGCGGCTCGCTGACGCCGTAGAACATCAGGCCGATGCCCATGCCGGCGCTGAACATCATCGCGACCCAGGAGACCGTCCTGAACTCGGGCTTCTCGCCCTCCTCGCCGAGGGTGATCTTCCCGTACCTGCTCACCGCGAGCCACAGCGCGAAGACCACGAAGGCAGTAGCAGCCAGTATGAACGCCCAGCCACCGTTGTGGATCAGGCCGTTGAGCAGCTTGCCGGAGACGTCCTCCAGAGACTCGGTCGCGAGGGCACCCCACAGGACGAACGCGAGCGTGAGAACGGCGGTGACGCCGAACACGATCCGGTCGGTCTGTGGTCGGTGGGTGGTGTGCGGGCTGCCGGGCAGATCCGCCATGACTGGCGAAGCTGCCCGGTCGTCCGACGGCTGGTCGTCGTGGGACACGTGGTCACCTTTCGGGTAGGGAGGATTCCCTGCCGCTACCCGGTATCACAGGTGACGCACGTCACGGTCTGCTAACAGCGCGTGTCGGGTTGTCCGGTTGTGAGGTGGTACGCGGCCTTCGGGTCGAGGAGCAGGGGGATCAGGTCCCGCTGGGACTGCCGCAGGGGTACGTACGCACCTCCTGAGGCCGGGGTGAACGCGACGTCGTGCAGGGCGAGTTCGTCCCGTACGTCATCGAGCTGGGCCTTCGTCAGCCGGTAGCCGCAGGGCGGGTCGGCGAGGACTTCGGAGGGCTTGGCGGGGTCGTTGTCGGCGCCACCCAGATAGACGGGTCCCCGGTCGGCGAAGCCGGCCAGTCTGGCGCGGGTGGTGGCCGTCTCGACGGGGCCGCGCCGCTCCGACACGTACGCGAGCGCGCCGGAGAGGGAGGCGAGGTGGGAGGCGACCCTGCGCCGCTGGTTGAGGGCCTGGTCCTGCTTCTCGGCCTCGCTCAGCGCGTCGACGCGGCTCTCGATGAGCAGGCCGACGGAGTGCTTGATTCCGGCCGCGTTGCGCAGGATGCGCTCCTGCCCGTCGCCCGCGACCTGCTGGGTGGGTTCACCGGTGACCGGGTCCGTCCAGATGCCGTACGTGCCGGTGCTGAAGCCGGAGGCGTGGGCGGCGGGGCGTACGTAGTCCTCGGAGAGCTTCTTCGACTCGGCGTGGACGCGGGCGTCCGTGTTGAGGTTGCGCGGCCACAGGTCGAAGAGGTCCTTGTCGTAGAAGGGCGGCGTGGCTCCGTACTCGTGCAGGTCGTAGATCAGGTCGGGTTTGCGGTCGCGGACCACGGCCGCCATGGCGCGGCCCTCGGCGGTGGCCAGTGCGATGTGGTCGCGGTTGATGTCGACGCCGTCGGAGTTGCCGCGGGTGTTGGCGGCGCGGCCGTCCGGGTTGGCGGTGGGGACGACGAGGACGGTGGTCCTGCGGAGGAAGTCGCGGGTCCGGTGGTCCTTGGCGTACGCCAGGTCGCGGACCTTGCTCAGGCAGGCTTCGCGCCCGGCCGGCTCGTTGCCGTGCTGACTGCAGATCAGGAGCACGGTGGAGGCGGTGCTCCGGCGCTCGCCGATGCGTACGAGCTGGAGCGGCCGGCCCTGTCTGGTGGTGCCGACGGTGGAGGTGGAGACGCGGGAGCTGCCGCGGTCGACGGCTGCCAGGAACGTCTGTTCCTCGGGCTGGGTGGTCCAGCGGGCGCCGTCGGTGATTTCGAATCCGGTACGGGGCGGGGTCCGGCCGAAGTCCCCGGCCTGGGCGGAGTCCGCCGCCCGGCCCGAGTCCCCCGCCTGGGCGGGAGCGGCCACCAGCGGGACCGCGAGGGCGACCGCGCCGAGCAGCGTGCCCAGGACGCGGGCCCTCATCGCGGGCCTCCCGGCATCCGGGAGATGTTCTGCGGCACGGGGATCCCGTCGCGGGCTGCCGGCGAGAGCGGTGCGGCGGTGGCGTCGCCGGAGGTCGCCCTGACGAAGGCGCGGTCGCCGCCGACCACGGGCAGCTTCGCCGACGTGCCGGCGAGGTCGACACCGACGGTGGGACGGGTGTCCGGGGCCTCGACCAGTCCGGCGTCCGTACCGCCGACGATCAGGGCGAGCCGGTGGCCGGCCGGGACGACGTGGTCGGAGGCGGCCAGGTCGATGGTGATCTCGTACTTCTTGCCGGGGGTCAGCGGGCGGGCCAGGCCGTCGCCCCTGTAGTGGGCGAGGCTCGCCCAGCCGCGGCTGAAGACGGTGAAGCCGACGGTCGCCGGGTTGGCCTTCGTCTCCTTGAAGCAGGAGCTGTCGCCGGGGGTGCTGGGGCCCCAGCAGGTGCGCCCGGGGAGCGTGGTGATGCCCTCGCCCGCCGCTCCGTAGTTGCGGATGGTGGCGGGGCCGAGGTCGACGAGGACGGCGCTGAGGTTGGCGCTGGTGGTGGAGGGGGTGACGCTCAGGGTGACCTTGCCGGAGCCGGAGAGGCGCAGGTCGCGGGAGAGCGGCTTGGTGGCGAAGCCGGACTTCTCCGGGGTGCCGGTGTCGATCTTCGCGGCCCAGGCGGTCTCGTCGAGCTTCGGGTCGTCCGTGAAGGTCTCCACCGCGCCGGGCTTCGCCGGCTTCAGACCGAGGGCGCCTACGCCGGGCGAACTGCCCTTCTGCGGGCGGAGCCTGGTGGTGTCGGTGGAGCGCGGCGGCCAGACCTTGTCGGTGGACCACTGGTCGGGGGCGCGTTCGATGTCGGCCATCGGCTCGCGGTCGATGCCGTTGTCGTAGCCGAGGAGTTCGTGGTCGAACCAGCGGTGCAGGGTCTTCACCCACTCCGCCCGCCGGAAGTCGAACGGGTCGACGTGCCCGGTCTGCGACAGCCACACCTTGCGCTCGACGCCCTGCTCGGCGAGGGCGTCCCACCACTTGCCGAAGTGGTTGGTGCGGACGTTGAGGTCCTGCATGCCGTGTACGGCGAAGACGCTGGCGCGGACCTTGCGGGCGTCCGGCACGAAGTCGCGGTCCTCCCACATGTCGGTCCTGTTGCCGTTGAGCGGGGCGCCGTCGGCGAGTTCCTTCTTGACCGGCTTGCAGCGGGCCTTGGCCTCGGCGCTCTCGACGTATCCGGCGAGGTCGTCCGGGCCACCGTCGTACAGGTCGGCGCCCTGCTGGAAGTAGTAGTCGTACCAGGAGGAGATCGCGCCGATCGGCACGATGGTCTTGAGGCCCTCGACGCCGGTGGCGGCGGTGCCGTTGGCGACCGTGCCGTCCCAGCTCTTGCCGATCATGCCGGTGCTGCCGTTGGACCAGTCGGCCCGGGTGCGCTCGGCGCCGGTGCGGGTGGTGTATCCCCGGCCCCGGCCGTTCAGCCAGTCGACGACGGCCTTGGCGGAGGCGACCTCCGAGCGTCCGCCGACGTCGGCGCAGCCGTCGGAGCGGTTCGTTCCGGTGAAGTCGACGGCGACGTAGCCGTAGCCGCGCGGCACGAAGTAGTTGTCGTAGAAGAGCGGGAACTGGACCGGGTTGCCCTTGTCGTCGTACGTCTTCTTCTGGCTCTCGTTGCCGCGCCCGCAGCAGGAGTAATACGGGCTGGCGTCCATGATCACCGGGATGCGGCGGCCCGAGCCCTCGAGTTCGCGGGGGCGGACGATGTCGACGGCGACGCGGTCGGTCCTGCCGTCCTTGTCGCCGTCGACGCGGGTGTCGACCCAGACGGACTCACGGATGGCCTTGTCGTACGCGTAGACGGGCTTGCTCTCGCGGGCCCGGCCGGCCGCCGACGCGTCCGCGGCCGAGGCGGCCGGATTCGCGGCCTGGGCCGCATCCGCCGCCGCACCCGAGGGGGCCAGCAGCACGGCCGTCATCGCGGCCACGGTCATCGGGACGAGCGTTCTCCATTTCGGGCGCCTGGCCCGCGCAGCTATCGGCATGGGCGGACGGTAACCCGGTCGACTCCTGTGCAAAAGAGGGCAGGAGCGAGCCCCGTGCGCAGCGAGAAGCCAAAAGGGATACGGGGTCACATGTCGGCCGTATGGCGATCGTGTGACAGCAGCGACCATGGACATGACTGGTGGCCGAGGGGCTGAATAGAGTGCCAACAGATCGTTCCACCAGACCACTTGGAGCACTCGTGCACCGCAGAATCATCGCCCCGGGCGTGCTCGCCGCGGCCACCCTGTTGCTGGCGATCCCGGCATCGGCCGCCTCGTTCTCGCCGGGCGCCCCGGGCATCGGCGACCCCTACTACCCGGCCAGCGGCAACGGGGGCTACGACGTATCCCATTACGACCTGCGTCTGAAGTACCAGCCGAAGACTGACCTGTTGGAGGGCACGGCCACCCTCGTCGCCACCGCCACGCAGGACCTGTCGCGCTTCAACCTGGACCTGGGTCTCGCGGTCAGCGAGGTGCGGGTGAACGGCAAGAAGGCCACGTTCGCCAAGGAGGGCGAGCAGGAGCTCGTCGTCACACCGGTCACGCCGCTGCAGAAGGGCAAGGCCCTCTCGGTCGTCGTCAAGTACGCGGGCAAGCCCTCCGAGGTGAAGATCGGCGGCTACACCGCCTGGGCCCGTACCCCGGACGGCGGCGTCGCCGCGCAGGAGCCGGACTCGGCCGCCTGGTGGTTCCCGAGCAACGACCACCCGCTCGACAAGGCCACGTACGACGTGTCGGTGTCGGTGCCGGACGGCACCCAGGCCATCTCCAACGGCGTGCTGCAGTCGCAGAGTTCGAAGCTGGGCTGGACCCGCTTCGCCTGGCGCTCCAACAAGCCGCAGGCCTCCTACCTGGCCACGCTGGCCGTCGGCAAGTTCGACATCACCACCGACAAGACCGCGTCGGGGCTGCCGGTCCTCAACGCGTACAGCAAGGACCTCGGCGACAACGACGGTGCGGCGCGCGCGAGCATCGAGCGCTCAGCCGAGGTCGTCGAGTACCTGGAGGGCGTCTTCGGCCCGTACCCGTTCAACGCGATCGGCGGTTACGTCCCGAACGTGACCAGCGGTTTCGCGCTGGAGACGCAGACCCGCCCGTTCTACAGCCCCCGGCAGTTCGCAAGCGGCGCCAACGTCTCGGTCGTCGTGCACGAGCTGGCCCACCAGTGGTACGGCGACAGCGTCTCCGTGCACCACTGGAAGGACATCTGGGTCAACGAGGGCTTCGCCCGCTACAGCCAGTGGCTCTGGTCGGAGAAGGAGGGCGAGGGCACCGCGCAGGAGCTGGCCGACTACGCCTACGCCTCGCACCCGACCGAGGACCCGTTCTGGCAGGTCAAGCCGGGTGACCCGGGTGCGGACAAGCAGTTCGACGGCGCGGTGTACGACCGGGGCGCGATGGCCATCCAGGCGCTGCGCAACGAGGTCGGCGACGACGCGTTCTTCCAGATCCTCAAGGGCTGGCCGACGCAGTACGCGTACGGCAACGCGAAGGTCTCCGACTTCGTGAAGTACGCGGAGAAGATCTCCAAGAAGCCCCTCGCGGAGCTCTTCGACACCTGGCTGTACCAGCCGGTGAAGCCGGCTGCCCCTGCCGCGGCCGGGCCGAAGACCGCGAGGTCGTACTCCGGCGCCGGTACGCACGCGAAGCCCGTGCAGCCGAAGTCGTGGAAGAAGATCGCGGTGACGAACTCGGTCCACGACCACTGAGCGTCCACGACCGCTGATCGCCCACGGCCACTTGATCGTGCAGGGCCGCTGATCGTCCACGACCGTTGGTCAAGGACCGGCCGAGTACTGATCAACACGACGCCGCCCGTCGACCTCTGCTCCACAGGTCGGCGGGCGGCGGACGTCTTCCGTGCGGAAGTTGTGCTGCTTGTGGGTGGGAGGACAGATGTGTGGTGCGCATTGTCTACCGGGAAGTAACCCGTGCTGATTTGATGTGCGGCACCGGTGTACCGCACCTCTCGCCCCACCCTTCTCACGGGAGAACTCTGTGCCGATACCCTCACGCCGACGCGCCCTCACCGGCGCCGTCGTCACCGCCGTCGCCGCGGCGGCCACGCTGGCCGTCACCGCCCCGGGTGCCGTCGCGGCCCCGACGGCCCCGACGGCCTCCGCCGACGTGCCGAAGCTCCAGATCCTCTCGTACAACGCCTTCATCTTCAGCAAGTCCCTCTACCCCAACTGGGGTCAGGACTTCCGGGCGAAGGCGATCCCGGCGGCGTCCTTCTTCCAGGGGCACGACGTCGTCGTCCTCCAGGAGGCCTTCGACAACGGGGCCTCGGACGCCCTGGGCCGCAACGCCGCCGCCCAGTACCCGCACCAGACGCCCGTCGTCGGCCGCGGCAAGAGCGGCTGGGACGCGACCGGCGGTTCGTACTCGGCGACGACCCCGGAGGACGGCGGGGTCGCGGTCTACAGCAAGTGGCCGATCGTCCGCAAGGAGCAGTTCGTCTTCAAGGAGGCGTGCGGCGCGGACTGGTACTCCAACAAGGGCTTCGCGTACGTCGTCCTGAACGTCAACGGCGCGTTGGTGCATGTCGTGGGCACCCACCTCCAGTCGACCGACCCCGGCTGTAAGGCGGGCGAGGCGGCGGCCAAGCGGAGTGCGCAGCTGAAGCAGATCGACGCGTTCCTCGACGCGAAGAAGATCCCCGCCGCCGAGCAGGTACTGCTGGCGGGCGACCTGAACGTCGACTCGCACAGCCCCGAGTACACGTCGATGCTCGCCGACGGGGGCCTCGACGGCGCGGACGCCCGCACCGGGCACGAGTACTCCTTCGACACCGCCGACAACTCGATCGCCGCCGAGCGCTACCCGACCGACCCGCGCGAGGACCTCGACTACGTCCTCCCCCGCACGGGCCACGCCCGCCCGGCGGGCTGGACGAACGACGTCGTCAAGGAGCAGAGCGCGCCCTGGACGGTCTCCAGCTGGGGCAAGTCCTACACGTACACGAATCTGAGCGACCACTACCCGCTGGTGGCTTCTGCCAGGTGACATGACGTGACGTCAGATCTGCCCGGACTCGCAGTGTCGCGCCAAGTCCCGGCCGAGGAAGGGGGCTTGGCGCGGCACTCACTCCGCCCTCCCGAAGCGATGACGTGGCCTGTGCTTCTGCGTCGACGGCCCTTCGGGCGGCGGCAGGTGAGGGCCGATCCGGCCGGTTCCGGTAAGTTCAGCCGTACGAAACGGGTCTCGGTGTCCACCGGGCAGGGCCAGCGGCCTCGACGGCTCGAAGCCGATCACCGAGGACGCGTAGCGCTACTGTGCGCTCGCGACGTACTCCGGCCGGATCGCGGGTTACGACGTGAGCACTCTGGAGGACTGACATGACTGGGACGAACGACACCACATCCAGAAAGACGAGCGACGGCGCTGTGTCCCGGCGCGCCCTGCTCGCGGCCGGGTCGGTCGCGGCGCTCCTTCCCGCGGTGTCCCTGGCCGGGGCCGCCCCCGCGCAGGCCGCGTCTGCCGCGGGCGCCTTCGGCCCTTCGGTCCTGGCGGATGCGGCCGATGCCTTCGACCCGTTGCTCGCGCGGGCGCAGCAGCTGCTGACCGGAGGCACGTTCGACCCGGCGGACCCGGATTTCCGTACCGCGCTCACGGCGCTCGACACCTCGGCGGCGGCCCTCTGGCAGCAGTTGGACCGGTCGGCCGGGCGCACCGTGCTCTGGCCGGACCTCTCCCCCGTCACCGCCCCCGGCAGCTTCGGCCAGAGCTATACCCGGCTGCGTACTCTCGCCACCGCCTGGGCCACGCCGGGCGCCGCGCTCGGCGGGTCGGCGGAGGTCGCGTCCGCGCTGGTGGCGGCGCTGCGCTTCCTCCATGACACCGCCTACAACGCGGCGAAGAGCGAGACCGGGAACTGGTGGTTCTGGGAGATCGGCGCACCCCGGGCGCTCCTGGACTGCTGTGTGCTGCTGCGCGGGGAGGTCCCCGCCGCCGACCTCACCACATATCTCGCGGCGGTCGACCGCTTCTGCCCGAACGCGGACCGCCGCACCAACTCCCCCGCCCTCGCCGAGACCGGTGCCAACCGTGCCGACAAGGCGGTGATCGTGGCGCTGCGCGGGCTGCTCGGCCGGGACGCCGCCAAGGTCGCCCTCGCAAGGGACGGCCTCTCCGACGTGCGGGACGGCGGGCGCAACAGCCTGTTCCGGTACACCGCTTCGGGCGACGGCTTCTACCCGGACGGCTCGTTCGTCCAGCACGATTCGGTGGCCTACACCGGAACGTACGGAAACGTGCTGCTCGGGGGCGCGGCACACATGATCGCTCTGCTGTCAGGGTCCAGCTGGGCGGTCGGCGATCCGCAGGTGTCGGTGATCTACGAGGCGGTCGAGCGGTCCTTCGCCCCGGTGCTGTTCGACGGGCTGATGATGGACTCTGTACGCGGCCGGGCGATTTCTCGCGAACGGTCGGTGGACCACGTCGACGGCGCGGCGACCATGTCGAGCATCGTCCTTCTCGCCACCGGAGCCCCCGCCCCGTACGCCGCACGCTGGCGGGCACTGGCCAAGGGGTGGATGGAGCGCAACCGCACCACCCCGTACACCAAACTGGCCTCCCTTCCTCAACTCGTGTGCGCGAAGACGCTGTTGGCGGACGATTCGATTCCTGCTGCCGACCGCACCACCGGGCACTTCGTCTTCGCCGACATGGACCGGGTGGTGCACCGCCGCCCCGGCTGGGCGTTCGCACTCTCCCTGTCCTCGCGGCGCATCGCGGCGTACGAGGCGGGCAACGGCGAGAACCTGCACGGCTGGTACACCGGCGACGGGATGACGTACCTCTACAGCGGGGACGACCTCGGGCAGTTCGGCGACGGCTTCTGGCCGACCGTCGATCCGTACCGCCTGCCGGGCACCACGGTCGACACCCGCCGGCGCGCGGACCTCGGCACCGGGGGCGGCACGGGCACCTACCGCCCGGCGAACGCCGTCGCGGGCGGGGCCGTCCTGGACGCCCAGTACGGCGCGTCCGCCATGGAACTCACCGCCCAGGGCAGCACCCTGCGCGCCAGGAAGTCCTGGTTCTTCCTCGACAACGCGGTCGTCGCGCTCGGCTCCGGCATCACCGCGAGCGACGGGCGCACGGTCGAGACGATCGTCGAGAACCGCAGTCTGCACGCGAACGGCACGGCCCGTCTGCTGGTGGACGGCGTCCGCCGGCCCTCCGCGCTCGACCGGCCCGCCGACCTGCACCGCGCCGCGGGCTGGGCGCACATCGAGGGCGTGGGCGGTTACGTCTTCCCCGGCAGGGCAGCGCTGCACACCTTGCGCGAGGAGCGCACCGGAGCCTGGCGCGACCTCAACACCGGTGCGGACACCGGGGGTTCCACCGCCCCTGTCACCCGCCGCTACCTCACTCTCTGGCTCGACCACGGCACTTCCCCCTCGGCTTCCTCCTACGCGTACGTCCTCCTGCCGGGTGCTTCCCCGGCGACCACCGCTGCCTGGCAGCTGTCCCGGCCGGTGCACATCGCCGCCAACGACGCGAACGCCCAGGCCGTGGAGGCACGGCGCCTCGGGCTGACCGCCGTCACCTTCTGGCAGCCGGGCACCGCGGCCGGGATCACCTCGTCGGGCCCCGCGTCCGTCCTCGTCCGGCGCCGGAACGGCTCCGTCTCGGTGGCGGTCGCCGACCCCGGCCGCACCCAGACCACCCTGACGCTGCAACTCCCGTTCGCCGTACGGTCAGTGGTCTCCGCCGACGACACGGTGCAGGTCACCCCGGGCCGCCGCCCGGTGCTCACCGTCACGGTCGGCGGCTCCCGGGGACACACCCACCGGGCCGAGCTCCGCTGAGCCGACGCCACTGAACCCACCACCGCCTCGGCCGGCACCACCGACCCCACCACCACCGAGGCCCCGGCTGGGCCATGGCCCGTCACTCCACCGGCCTGACCAGCGCGATCGTCGCACTGCACGGCTGGGACGAGAGCAAAGACGCCGACCCGGCAACGCGTGCGGCCGGCCTTCCTCGACGGCACGGTGGTGGATGCCTGACCGGGACCCGCTCAGGCCGCCCCCGTCCCCCTTCGCAGCGCCGCCCGCGCCGGGAGCACGCTCGCTGCGAGGGCCAGCAGCAGGCAGCCGCCGACCGCCGCGAGCACCGGCGTCCACGGGATCACCAGGTCGACCGGGATGCCGAGGACCCCGCTCAGTCCTGCCCTGATGCCGAGCAGCGACGGAAGTGCGACCAGGCCCCCGAGCAGGGTGCCGAGGGCGACGACGAAGGTGGTCTCGCCGGCCACGGTCCACAGCACCTGGCGGGGCGTGGCCCCGGAGAGCCGCAGCACCCGGAAGTCGGCGAGCCGGTCGGCCGTGGCCATCAGGAGGGTGTTGGCGACGGCGATGCCCGTGTATCCAGCCGACATGACGACCAGGAGCAGGGTGAACACCCAGACCAGGCGGTCCTCCTCGGCCTCGGCGCTGCCCGCGTGGGCAGCGAGGGAGATCTCCTGACTGCCCGTCACTTCCCCCCGTTTCGGACCCGTCCGGTAGACGACCTCGGTCAGCGCGGAGGGGTCGTGCGCACGGACCGCGCTCCGGCTCAACAGGGCCTGGTACGGGGTGGACCGGTCGCTCAGGACCGCCACGACGCGCAAGGTCTCGCTGCGGCCGTCCTCGAAGGTGACGCCGACTCCCGGGGCCGTGCCCCACGCCCTCCGTACCGACTCTCCGACCGCGATCGTGCCCGGCGCTCGGAGCGCGTCGAGCGACCCGGAGAGCACGGTGAGCCGGGTCTGCACGGAGGCGAATTCCGCCGGCTCGACGCCTGCTGCGGCGATCGGCGTACGGGTGGTGTGGAGTGTGGTCGGGAGAATCGAGACGCCCTCGACGCGGGCGGCCGCCGCATCGGTGAGTCCCGGGGTGCGGTCGGGGACGACGGCCGCCTCGGCCCGTACGGACACGGCTTCTTCGGTCCGGTAGGAGTGCGCGGACGTCTGCGTGTTGCCGGTGATCAGGACGACGAAGCCGATGGTGGCGAGTACGGGTGCGACGGTCGAGGCGGTACGGCGGACCGCCGTCAGCATGCCCTCGCGGACGAGCAGCGCGACGGCCCCGCCGCGCCCGGTCAGTGGCCGGGTGACCAGCCGGACCAGGGGCGGTACGACGGCCGGGGTCAGCAGGGCCAGGCCGGTGATCAGCCCGACCGCGGTGAGCAGGGCGAAGGTCACCATGTCCGTGGGGTCGCCGGCGGCGGTCGCGACGGCCGCCGCACCTCCTGCGGCGGTGCAGGCGAGGCCTGCCCACAGCCGGGCCCGGGACAGCGGCAGGTCGTCGACCGCCGCTTCGCGCAGCGCCTCCAGCGGGGCGGTACGGGCCGCCCGCCGGGCCGCCGACCGCACCCCGGCGAGCGCGACGCCGACTCCCACCGCGAACGAGGCCGCCGTCACCCAGAGTTGGATGCGTACCGTGAACCCCTCGGGCTGGAAGCCCGCATCGACCAGGACGTCACCGAGCAGCGGTGCGAGCACCGTCCCGAGCAGCACCCCGGCGGCGGCCCCGACCGCTCCGACGGCCAGCCCCTCCCCGTACAGCATCCGGCGCAGTTGCTTCGGGGTGGCGCCGACCGTCCTCAACAGGCCGAACTCGCGGCGGCGTTGGGAGACGGAGAAGGCGAAGGTCGAGGCGACGACGAAGACGGTGACGAAGCCGGAGAGCGCGGCCATGGCGGTCAGTACCTGGGAGCCGATCCAGCGGGTCTTCTCGTCCTGCACGGGCGCGAGGGCCTCTCGGGCGTCGCCGGTGAGGACGGTGCCCGCCCGGCCGACGGCTTTCGTCGCGGCGGCTGCAACGGCGGCGGTGTCCGCGTGCGGGCCGGTGAGCAGACCGAGTACGCGGACGCCTCCGGAGAGGGCGGCGGCGCGGGCGTCGGTGACGTAGTAGCCGGGCCCTTCGACGGTGCCGGAGACGGTGAAGGGCTCCGGCCCTCTGGCGGTGAGCAGGGTGATGCGCTCACCCGCCCGTATCCCCAACTCCCCCGACACAGCTACCTCTTGAGGAGTTCGGGGCGGCCTCCCCTCCTTGATCGCGTACGGTGCGAGGGCCGCGCTCGACCAGCCGCGCCCCCGCCGTTCCCCCTTGCGCTGCTCCCCCACCGGCCGGTCGCCGCCCCATACCGCCTGGGCGGCGAAGGTACGTTCCGGCACGACCTGCCGCACCCCGGGCAGGGCGGCCAGTGTGCGGGTGAGCTGCTGGGTGCGCTGCGGCGACCACGGGGCACGGTCCACGAACGTACCCTCTCCACCGGCCCCCTTGGGCGCTTGTACGAGGACGGGGCTCGCGGCGTATTTCGCGGGCACGCCGCTCCCGCCGGACAGCAGGATCAGCGCGCTCGCGGAGAGGATCGCGACGCCCAGGCAGAGGGCGAGGAAGGAACCCGCGAGGGCGGTGCGGCGTTCGCGTACCGCGGCGAGGACGAAGGTCAGGGCGTTCACGCCTGCTCCTCCAGTACCGCCATGCGCGAGGCGATGGCCTCGGCGCCCGAGCGTGCGGTGATCTCGTCGGCGATCCGGCCGTCGGCGAGGAGGACGACACGGTCGGCCCAGGAGGCGGCGGTCGGGTCGTGGGTCACCATGATCACGGTCTGTCCGTGCCGGTCCACGAGGCCGCGCAGCAGGGCGAGTACGGCCCGCGAGGTCTTGGTGTCGAGTGCGCCGGTGGGTTCGTCGGCGAGGAGTACGGCGGGCCGGGAGATGAGGGCGCGGGCGAGGGCGACGCGCTGCTGCTGGCCGCCCGACAGCTGGCTGGGGCGGTGTCCTGCCCGGTCGGCGAGGCCGACCTCGGCGAGGGCTGCGGCCAGTGCGGCCGGGTCGGGGCGCTGCCCGGCGAGGAGCAGCGGGAGGGCGACGTTCTGGGCGGCGGTGAGCGCGGAGACCAGGTTGAAGGCCTGGAAGACGAAGCCGACGCGGTCGCGGCGCAGCAGGGTGAGGGCGGTTTCGTCGAGTCCTTCGAGTGCGGTGCCGCCGACGGTGACGGAGCCCTCGGTGGGGCGGTCGAGCCCGGCGGCGCACTGGAGGAGGGTGGACTTCCCGGATCCGGAGGGGCCCATCACGGCGGTCATGGTGCCCGCTTCGAAGGCGAGCGTGACCGAGTCGAGTGCGGTCACGGCGCGGTCGCCTGTGCCGTACCGCTTGGTGACGGAGGTCAGTTGCACGGGGTGGTGGCCGAGCGCGGTGCGCGCTGCTTCTGGTGTGGTGGTGGGCATGGGTTCGAGTCAACCCACTTGTGGGGCACGGCACATGGGCCGCCGGGCTAGTCCTGATACTCCACCCAGCACTACTGCCACCGCCCGTCCGCTGCCGCTATCGTCGGCCGGATGATCACCCGAACCGTGCTGGAGGCGCTGACCCGGCGCCCCCTGGGTTTCCTCCGTTCGTCCTGGCCCTGGCGCTCGCTCGCGCACCTCCTGTCCGGTGGGCTCCTGGGGGTGGGGACCTGGCTGGCCGTGGCCGGGCTGCTGGCCGCGCAGGGCCGGATCGGGCTCGGTGCCGCGGTGGTGTGCGCGGTCCTGGTGACGGGCTTCGCGGTGGCACTGTCCGGGCCGCTGGAGAGGTGGCGGCTGCGGCTGGTCGACGTGTCGGCCGTGCCGGTGCGGCCCGGACTGCGCACCCCGGCCGGACTGCGCTCTCTCGGGTACGGGGCGGTGTCCGTACTCGCCGTGGGATGGGCCGATCTCGCCCTGGCCACCGTCGCGTTGGGGATCCCCGGAGTGCTGCTGCTCGCCCCGTTCCAGCCCGACGCCCTGTGGTGGGCTTCGGTCTGCGGTCCGGTCGCAGGGGTGCTGCTGCTGCCGGTGGCCGCGTACCCGATCGCGGCGTGGGCCGGGGCGCGCGGCGCGCTCTCCCGTGCCGTACTGGCGGCCCCGGACGTCGAGTTGACGGAGGTAAGGCGTTCCAGGGCCCGCCTCGTCGACGCGTACGAGGCCGAACGGCGGCGCATCGAACGGGACTTGCACGACGGGGCGCAGCAGCGCATGGTCGCCCTGACGATGAAGCTCGGGCTTGCCCGGCTCGACCTCCCGGCGGGTTCGCAGGCGGCGCGGGAGGTCGCCGAGGCGCACACGATGGCGAAGGAGGCCCTGGCCGAGCTGCGCGAGCTGATCCGTGGCGTCCACCCGCAGGTCCTGACCGAGCGGGGGCTGCCGGCGGCGGTACGGGACGTGGCCGGGCGGTCGGCCGTCCCGGTGGACGTGGACCTCGAACTCCCGGACCGTATCGCCGAGTCGGTGGAGGTCGCGGCGTACTTCGCGGTCTGCGAGGCGCTCACCAACACCGCCCGGCACAGCGGCGCCACTCGGTGCCGGGTCAGCGGAGGCGTCACCTCCCGGACCCTCCTGATCGAGGTGTACGACGACGGGCGGGGCGGCGCGGACCCGGCGGCGGGCTCGGGGCTGACGGGCCTCGCGGACCGGGTCGCGGCGGTCGACGGCAGAATGCTGCTGTCCAGCCCGGCCGGCGGGCCGACCCTGCTCAGAGTGGAGATACCTGTGGGGACAGCGAGGGGACCTGTGAACGGCACACCGGAGGAGTTGCCGTGCGGCGGCTGAGGATCGTGATCGCCGAGGATGCCGTGCTGTTGCGGGAGGGCCTGGTGAGCCTGCTGGAGCGGTTCGGGCACAGCGTTCCGGCCGCCGTGGGGGACGGCCGGGCGCTGGTCGCCGCGGCCCAGGAGCACAGGCCCGATCTGGTGGTCGCCGATGTGCGGATGCCACCGGACTTCCGCGACGAGGGACTGCGCGCGGTGCGTGAACTGCAGTCTGCGCAACCGGAGTTGGCGGCCGTGGTGCTCAGCCAGTACGTCGAGCAGACCTTCGCCGAGGAGCTGCTGGAGTCCCGGCACGGAGCGGGCACCGGCTATCTGCTCAAGGACCGGGTCGGCGACGTCGAGGAGTTCATGGGGTCGCTGGTGCGGGTCGCGGACGGCGGCATGGTGGTCGACCCCGAGGTGGTGCGGCAGCTGCTCGCCCGGCGGCGGGACCCGCTGCTGCGGATCACGCCTCGCGAGCGGGAGGTACTGGGGCTGATGGCGGAGGGCCGGTCCAACGCGGCGATCGCCCGAGCGCTGGTGGTGACGGAGGCGGCGATCGCCAAGCACATCGCCGGCATCCTCCAGAAGCTCGACCTGCCGCCGGCGCCGGACGACCATCGGAGGGTGCTGGCGGTACTGGCGTACCTCCGGGGCTGAAGTCCTCCTGCGGGGCCGAGCATCTGCGTGTTCGACATCCGTCCGCGGGCGGATGTCACATCCGGGAGGGCCCGCTGCGTCCCTTCCGTGAGAGCACGCCACTTGTTGCGAAGGAGCTGGTCATGACCGGAAACGTTGCTGTCATCGGTGGGGGCATCGCCGGGCTGACCGCCGCGATCACCGCGGCGGAGGCCGGGGTGGGTGTGGACCTGTACGAGGGGCACGGCTCCCTGGGCGGGCGGGGCCGGGCGACCCCCGCCCCGTACACGGCACACGAGGGCCCGCACGTCTTCTACGCCGACCTGGACCACTGGAAGTGGCTCACCGACCGCGACCTGGTCGGCAAGCTGGGGCGTCCTTCGCTGCGGGACCTGAGGTTCGGATTCGTACGGGACGGGCGGCTGAGGTCGGCGCCGCCGGCCGGGCTGGTGCGGATGATGATGCCTGGGCGGCCCCGTACGGCGCCGGTGGACATGACGTTCCACGCGTGGGCGTCGGAGCGGTACGGCGAGGCGGCGGCAGTAGCGGCGGCACGGGCGGTCGGGGTCGTGACGTACGACGCGGACACCGGGCGGCTGTCGGCGGCGTTCGTGTGGGGACTGTTCCGCCGGGTGTTCGCCACGACGGTGCCGACGGTGCGGTGGGTGGTGGGCGGCTGGCAGGCGGTGCTCGGCCGGATGGAGGCGCGGGCGCGGGAGCTGGGCGTGCGCATCCACCTGGAGAGCCGGGTGACGGAGCTGCCGGAGGACCGGCCGGTGGTCGTGGCGACCGAACTGGCCGCTGCTGGGCGGTTGTTGGGGGACGACTCGCTGGAGTGGCAGAGCGGGCACGTGGTGATGCTGGACGTGGCCGTACGGTCGGACCGGAGGGACCGGTTCATCGCCTTCGACCTGGACGGGGGCGGCTTCCACGAGTCGTACTCGATGCAGGACCCGACCGTCGCACCGGCCGGCGAGTCGCTGTTCCAGCTGGACATGCCGGTGCGGGCGGGCGAGAGCCTGGCGGATGCGCGGGAACGGCTGGAGTCGCTGGCGGACCTGACGGTGCCGGGGTGGCGGGACCGGACGACGTGGAGCCGGACAGCGACGGCGAAAGGCCGTACGGGAGCCCTGGACCTGCCGGGCCAGACCTGGCGCGACCGGCCGGCGGTCGACCGGGGCGACGCGGTCTTCCTGGCCGGGGACATGGTGGCGGCACCGGGAATGCGGGGCGAGATCTCGATCTTCAGCGGAATCGAAGCGGCCAGGGGCGCGGTGGCGGCGGCCAAGCCTGGCTCGACACCGGGAAGCTCGGGGAAGGGACGTACGGCGTGACGGGTGGGGCGGGGCGGGGCGTACGGGGCCGGAGGCGGGCGTGTGCGCGCAGACGGACGAGAGCGAACGCGCACGCGGCGACGGACGCGAACACGGACAGGTGGCGAACGCGCGCGGGCGGGAGCGAGGGCGGCCTCGCAAGTGCGGACGGCCGGGAGCGGACGCGCGCTCGGGCGGGAGCAGAGGCGGATGCGCAGGCACAGATGGCCGGGGGCGGATGCGCAGGCCCAGACGGCCGCGAGCGGAGACGGACGGAGGGCGCAGACAGCCTAGGGACGGACGCGCACACGCAGACGGACGGAGGGCGGACGCGCACATCCACACGCACACAGACGGGGCGAACACGTGCACGGCCAGAGGTGGAGGCGAACACGGCCGGGGTGGAAGCGGACGTACACGCGGACAGGAGCAAAGGCGGACGTGCACCGCGGACAGCCGAGGGCGGACATACAGGCGCAGACGGACGAGGGCAGACGTGCCCACGCAGACGACGGCGGACGAGCACGGGGCCGGAGGCGGAAGAGCCGACGCGGGGCGGGCCCCGCGCACAGCGGGGAGCGGACACACGCACGGCCAGGGCGGGTCCCGCACGGCGGACACGCACACAACCTGGGCGGGCCCCGTGCACAGCGGGGAGCGGACGCGCGCACAGCGGGGGGGGCGGACACGCACCCAACCAGGGGGCGGGCCCCGTAGGCATCATCCGGGGCGCAGCGCCTACCGCTCCCGTGCGAAGGAGCGCCGGTAGGAGCGCGGCGGTACTCCCCTGCGGCGGACGAACTGTTCGCGGAGGACTGCCGCGCTGCCGTAGCCGACCCGATGCGCTATCTCCTCGACGGGCAGGTCGGTCGTTTCCAGCAGTTCCTCGGCTGCGGTCATCCTCAGATTGACCAGCCACGCGTGCGGCGTGGTGCCGGTCGCCGCGGCGAACCGGCGGGCGAAGGAGCGTCGGCTCATCAGGGCGCGCCGGGCCAGCTCCGCCACGGAGAGCGGTTCCCGGATGTTCTGACGGGCCCAGGCGAGCACATCGCCGAGCCGCTCGTCCTGGCAGTCCTCGGGCACGGGGGCCGCCAAGTACTGTGACTGGCCGCCCTCGCGGTGGGAGGGCAGGACCAGGTCGCGGGCCACGGCGTTGGCGGTCGCCGCTCCGTGCTCGCGGCGGATGAGATGCAGGCACAGGTCGAACCCGGCGGCGGCGCCCGCGCCCGTGACGACCGGCCCCTCGTCGACGTACAGGGCGTCGGCCTCCACCGCGACGTCGGGGTGTCGGCCCGCGAGGAGGGCGGCGAACCGCCAGTGGGTGGTGGCCCGGCGGCCGTCGAGCAGGCCGGCCGCGGCGAGCGCGAAGGTTCCCACGCAGTGGGCGGCGACGAGCGCGCCCCTCGCACGGGCCGCCACGAACGCGTCGAGGACGGCACGCGGCGGCGGGATACGGAAGTCAGCCCAGGGCAGCGCGAGTACGAGATCGGCGGTGGCGAGCCGCTCCAGGCCGTCCGCGACGGTGAGCGGCACACCGATGTCGGTACGGAGCTGTCCCGGCCGGTCCGTACACAGCGCGAAGTCGAAGTACGGCAGCCCGGGACGCGGGTCGAACACCTCGGCGACGACGCCGACGGCAAGCATGCCGACACCGGGCGGGGCATACGCCGCGATACGTGTGAACGGCGCTCGGGGCGCGAGCTGTTCGGCGGCGGGAGCCAACGAGGCGCCGGACTCGGCCTGTTGAGATGACATGCGGGCGAGTCTGGCACGATTCCCGCGATCGGTGGCAGGAAGGCCACTCGTGGCTGCCCCGCCCGGACGGAATGCTTGCGGACATGACGACAGCGACTGAAGCAACGAAGGAAGCAACGAAGGAAGCAACGACGGAAGCAACGACGGAAGCAACGACAGCGGCAACGGCAGAAGCGCCGCTCGCCCGCACCGCCTCCTACACCGTCCTGCACACCGGCTACACCCTCTCGACCGGTCCCGGCGTCGCCGCGACCGTCTCCTACGTCACCGACGGCGACCGGCACGTGATCTTCGACCCGGGCATGGTGCCGGACCGCGACAGCATTCTGGGCCCGCTGGCCGAACTCGGGCTCGGCCCGGACGACATCACGGACGTGGTCCTCAGCCACCACCACCCGGACAACATCATCAACGTGGGGCTGTTCGGCCGGGCCCGGGTGCACGACCACAAGGCGGTGTACGAGGGCGACCAGTGGGAGGACCGGGACGCGGAAGGCCACGAGCTCACGCCCTCCCTGCGGCTGATCCACACTCCGGGGCACAGCGCGCAGGACGTGACGCTGCTGGCGGGGACGGCGTCGGGGGTGGTGGCGTTCGCGGGCGACCTGTGGTGGCGGCCGAACGGGCCGGTCGTCGACCCGGTCGCCCCCGACCAGGCGCTCCTGCGGGAATCACGGCTGCGGGTACTGGCGCTGGCGGACGTCATCGTGCCGGGGCACGGAGCTCCGTTCCCGGCGGACGAGAACGCGCCTCTCTGACGCGCGCCGCTGAGTGCATCTCTGACGCGTCGCTGAGCGCCTCGCTGACGCGTCGCTGAGCCCATCTCTGACGCGCCGCTGAGGTGGAGAGCGGGGTGGCCGGTCGCACAGGGCCTCGCACCACCCCGCCCCTCATCCGTACAGTTCCTCGATCTCCTGCCCGTACTTCTCCCGGATCACCCGACGCCTCAGCTTCAGGGAGGGCGTCAACTCGCCGGTGTCCGGCCCCCATTCACCGCTCAGCAGCCGGTACCGCTTCACCTGCTCCGTCCGGTTCAGCCGCGCGTTCGCCGCTTCGACGGCCCGCGCGATCTCCTCCCGTACCGCAGGATGGTCCACCGTCACCGGCCCCTCGATACCCCGCGCCGCCGCCCAGGAAGGGAGCACTTCGCCGTCCATGACCAGCAGCGCCACCACGTACGACCGTCCGTCGCCGTGCGCCAGGGCCTGTCCGATCAGGGGGTGTTCCTTGAGGGTGTTCTCGACGAGGGCCGGAGAGACGTTCTTGCCGGCCGAGGTGACGATCATTTCCTTCTTGCGGTCGGTCAGCCAGAGGAATCCGTCCTCGTCGAGGCGGCCGATGTCGCCGGTCGCGAACCAGCCGTCCGCGTCCAGCGCGCCCTCGATCGTCCCGTCCGCCCGCAGATAGCCGCGGAAGACGGTCTCGCCGCGAACCAGGATCTCGCCGTCCTCCGCGACCTTCAGTTCCAGGCCGTCCAGCGGGCGGCCCACCGAACCCAGCCGGAATCCCCCGGTCGGACCGTTGGCCGTACAGACGCCGACCGTCTCCGTCAGCCCCCACGCGTCCATGATCACGATGCCGAACCCCGCCCAGAACCGGGTCACTTCGAGGGGCATCGGCGCCGACGCACTCGCCGTCCACACCAGCCGGTCGAAGCCCGCGAGTCCGAGCAGCGGGTCCAGCACCTTCGTCTTCGCCGCCCGGTACGCACCCTCCAGTTCCGGTGACGGCAACTCGCCCCGCTCCCTGCACGCGACGTGCGCCCTGGCCGTGTCCGCCGCCTGCTCGACCGCCGCCCGTTGCTCCTCGGGGAGTCCGGACAGCGCGGCCCCTACCGTCGCTGCCAGCTTCTCCCACACCCTCGGCACCCCGAAGAACTGGGCGGGGTGCAACTCCCGCGCGGTGGCAGCCACTTGGGCGGGATCGGCGCAGAGATGGACGTGCGAAGCGCGGAAGACGGGGAGGTAGATGCCGAGCATGCGTTCCGCGATGTGCGCGAAGGGGAGGTAGCAGATGTGCTCGACGTGGCCGGGGAGGTCGACCACCCGGTCGAGGGAGAGCGCGTTGCTCACCACCATGCGGTGGGTGATCGGGACGCCCTTGGGGTCGCCGGTGGTGCCGGAGGTGTAGACGACGGTGACGATGTCGTCGGCGCGCGTCTGCTGCCAGCCCTTTTCGAAGGTGTCGGCTCGGTGGAGCCGCCCTCCGGTGGCGTGCAGCGAACCGTACGTACGATGTGGGCCCGCCTCGGCCGCCTCCACGACGACCAGTTTCTCCAGCGGGACCTCCGGATCCTCCAACAACGTTTCCCAGAGTGGGAGTTGACCCGCGCCTTCGACGATCGCGAACCTGGCCCCGCTGTGTCGCGCGAGGTGCGCGACCTGCTCGGACGCGGCTGTGCCGTACACCGTGACCGGGATCGCGCCGAGGTGCATGAGGGCGAGGTCGCTCAGCCAGTGCTCGGGGCGGTTGCCCATCATCATGAGCACCTGCTCACCGCGCCGCACTCCCAGCGCCGCGTACCCGGCGGCCAGGACGGCGGCCTTCCGGCGGACCTCGCGCCAGGTGAGAGTGGTCCAGCCGCTGCCGTCCACCGTGCGCGAGGAGGCCGTGCGCCAGGAGGCCGTGCGCCAGGAGAGGGCGGGGAGGTCCCCGTGGTCCTCGGCATTGCGTAACAGCAGTGCAGGCAGGGTGAGTTCGGCCGGATCGGCGGGAAGCCGCAGGATCGTGGTCATGACGGAGACTTTCACAACAGTGGTGAGACAGCAATACTGTTGCACTGAATCCCAGCGGAGGATCAGCGGCACAGGATCAGCAGAGGAACGGGGCACCGCCATGACGACGACCACCGGTACCGGGGAGCCGACGCTCACGGTCGACGAACTGGCCGCGCGCGCCGGCGTCACCGTCCGCACCATCCGCTTCTACAGCACCAAGGGCCTCCTGCCGCCTCCGGCGATCGGCCCCCGCCGGGTCGGTCACTACGGTCCCGAGCACCTCTCCCGGCTCGCCCTCATCGAGGAGCTGCAGCACCACGGGATGACCCTGTCCGCCATCGAGCGCTACCTGGAGCAGCTGCCGCCCGACCTGAGCGCGCACGACCTGGCGATCCACCGCGCGGTGGTGGCGTCCTGGGCGCCGGACTCCGCGGAGGACGCCACCCGCGCGGAGCTGGAGCGCCGGGCGGGCCGCGCCCTGTCGGACGTGGACATCGACCGGCTGGCCGCGATGAACGTACTGGAACGCGCCGGCACCCCGGACACCTTCCGGGTCGATCCGGGGCTGCTGGCGCTCGGCGTGCAGCTCCTGGGCGTGCCGATCGCGCACGAGACGATCCTCGCGGCGCGCACCATCCTCATGGAGCACACCCGCTCGGCGGCGCGTGCGCTGACGCATCTGTTCCGCGACGAGGTGTGGAGCCCGTACCGGGAGCGGGAGTCGGACCCGGAGCACGTGGAGGCGATGAGGTCGCTGTCGGCGCACATGCAGCCGATGGTGCTCCAGGCGCTGGTCACGGCGTTCCAGCGGTCGCTGAAGGAAGAGCTGCGGGCCGCGTTCGTCGACGAGTCCTGAGAGGTACGTCGACGGAGGGCGCGGCCCGCGGCCCAAGGGGGACGACGGTCAGCTGTCGCTGAACTTCTCGCCCTTCGACGCCTTCTCCACCAGCAGCGCCGTCGGCTCGAACCGCTCGCCGTACGTCGCCGCCAGCTCGCGGGCTCGGGCGACGAAGCCGGGCAGGCCGCCCTCGTAACCGTTGATGTACTGGATGACGCCGCCGGTCCAGGCCGGGAAGCCGATGCCCATGATGGAGCCGATGTTGGCGTCGGCGACCGACGTCAGCACGCCCTCCTCGAAGAGCCGGACCGTGTCGATGGCCTCGGAGAAGAGCATCCGCTCCTGCATGTCGACGAAGGGGATCTCCTTGCCGGGCACGGTGAAGTGTTCGCGCAGCCCCGGCCACAGGCGGGTGCGCCTGCCGTCCTCGCCGTACTCGTAGAAGCCGCCGCCGCCACTGCGGCCGGGGCGCTGGAACTCGTCCACCATGCGGTCGATGACCACGTCGGAGGGGTGCCCCGGCCACACTCCGCCCGCTTCCTCCACCGCCTTCTTCGTCTCGTTGCGGATCTTGCGCGGCAGGGTGAGGGTCAGCTCGTCCATGAGGGAGAGGACCTTCGCCGGGTAGCCGGCCTGGGCGGCGGCCTGCTCGACGGAGGCGGGCTCGATGCCTTCGCCGACCATCGCGACGCCCTCGTTGATGAACTGCCCGATGACGCGCGAGGTGAAGAAGCCGCGGCTGTCGTTGACGACGATCGGGGTCTTCTTGATCTGGCGGACCAGGTCGAAGGCGCGGGCGAGTGCCTCGTCGCCGGTCCTTTCTCCCTTGATGATCTCGACGAGCGGCATCTTGTCGACCGGCGAGAAGAAGTGCAGGCCGATGAAGTCGACGGGGCGCGAGACGCCCTCCGCGAGACCGGTGATGGGGAGGGTGGAGGTGTTGGAGCACAGGAGCGCGTCGGGCTCGATGACGTCCTGGATCTCCTGGAACACCTTGTGCTTGAGGCCGGTGTCCTCGAAGACCGCCTCGATCACCGCGTCGCAGCCCGCCAGGTCGGCGGGGTTGGCGGTGGGCGTGATGCGGGCGAGGAGTTCGTCGCGCTTGGCCTCGGTGGTACGGCCGCGGCTCAGCGCCTTCGTGAGGAGCTTCTCCGAGTACGCCTTGCCCTTGGCGGCGGCCTCCGGGGTGACGTCCTTGAGGACGACCTCGATGCCGGCGCGGGCACAGGAGTAGGCGATTCCGGCGCCCATCATGCCCGCGCCGAGGACGGCGACCTTGCGGACCTTGCGGGGCTCGATGCCCTTGGGGCGGTTGGCGCCGGAGTTGACGGCCTGGAGGTCGAAGAAGAACGCCTGGATCATGTTCTTGGCGATCTGCCCGGTGACCAGCTCGGTGAAGTACCGGGCCTCGATGGTCAGCGCGGTGTCGAAGTCGACCTGCGAGCCCTCGACGGCCGCCGCGAGGATATTGCGCGGGGCGGGGTAATTGGCGCCGCCCGTCTGCTTCTTGAGGTTGGCGGGGAACGCCGGGAGGTTCGCGGCGAAGCGCGGGTTGGACGGGGTGCCGCCGGGAATCTTGTAGCCCTTGACGTCCCAGGGCTGCTGCGATTCGGGGTGCGTGTCGATGAAGGCGTGCGCCTTGGCGAGCATCTCCTCGCGCGTCGCCGCGACCTCGTGGACGAGACCGTTCTCCAGGGCGCGCTGCGGGCTGTACTGGGTGCCCTGGAGGAGGACCTTGAGCAGCGCGTCGGCGATGCCCATGAGCCGTACGGTACGGGTGACGCCGCCGCCCGCCGGGAGCAGGCCGAGGGTGACCTCGGGGAGGCCGATCTTGGAGCCCGGCGCGTCGAGCGCGATGCGGTGGTGGGAGGCGAGCGCGATCTCGTAACCGCCGCCCAGGGCCGCCCCGTTGACGGCGGCGACGACGGGCTTGCCGAGGGTCTCGATCCGGCGCAGCGAGTTCTTGATGGCGGTGCCGGTGTCGAAGGCCTGCTGGGCGTTCTCCGGGCCGACCTGGATCATGTCCTTGAGGTCGCCGCCCGCGAAGAAGGTCTTCTTCGCGGAGGTGTAGATGATGCCCCGGATGGAGTCCTTCTCGGCCTCGGCGCGGTCGGCGACCGCCGCGATGGAGGCCTTGAAGGCGGCGTTCATGGTGTTCGCGGACTGGTTCGGGTCGTCGAGGACGAGGGTGACGACGCCGGTCTCGTCCTGCTCCCAGCGGATGGTGGTGGGCTCGCTCATTTTCCGGGTCTCTCCGTAAGAAGTGGGTGCGGGCTGGACGAGATTCAGACGCGCTCGATGACGGTGGCGACGCCCATGCCGCCGCCGACGCACAGCGTGGCGAGGCCGTAGCGCTTGTCCTGGCGCTCCAGTTCGTCGACGAGGGTGCCGAGGATCATCGCGCCGGTGGCGCCCAGCGGGTGGCCCATGGCGATGGCGCCGCCGTTGACGTTGATCTTGTCGAGGGAGAGGCCCATGTCCCTGGCGAAGCGCAGCACGACGCCCGCGAACGCCTCGTTGATCTCGACGAGGTCGATGTCGTCGATGGTCAGGCCCGCCTTGGCGAGTGCCTTGCGGGTGGCGGGGGCGGGGCCGGTGAGCATGATGGTCGGCTCGGATCCGGAGACGGCGGCCGAGACGATACGGGCGCGAGGGGTGAGCCCGTAGCGTTCGCCGACCTCCTTGGTGCCGATGGCGACGAGGGCGGCGCCGTCGACGATGCCGGAGGAGTTGCCCGCGTGGTGGACGTGGTTGATCGACTCCACCCAGTGGTACTTCTGCAGCGCCACCGCGTCGAAGCCGCCCATGTCGCCGATCGCGGCGAAGGAGGGCTTGAGAGGGGCGAGCGAGTCGGCGGTGGTGCCGGGGCGCATGTGCTCGTCGTGGTCGAGGACCAGCAGGCCGTTGCGGTCGCGTACGGGGACGACGGAGCGCGCGAAGCGGTTGTCCTTCCACGCGGCGGCGGCCCGCTCCTGGGAGAGCGCGGCGTACTCGTCGACGTCGCGGCGAGAGAAGCCCTCGATGGTGGCGATGAGGTCGGCGCCGATCCCCTGGGGGACGAAGCCGTTCTCGAAGTTGGTCATCGGGTCGTTGAACCAGGCGCCGCCGTCGGAGCCCATCGGGACCCGCGACATCGACTCGACGCCGCCCGCGAGGACCAGGTCCTCCCAGCCCGAACGGACCTTCATGGCGGCCAGGTTGACGGCTTCGAGGCCGGAGGCACAGAAGCGGTTCTCCTGTACGCCCGCGACGCTGTCGGGGAGTCCGGCGGAGATCGCGGCGGTGCGGGCGATGTCGGAGCCCTGGTCGCCGACCGGGCCGACGACGCCGAGGACGATGTCGTCGATGGCGGCCGGGTCGAGGTCGGGGAAGCGGTTCCTGACCTCGTGGATGAGGCCGACGACCAGGTCGATCGGCTTGGTGCCGTGCAGGGCCCCGTTGGCCTTGCCGCGCCCGCGCGGGGTGCGGATCGCGTCGAACACAAACGCTTCGGTAGTCAAGACACTTGCCTTTCAGGAAGAGCTTTGAGGAAGAGCTTTCGAGAAGAGAGGGGGTGGCGCTACCCGAGGAGGGAGCGGCCGATTATTTCCTTCATGATCTCGGTCGTGCCGCCGTAGATCGTCTGGATGCGGCCGTCCGTGAAGGCCTTGGCGACCCGGTATTCGGTCATGTAGCCGTAACCGCCGTGCAGTTGGAGACACCGGTCGGCAACGCGTTTCTGCAATTCGGTGGCCCACCACTTGGCCATCGACGCGTGGACTGCGTCGAGTTCGCCGTCTCGGTGATCGACGATGCAGCGGTCGAGAAACGTCCGGGTGACGGCGCACTCGGTGGCCATCTCCGCTATCTCGAAGCGGATGTGCTGGAGCTTGGCCAGCGGCCGGCCGAACGCCTCGCGCTCCTTGACGTAGTTCGTGGTGATCTCCAGGAGGTGTTCGGCGGCGGCGATCCCGGCGACCGCGATGCCCATGCGCTCCTGGGCTAGGTTGGTCATGAGGTGGACGAATGCGCCGTTGAGCTCACCCAGGAGATTCTCCTTGGGAACCCTCACGTCGTGGAAGAACAGCTCGGCCGTGTCCTGCGCCTTCTGGCCGATTTTGTCGAGGTTGCGGCCCCGCTCGAAGCCCTCCGCACCGCGCTCCACGACCAGGAGGGACAGGCCCTTCGCACCGCCCTGCGGAGAGGTCTTCGCGACGACGATCACCAGGTCGGCGAGTATGCCGTTGGAGATGAACGTCTTGGAGCCGTTGAGCAGCCAGTGGTCGCCCTTGTCCTCGGCGGAGGTACGGATCCCCTGGAGGTCCGAGCCCGCGCCCGGCTCCGTCATCGCGATGGCGGTGATCGTCTCGCCGGAGCAGAAGCCGGGCAGCCAGCGCCGCTTCTGCTCGTCGGTGGAGAGGTCGGTGAGGTAGGGGCCGATGATGTCGTTGTGCAGGCCGACCGCGAGCCCGGCCGCCCCCGCACGGGTGAACTCCTCGGCCAGTACGGCACTGTAGACGAAGTCGGGGTTTCCGCCGCCCCCGTACTCCTCGGGCACGGCGAGCCCGAGCAGGCCCTGCCTTCCGGCGGCGAGCCAGGCGTCGCGGCTGACGATGCCGTCCTTCTCCCACTGCTCGTAGTGCGGCAGGACCTCCTTGGTGAGGAAGGTGCGGACGGTCTCGCGGAACGCTTCGTGCTCCGCGTTGAAAATCTGACGCTTCATCAATCCACAGTCCCCTACAGCCAGTTCTTCACGGTCTCGATGAGCTTGGCCGGTTCGGGACCGACCGGAATGACGTTGAGCATGGTGACGCCCGCCGCCCGGAACGCCTCGACGCGTTCACGGACGTAGCTCTCGGGCCCGCACAGCGACATGAGCTCGCAGAACTCGTCGGGGACGGCGGCCTCCGCCTCCTTCTTCCTGCCTGCGAGGTAGAGGTCCTGGATCTTCGCGGCCTCCTCCTCGTAGCCGTAGGCGACGGCGAGGTCGTTGTAGAAGTTCTTTCCCCTGGCTCCCATGCCGCCGACGTACAGGGCGATCTGCGGGCGCGCCAAGTCCCGTACCTCTGCGGCGTCTTCGCCGATGGCGAGGAGTCCGCCCGCGACGGTCCGCAGCGCGCCTAGGGAGGGGTCGCGCCGCGTGCTCCCCTCGGCGAGGGCGCTCCCCCACACCTGTTCCGCCTTCTCGGGGAGGAAGAGGGTGGGCAGCCAGCCGTCGGCGATCTCGGCGGTCAGCCTGACGTTGGCGGGGCCGAGCGAGGCGACGTAGACGGGGATGTTGTCGCGCACCGGCTTCGTGAGGATCTTGAGCGGCTTGCCGAGCCGGCCGCCCTTCTCCTTCGGGAGCGGCATGTCGGTGATGCCGTGGTGGTCGATGACCTCCCGCCGCCAGATGCGGCGGCACAGTTCGACGGTCTCGCGGGTGCGTCCCAGCGGCTTGTCGTACGGCTTGCCGTGCCAGCCCTCGACGACCTGCGGGCCCGACGCGCCAAGGCCGAGCAGTGCCCGGCCGCCGGAGATCGCGTCGAGTCCGGCGGCGGTCTGGGCGATGAGGGCGGGGGTGCGCGAGTAGACGTTGAGGATGCCCGCGCCGATCTTCATGCGGGTAGTACGGGCGGCCAGATAGCCCATGACCGTGGGCGAGTCGAAGCCGTACGCCTCGGCCACCCAGACGGCGTCGAGACCGGCGGACTCCAGCTCCGCGACCTGGTCGCAGGCCTCGCGGGGGTCGGCCGCGTAGCTCAACGGGACGGAGATCACCATCAGTTGGTCTCACCCTTCGT
The DNA here is from genome assembly GCF_040651475.1 of Streptomyces sp. NPDC048442. Classification (NCBI taxonomy): domain Bacteria; kingdom Bacillati; phylum Actinomycetota; class Actinomycetes; order Kitasatosporales; family Streptomycetaceae; genus Streptomyces; species Streptomyces sp. NPDC048442. The sequence goes on from NZ_JBEZKB010000004.1 coordinate 28,917, forward strand.
GGTGCCCTCTGTGGTGCCCTCTGTGGCGGCCTTGGTGAGGCTCGGTACGTCCCAGTCGGCGGCCACGTCGGCCGTGTCGGCCCCGGGCAGCGCGGGCCCCCGGGCGATCGCGCCCGGCGTCGCGGAGAAGCGCGGGGCGGGTGCCGGCTGGGTGACGCCGCCGTGCTCGACGTAGGTGGAGCGGGCGGCGAGGTGCGGGTGGTGCGGGGCCTCGCGCATGGAGAGCACCGGCGCCACACAGGCGTCGGAGTCCTCGAAGACCGCCGTCCACTCCTGGCGGGTGCGCTCCTTGAAGCGGGCGGCGATGGTCTCGCGCAGCTCGTCCCAGCGGGCGAGGTCACCGCGCTCGGGTGCGGTGTCCGTGATGCCGAGCAGGTCGGTGAACTCGGCGTAGAACCGCGGTTCCAGCGCCCCCACCGCCATGTACTGCCCGTCGGATGTCTCGTACGTCCCGTAGAAGGGGCAGCCGCCGTCGAGGAGGTTCGAGCCGCGCCGGTCCTGCCAGCCGCCGGCCGCGAGCATGGCGTGCAGCATGGTCGCGAGGTGACTGGCGCCGTCGACGATCGCCGCATCGACGACCTGGCCGGAGCCCTCGGGCGTACGGGCGTGCTGGAGTGCGGCAAGGACGCCGATGACCAGGTAGAGCGAGCCGCCCGCGTAGTCACCGACCAGGTTGGCGGGGACGGTCGGCGGCTCGTCCGGCTTGCCGATCATGCCGAGGGTGCCGGTCAGGGCGAGGTACCCGATGTCGTGCCCGGCCCGCTGGGCGAGGGGGCCCTCCTGACCCCAGCCGGTCATGCGCCCGTAGACCAGCTTCGGGTTGCGGGCGAGGCAGCTGTCGGGGCCGACGCCGAGGCGTTCGGCCACGCCGGGGCGGTAGCCCTCGATGAGGATGTCGGCGCGCTCGACGAGGTCGAGGACCTGGCCAGGTCCCGCCGGGTCCTTGAGGTCGACGAGGACGGAGCGCTTGTTGCGGTTGGTGAGGTCCTTCGCCGGGTCGACGCCGAGCCCGGCGCCGCCGGGCCTGTCCACCCGTACGACATCGGCGCCCAGGTCGGCGAGGCACATCGCGGCGAACGGGCCGGGACCGATGCCGGCCAGCTCCACCACGCGCACTCCGGACAGGGGCCCTCGCGGGACCCCCTTGTTCGTGCCTGCTGTCCTTGCCATCAAGCCCCCAGCGCGTGACTGTGACACAACTGATGTAACAGCAGTGATGCTAAGAACGTGTTCCACTCTGCACAAGCCCCTTGGCCGAGCAAGCGCTTAGCCTTTTCCCGAGCTGCACCCGACGACTGGAGGATCCCCATGCCGCGTCCGTACGACATCGTGCTCTTCGGAGCAACCGGCTTCGTGGGCGAACTGACGGCGCGGTACCTGGCCGCGCACGCCCCGGAGGACTGCCGCTGGGCACTCGCGGGCCGCTCGCCCGCCAAACTGGAGCGACTGCGCGAACGCCTGGCCGGGACCAACCCGGCCTGCGCCGCACTGCCACTGCTGCGGGCGGACTCCGACGACCCGGCTTCGCTGCGCGAACTCGCCCGCAGCACCCGGGTGTTGGCGTCGACTGTCGGCCCCTACCTCCAGTACGGAGAGGGCCTGGTCGCGGCGTGCGCCGAGGCGGGCACGGACTACGCGGACCTGTGCGGGGAGCCGGAGTTCCTGGACCGGATGTACGTGGCGTACGACGCGGTGGCCAGGCGGAGCGGGTCCCGGATGGTGCACGCGTGCGGCTTCGACTCCGTACCGCACGACCTGGGCGCGTACTTCACGGTGCGCCAACTGCCGGAGGGGGTGCCGCTGCGGGTCGACGGATACGTAAGGACCGGGGCGCGCTTCTCCGGGGGCACGTTCGCGTCGGCGCTGGGGGCGATGGGGCGCGGGCGGCAGATGATGCGGGCGGCGCAGGAGCGGCGGGCGGTGGAACCCCGGCCGGAGGGCGGGCGCCGGGTACGGGCCCCGTTCGGCGCACCGCACCGCAGCGGCGAGCTGTCCGCCTGGGCGCTTCCCCTGCCGACTCTCGACGCACAGGTGGTGCAACGGTCGGCGGCGGCACTGGAGCGGTACGGACCCGACTTCCGCTACCGGCACTTCGCGGCGGTGAAGTGGCTGCCGGTCGCGGTGGGCGGGGCGCTCGCGGCGGGCTCGGTGGTGGCGGCCGCGCAGGTGCCGGCGGTGCGGCGGCGGCTGGGTGCGCTGTTCGCCCCGGGGACCGGTCCTGACGAGGCGCGGCGGGCGAAGAGCTGGTTCACCGTGCGGTTCGTCGGAGAGGGCGGCGGACAGCGGGTGTTCACCGAGGTGTCGGGCGGCGACCCCGGGTACGGCGAGACGGCGAAGATCCTCGCGGAGTCACTGCTCTGCCTCGCCTTCGACGAACTGCCCAAGGCGGCGGGGCAGGTGACGCCGGTGGTGGCGATGGGCGACGCCCTGCTGGAGCGGCTGCAGGAAGCGGGAATCCGGTTCCGGGTGGCGGCCGTCCGGTGATCGTCGGGGGTCCGCTGATCAGTGGGTGTCCGGTGATCATTGGGTGACCGGTGAGCACTGGATGACCGGTGATCAGCCGGATATCCAGCCCGAGATCGTGTAGATCATGCCGCCGGTCCAGCCCAGCATCGCCAGCACGCCGACGAACACGCTCACTGCCATCCGCCGGCCCGCCCGGTGGACGGTGACGGACTCGAAGTATTCGGGGACGGCGGGTGCGGTACGTGCGCTCATTTTCATGCTCATGCTCATATTCATGTGATCACCCTGTCCCGAAATTCTGCTCACCACATCCGTACGCATACTCAGTTACGCGTCTGTTGCATCGGCCACGCACCTGTTGCACCAGCCTCGGCGGTCGCCTCCGCCAGGGCCCGTCTGCACAGCGAGTCCGCGCGGCGGGTGGTCTCCGGCTGGCGGAAGGCGGAGGCCAGCCTCAGGGTGTGCGCACACGCGTTGTCGAGGCTGACCCGGTGGCCGACGGACACGAAGACGGGCTTCACGCCGGCCCGGGTACGCAGGGCGCGGCCGACCTCCGTGCCGTCGCCCTCGTCGAGGAGGGGCGAGAAGTCCCCACGCCGGGGGCCGGGTTGTTCGTACGTGAACGTGAAGGGGCTCTTCGCGACGCCGAGGGTGGGAAGCCCGGTCAGTACGCCGAGGTGACTGGCCAGGCCGAAGCGGCGCGGGTGGGCCAGCCCGTACCCGTCGCAGACGATCAGGCCGGGGTCGACGCCGAGCTTCCCGAGGGCGGCCAGCACCGTCGGTATCTCGCGGAACGCCAACAGGCCCGGTACGTAAGGGAACGCGACCCGGCCGGTGGCCGTGGTCTCCTCCACCACCGCGAGGGTCGCGGCGTCGAGGACGACTGCCGCGGCGACGACGAGGTCGCGGGCGTCGTCGTACGCGACGTCGACACCGGTGACATGGCCGGTGCCGGGCGGCGGTCCGGCCTGGTCCAGGACGACCCTGGTACGGAGTTCGTCCTGGACGGCGCGGGCGGCGGCCTCGTCCTTCGGGGTGGTATGGGGCGTGTGGTTCATCGTGATCGCCACTGTAGGACGTGGGTCTGACAGTGGGCGGTGGAGGGGCTGGCGGGGCCGACGGGGCCGACGGGGTCGGTACGCTGGCGATCATGTTCGTACTTGAGTTGACCTATACCGCGCCCGTCGAGCAGGTGGACGCGCTGATAACCGATCACGTGGCGTGGCTGGACGCGCAGTACGCGGCGGGTGTCTTCCTGGCCTCCGGCCGGAAGCAGCCGAGGGACGGCGGGGTGATTCTCGCGGTCGCGCAGTCGCGCGCGGAGATCGAGGCGCTGGCGGCGTCGGACCCCTTCACGGTGGGTGGGGTGTGCGCTTACCGGATCACGGAGTTCGTGGCGACGAAGACGGTGGAGGGGTTGGCGCCTTATCGGCAGGCACCGGTCGCTTAAGGCGCGGGCGGTCGCGGGGGCGGGGCGGGGGCGGTCGCGGAGGGGGCGTGCTCTGCGTGGGGCCGCCCCCTTGCCCACCCTTCCCCAAGCTCTCGGCTTCGCTCGAGCAGGGGAGACCCCACAGCCCCCGGGGGGCGGCCCCGCTGCCCAAGGAGGCTAGGGGAGGTAAGGGGCAGGCAGTTAGGGGCGCGGGGAACTGCGCGACCAGCCACAACGCACCCGCACGACGATGACCCGCCCTCAGAATTCCAGCCGTGCCACGCGCCCCTTCTCCCCCGCCGCCCAGCACCCGAAGTCCGCCGTGCAGTCCACCGTGTCGTACGAGCCGCCGTCGATCTTGCGCCACGAGCGTCCCGCGTTGAGCGTCACGTCCGTGCCCGTCGGGCCGACGGAAAGGGCCACCGACCGGCTGCCCGGCAGCCATGCCACCCCGGAGCGGTACTCCGCCGGCGGAGTCGCCGACCGGCGCCACGTCCGACCCCCGTCGGCCGTGATCGCCGCCGCGTCCGGCGACGCCTGCCCCGCCCGGTAGTCACCGCCGACCGCGATCCCGTGCGTACGGTCCCGGAAGGCGACACCGAAGACCCCCCGCGCCGGATCCCCCGCCGGGATCGAAAGGTCCGTCGCCCGCCAGGTCAGTCCGCGGTCCGCCGAGTGCAGCACCCGGCCCCGCGATGCGCCGCCCGTGGCCAGCCACACGTCCCGCGACCCGTTGCTCACCAGGCACTGCCCGCTCGCCGCGAACCCGGCCTCCCCCGGCAGCGCCTCCGGCATCCCCTTGTTCGGGAGCACCTTCCAGGACTTGCCGCCGTCCGCGGTGGACAGGATGCGGTACTTGCCGTCGACCGGGTCGCTCATCGCCAGCCCGTTGCGGTGGTCGAAGAAGGTCAGGCAGTCGTAGAAGGCCTTGGGGTCGGGGTTGCGGAAGGTCTCCTTCCAGGTCCGGCCGCCGTCCTCCGTGCGGTACGTCCGGGACGCCTCGCCCTCGCCGATGGCCAGCACCACCGCGCGCCGCCCGTCGAACGCCTCGATGTCCCGGAACTCCAGTTCGCCCGCTCCCGGCGGCGACACGTCTGCCCAGGTGCGGCCCCCGTCGGCGGTGCGCAGCACGGTGCCCTTGCTGCCGGCCACCCACGCGGTGTGCCGGTTCACCGCCGCGAGACCCCGGAAACGTACGTCCGGCACGCCTGTGTCCTTGAGCCGCCACTCGGAAGGAGCATGCCCGCTCTCCTCCACCACCGGGATCACGCCCGGTCCCGCCGCCTGTGCCGGAACCGTGCCCAGTGCCGCGGCCACCGCCGCCGCACTCAGTCCCACGGCCATCACACGTCTCGTATTCCCCATACCCCTCATGGCGCTGGAAGCTAGCGGACCGGACTGCTGTCGTCCAGAGTGCGGCCAGGGGCACCCGTTCCTATGGTGGGCACACACCGGGCACTCAGCCGGGCACGCACCGTGGATCCAGAGCCGAGGAGGCGACGGGATTGGCAGTCGAGATCGTCGACGCGCAGGACGCGGGACGCTACGAGGCGCGGGTGGACGGATCGGACCGCACGGCAGGCATCTCGCAGTACATCCGTACGCCCGAACTCATCGCGTTCGTCCACACCGAGGTCGCACCGGACTTCGAGGGGAAGGGCGTCGGCGCCGCACTCGTCCGGCAGTCGCTGGACGAGGCACGGGCCGCCGGACTGCGGGTGCTGGCGGTCTGCCCGTTCTACTCGGGCTGGATCCAGCGCCATCCGGACTACCAGGACCTGCTCTACCAGAGCCGCAGCTCGGTCACGGACTGACGGGGGCCCGGCCATGGACACCAGCGACACAACGAACGTCGACAGCGGCGAACGGCCGAAGACCGACGACAGCGGCGAACGGCCGAAGGTCAAGGAGTACCCGGGCGAGACGGTCGACGTGACCTTCGACCCCGGCCGCTGTCTGCACGCGGCCGAGTGCGTACGGGGCCTGCCGGAGGTCTTCGACCTGAAGAAGCGCCCCTGGGTCTCCCCGGACGCCGCCCCTCCAGAACGAGTGACCGAGGTGATCGGACGCTGCCCGAGCGGCGCCCTGCAGTACCGGCTGCGGGACGGGCCCGCCGAAACCGGCGAGAGCCCGACGGTGGTCACCCGCAACAAGGCGGGCCAGCTGCTGCTCCGAGGAGATCTGACGGTCAACGGTTCACACGGTCCGCACCATGAGACACGCGTGATCCTGTGTGGCTGCGGTGCCAGCGGGAACCAGCCGTACTGCGACCACGCAGGTGTCTGCGGCTCGACGTGATTGCAGCCGGAGACGGGTGATGCAGCTCACGCCCGTTCCGTGTGCACGGAATCGCGCGTTCCTACGTCTTCCGGGGCGGCAGGACGCATCCACCGAGCATGAGAGGTGCTGGCCTTGTCCACCGTCATCGAGCAGGCCGTGCAGGCCCGTCTGATCTCCACCGCGCCGCAACTGGAGAACGTTCCCGCGACGCTGAGCTACGACCGCACGGACCCCTTCGCCGTCCACATGACCTTCCCTCCCCCGGCGACCCTGGAGGGAATCGAGGTGGTGTGGACCTTCGCCCGGGAGCTGCTTGCCACCGGCCTTGAAGGGGAGGCCGGCGTCGGTGACGTACAGCTGCGCCCCTACGGCTTCGGGCGGACCGTGCTGGAGCTGCATGCCACCGAGGGGATCGCGATGGTGCACATCAGGACCTCCGAGCTGCGGAACTTCCTGCAGGAGACGCAGGAGCTGGTGCCGCAGGGCACCGAGCACCGGTTCCTGGACGTCGACCAGGACCTGGCCCAGCTGCTCAGCAGCTGACGGGCGGGGGCGGGTCCAGCCGGACTCCACCGAAGACCGAGAAATCATTTGCGCCCGCCGGAGCGGCGGGCGTAACGTTCCTCTCGCCCTGTTGTCGTCGAATGGAGAAGGACGTTGCTCGTCTGAGGTCTGGGACACCGTGCCGCGAGGCAGCCACCCTTGAGTGGACTGCAATTTTCCGCGTGCCGCGTGCGACCTCGGCGTTCGAGCCGTCTTCTTCCCCTCGGGGCCCGAAAATCTGACAGCCGCTCCCCAGTTTTCTGCGCTGTCACCACCCCGGCGCGAGGCCTGACGCGAAGCCTGACGCAAGGTCCGTACGCATTCCCGGTGTCTCCACCAGTTGCCCCAGCACCACTCACCGCAACCTGGAGGCCCTCGTGTCTACCCACCCCCATGCACAGCCCCGGAGCACGTCGCTCACCTGCACCGCCCTCTCCTTCGCCTGGCCGGACGGCACCCCTGTCTTCGAGGACTTCCAGATCGCCGTGGGACCCGGCCGCACCGGCCTCATCGGGGTCAACGGATCGGGGAAATCGACCCTGCTGAAGCTCTTCGCCGGGGAGCTCGCCCCGACCGGCGGCCAGGTGAAAGCCGCGGGCAGCATCGGCTACCTGCCGCAGAACCTGGTGCTCGACACCGGCCTGCGCGTCGACGAGGCCCTGGAGATCGCGGACAAGCGCGCCGCGCTGCACGCCATCGAGGCCGGTGACGCGAGCGAGGAGAACTTCACCGCGATCGGCGACGACTGGGACGTGGAGGAGCGCGCGCTGGCCACGCTCGGCGAGCTCGGCCTCGGCCACATCGGTCTGGACCGCACCATCGGCGAGGTGTCGGGCGGCGAGTCCGTACTGCTGCGGCTGGCCGCACTGCTGCTGCGCCGGCCCGACCTGCTGCTGCTCGACGAGCCGACGAACAACCTCGACCTGTACGCACGGCAGCGGCTGTACGACGCCGTGTCGGCCTACTCCGGAGTGCTCGTCCTGGTCAGCCACGACCGGGAACTCCTGGAGCGGGTCGACCAGATCGCCGATCTGCGCGACGGCGAGGTCCGCTGGTACGGCGGAACCTTCTCCGAGTACGAGGCGGCGCTCGCCGTCGAACAGGAGGCCGCGACGCGCATGGTGCGCGCCGCGGAGGCCGACGTGCACAAGCAGAAGCGCGAACTGGCCGAGGCCCAGATCAAGTTGGCGAAGCGCAAGAAGTACGGCCAGAAGATGAACGAGCAGAAGCGCGAGCCGAAGATCGTGATGGGGCTCCGCAAGCGGGCCGCCCAGGAGTCGGCGGGCAAGCACAAGATCATGCACACCGAGCGGCTGAAGGACGCGCGGGAACGGCTCGACGAGGCGGAGGAGTTGGTGCGCGAGGACGCCGAGATCCGCATCGAGCTGCCGTACACCACGGTCCATCCGGGGCGCGGCGTACTGCTCGTACGGGACCTGGAAATGCCGTACGGGGCGCGCCTGGACGGCGAGTTCGAGCTGCGCGGGCCCGAGCGGGTCGCGCTGACCGGGCGCAACGGGGCGGGCAAGACCACCCTGCTGCGCACGGTCGCCGGGCAGCTGGAACCGCTGTCGGGGGAGGTGGAGACGAAAGTCACGACGCGGTTCCTGCCGCAGCGGCTCGATGTGCTGGACGACTCGCTGAGCGTCGCGCAGAACGTGGCACTGCTCGCGCCGTCGGCGACGAACAACCTGATCAGGGCGCGGCTGGCACGCTTCCTGTTCAAGGGGGCCAAGGCCGACCAGGCGGTGGGCACGCTGTCGGGCGGCGAGCGCTTCCGGGCGACCCTCGCGGCACTGCTGCTCGCGGATCCCGCGCCGCAGCTCCTGATGCTGGACGAGCCGACGAACAACCTCGACATGGCGAGCGTGCGGCAGCTGACCGAAGCGCTGCAGGCGTACGAGGGGGCGCTGATCGTGGCGAGCCACGACGAGCCGTTCCTGGAGTCGATCGGGATCACCCGGCGGCTGCATCTGGGGGCGGAACCGGAGATCCCCACAGAGGAGGCGGAGCCCGCGGAGGCCGAGAGCGTGGGCTGATACCCGGCAGAAGGTGCGGGGGCGAGAAGGCGCCGGGGCGCCTTGTCACGGCGGGGCGCTCTGTCACGGTGGGGCGCCGGCGGGGCGTCCGGTCACGGTGGGGCGCCCCATCACCACGCGGCAACGGCGGGGCACCCGGCCACGGCGGGGCGTCCCGTCACCGCACGGCGACGACGGAACGTCCGGTCACGGCGCGGCGCCCCATCACCGCACGGCGACGGTGGGCCATCACTGCGCGGCGACGGCGGGGCACCCGGTCACGGCGGGGCGCCCCGCCACCACGCGGCGTCCCGTCACGGCGGGGCGACCGATCACGGCGCGGCGACGACGGGGCGTCCGATCACGGCGCGGCGCCCCATCACCGCGCGGCGACGGCAGGGCGCCCGGCCACGGCGGGGCGCCCCGCCACCACGCGGCGTCCCGTCACGGCGGGGCGACCGATCACGGCGCGGCGCCCGGTCACGGCGGGGCACCCCATCACCGCGCGGCGTCCCATCACCGCGCGGCAACGACGGGGCACCCGGTCTCCGCGCGGCGCCCCGTCACCGCGCGGCAACGACGGGGCACCCGGTCTCCGCGCGGCGCCCCGTCACCGCGCGGCGTCCTGTCACAGGGAGCGCAGCTGGGCCTGGGTGCCGGCCAGTTCCGTCTGGAGCGCTTGTCCGGCACGCTCCGCGTCTCCCCGTACCACCGCGTCCACCAGCGTCTCGTGGCCCGCCTCCCCGCAGGCCCGGTCCCTGTTCCGCAGGCCGGTCAGTTCGAGCATGTCGATGAGCCCGGCCCGCAGTACGGGGCGGAACTCCGCGAACAGCGAGGTGAGGACGGGGTTGTGCGCGGCGTCGACGACCACGGCATGCAGGGCGATGTCCGCGTCGACGAATGCCGCGTCTCCCCCGCCCACCGCCTCGCGCCGCGCCTCCATGGCCGCCCGGAGCGCGGTGACGTCGTCCTCGGTGCGGCGTTCGGCGGCGAGCCGAGCCGCCTGGACCTCGACCAGCATCCGTACCTCGTACACATCGGTGATCTCGGCCCGGCGCAGGCGGGCCGGCCAGTCCTCCTCGGGTTCGGTGGCGATGACGAAGACGCCGGAGCCCTGGCGGGCCCGCAGCAGCCCCGCCTCGGACAGGGCGCGCAGTGCCTCGCGGACGGTGGAGCGGCCGACGCCGAGGGTCTTGGCGAGGGTCGTCTCGCCGGGGATCTTGGTGCCGACCGGCCAGTGGCCCTCGGTGATCTGCTCGCGCAGATGCGCAATGGCCTGTTCCACCAAGGGAGTTGGGCGGAGAGCGCCGAGCGTCATGAATTTCACCTGTCAGGTTGTCTGAGGACTTGAGGTGTGGTTAGTGTAGCCGCCATGCACTACTGCGGGCTCCTTCTCGGCTGCCGCGGCGGGGTCTGAGCCGACCGGCACCCCGCCGCGGGGTGCCGTGCTGCCGGTCGGACTCGGAGCCGTTGGACGACCGAAGGAACCACTTCCCGTGCACACCTGGAATCCGCAGCAGCCCAGTCCCATGCCGTCACACCGTTACCGCCCGGCCCACGAGCGCGTGGCCGTACCACTGGCCGATGCCGATCGCACCTGGCCCACCCGCCGCATCGAGAAGGCGCCGCTGTGGGTACCGGTCGATCTGCGCGACGGTAACCAGGCCCTGGCCGAACCCATGGACACCGGCCGCAAGCGCAAGCTCTTCGATCTGCTCGTCGCCATGGGCTACAAGGAGATCGAGATCGGCTATCCGTCCGCGAGCCGCGCCGATTTCGACTTCGTACGGCACCTGGCGACCACCGGCGCCGTGCCCGACGACGTGACCACGGTGGTCTTCACACCGGCCCGCCGCGACCTCATCGAGCGCACCTTCCAGTCGATCGAGGGGCTGGCGCACACGGTCGTCCACCTCTACACGGCCACCGCTCCCACCTGGCGCGACACCGTCCTGGGCCGGTCCCGCGACGAGGTGCACACCCTGATCAGGGGCGGTGCGAGGGACGTGCTGCGGCTCGCGGAACAGCGTCCGGACGCCGACATCCGTTTCCAGTTCTCGCCCGAGGTCTTCAACCTCACCGAGCCGGACTTCGTCCTGGAGATCTGCAACGGTCTGAGCGAGCTGTGGGACGCCTCCCCCGACCGCCCGGTCATTCACAACCTCCCCGCCACGGTCGAGATCGCCACCCCGAACGTCTACGCCGACCAGATCGAGTACATGCACCGGCACTTGGAGCGGCGCGACTCGGTGATCCTCTCCGTGCACCCGCACAACGACCGCGGTACGGGGGTGGCCTGTGCCGAACTCGCCGTACTGGCGGGGGCGCAGCGCGTCGAGGGCTGCCTGTTCGGCAACGGCGAGCGCACCGGCAACGTCGACCTGGTCACGCTCGCCCTCAACCTGCACACCCAGGGCGTCGACCCGGAGGTGGACCTCTCCGACATCGACGCGGTACGGGAGGTGGTCGAGCACTGCAACCGGCTGCCGGTGCCGGTCCGTCACCCGTACGCCGGCGACCTCGTGCACACCGCGTTCTCCGGCACCCACCAGGACGCCATCAGCAAGGGGCTGGCCGAGCACTCCCGGCGGGCTGCCTCCGAGGGTGTGCCGGAGTCCGAACTGCCGTGGTCCGTACCGTACTTGCCGATCGATCCGGCCGACATCGGGCGGTCGTACGAGGCGGTGATCCGGGTCAACAGCCAGTCCGGCAAGGGCGGCATCGCCTATCTGCTGCAGGCCGGTTACGGGATCGACCTGCCGCGCGGGATGCGGCCCGACTTCTCGAAGGCGGTCCAGCGGGCCACCGACGACAGCGGGCGGGAGGCGAGCACGGAGGAGCTGTGGGAGCTGTTCCGTGCGCAGTACCTCTCCCCCGGGGTCGGCGGGCCGGTGTCCGTGCCTTGGTGGGAGGCGGCCGAAGTCGGTCCGGGTGCCCATGAGTTGGTGTGCGACATCGGATTCGACGGCGCGCCGCCGGCCCGCTTCAAGGGGTCCGGGAACGGGCCCGTCGCCGCCTTCACGGCGGCCCTGGCGGAGGCGGGCGTCGAGGTCGACATCCTCGGTTACGCAGAGCACTCCACCGGCAGCGGCCCCGGCAGTCCTGCCGTCGCGTACGCACAGTGCCGGATCGGCGGGGCCGTGTGGTGGGGTGCGGGGCAGGACACCTCGGTGCTGACGGCGACGGTGCGGGCAGTGCTGTCGGCCGTCAACAGGGCGCGGGTCGGTGCCTGATGACTGCTCATCAGCCGTCCGACATCCTGCGGGTGCGTTCCGTGGATTTCGTCAGGGACGGCCGTCTTCTGCTGGACGGCATCTCGCTGACGGTCCGCCCCGGCGAGCACTGGGCGCTGCTCGGTGCCAACGGGGCAGGTAAGACCACCCTGTTGAAGCTGCTCGGCGCGCTCGCCCATCCGACGCGCGGCAGCCTCGAGGTCCTGGGGCACGAGCTCGGCCGGATCGATCTGCGCGAGCTGCGGACGTACGTCGGCCATGTCGACCCGCGCCATCCGCTGCGCTCGCCGCTGCGTGTGCGGGACGTCGTCCTGACGGGTCTGGCCAACTCCGTGGAACCGGTGCCCCGTTGGCGGCCGACCGAGGTGCAGGTGAAGGAGGCCGACCGGCTGATCGCGCTCCTCGGTCTGGAGTCACGGAGCGAGGCGCGGTGGCCGACCCTGTCGCAGGGCGAGCGGGGCCGCGCACTGGTCGCACGGGCGCTGATGCCCAGCCCGCGCCTGCTGCTGCTCGACGAGCCGGCGACGGGTCTCGACGTGGCCGGTCGCGAACAACTCATGGACCGGCTCGATGTGTTGGGCGACACGTACCCGGAGCTGGCTTCGGTCCTGGTCACCCACCATCTGGAGGAGCTGCCCGCCGGGACGACGCACGCGATGCTGCTGCGCGACGGGCAGTGCCTGGCGTCCGGGCCGGTCGCCGATTCGCTGACGAGCGAGCTGGTCGGCGACTGCTTCGCGCACCCGGTCCGGCTGACCCGGGACGAGGGCCGGTGGAGCGTGCGGACGCGGCGCGTGGCGGGCGTCTGATCAGCGGATACCCGGAGCCTGCGGGCCCGTCGTTCGATACGTTCGAGCGGCGGGCCCGCTTCCCTTTCCGGAGCCCGTACCGTTTCGATCCGTATCGGAGATTTCCCATGCCCAGCAGGAAAGCCCTCGTGCGCCGTCCGAGTCCACTGCTCGCCGAAGGGCTCGTGACGCACGTTGAACGGACGCCGGTGGACGTGGAGTTGGCGCTCCGGCAATGGGAGAACTACACCTCCACGCTGCATGCGCACGGCTGGCAGACGGTGGAGGTGGAGCCGGCCGACGACTGCCCGGACGGGGTGTTCGTCGAGGATTCGGTGGTGATGTTCCGCAACGTCGCGCTGATCGGACGGTCGGGGGCGGTGTCCCGGCGGCCGGAGACGGCGGCCGTGGAGTCGGTACTGGTGGAGCGGCTCGGGTGTTCGGTGAACCGGGTGCGGGAGCCGGGGACGCTGGACGGCGGGGACGTGCTGAAGGTCGGCTCCACGGTGTACGTGGGGCGGGGCGGGCGGACCAACGCGGAGGGGGTCCGGCAGCTGCGGGCGGCGTTCGAGCCTCTCGGGGCGCGGGTCGTGGCGGTGCCGGTGAGCCGGGTGCTGCACCTGAAGTCGGCCGTGACGGCGCTGCCGGACGGGACGGTCGTGGGGTACGAGCCGCTGGTGGACAGCGTGACGGCGTTTCCGCGCTTTCTCTCCGTACCGGAGGAGGCGGGCGCGCATGTCGTCGTGCTGGACGGGAACACGGTGCTGATGGCGGCGAGTGCGCCGAAGTCGGCCGAGCTGTTCGCGGATCTTGGGTTCGTCCCCGTTCCGGTGGACATCAGTGAGTTCGAAAAGCTCGAAGGCTGCGTGACTTGTCTCTCCGTGCGCCTGCGCGACCTGCATACATAACAGTATGTAGCGGGACATAACGGATGGGGACTTGGCTACTCGCTCACGCCGCGTTTAACCTACGGTCTCGTAACCTACGAAGCCGTAGGTAACCGCCTTCGTCCCCATCCCCTGGAGTACCCGTGACGATCACCTCTCCCCATCTCGGCAGCTCGGAGGCGTGGACCGACGCCAAGCTGCTGTTCGCACTGGAAGAGGTGGTGGAAAAGGAACTCAACCGCCACCTGAAGGTCACCAAGGACTGGATGCCCCACGAGTACGTGCCGTGGTCGGACGGCCGGAACTTCCCCGGCTTCTTCGAGGACGGCCAGGCCTGGGAGCCCGAGCAGTCCAAGGTCACGGACATCGGCAAAATCGCGCTCGTCGTGAACCTGCTGACCGAGGACAACCTGCCGAGCTACCACCACGAGATCGCGTCCCTCTTCGGCCGGGACGGGGCGTGGGGCACCTGGGTGCACCGCTGGACCGCCGAGGAGGGCCGGCACGGCATCGTGATGCGCGACTACCTGCTCGCTTCGCGGGCGGTGGACCCGGACAAGCTGGAGCAGTTCCGGATGGTGCACATGAGCGAGGGCTTCGAGTCCGACAACCGGCACTCGATGCTGCACTCGGTGGCGTACGTCGCCTTCCAGGAGCTCGCCACCCGCATCTCGCACCGGAACACCGGCCACCAGTCCGGTGACCCGGTCTGCGACCGGATGCTGTCGCGGATCGCCACGGACGAGAACCTGCACATGGTCTTCTACCGGAACCTGCTGGGCGCCGCCTTCCAGCTCGCTCCTGACCTGACCATGCAGGCCGTGCGCGACGTGGTCGTGAACTTCCGCATGCCGGGACACGGCATGCCGGGCTTCGAGCGGGCCGCGGCACAGATGGCCATCGGCGGGGTCTACAACATCCGGATCCACCACGACGACGTGATCCAGCCGGTGCTGCGCTTCCTCAAGGTCCTCGACATCGACGGGCTCGGCCCCGAGGGCCTGAAGGCCCAGGAGGAGCTCGGGCTCTACATGAGCGGGCTGGATTCGGAGGCGACGAAGTTCGACGAGAAGCTGGCGGCGAGGCTGGCGCGGAAGGCGGCACGGGCAGCCGGAGCGGCGTAAGCGCTCCTTTGGCGGAGGGGCTGCCGGAGGCTTGGCCTCCGGCGGCCCGTACGCCGTGGTACCGGTCCGCCGCCTCGTGCGCGCCCGACACCCGCTCGACCGCGTCCGTGCTCGCGCACGTAACGATCCGGGTCGGCTCGCGCACGTAACGATCCGGGTCGCCGAGGCGGGCGGCGATCCGCACCTCGTCCCGGTCGGCCGAGGCCGCGACGCCGGCGAGTCCGCGCCCGTACGGACCGTGCTGTCAACTGGCCCTGCTCCAAGTGAATTGGTGGCTGAGGGTGAGCTGAGGCCGACTCTGGAGGAGCTGGCGGAGATGAGCCGTCACGGCCAAGAGGGGATCTCCGCGCAGGGGCGCCGCCCGCGCCACGTAATCTGTCGGGCGTGAAACCTCTCACCCGTCTAGTCCTCATCGGCGCCCCGGTCGCCATCGTTGCCACCGCAGTGTTCGGCGGCAACCCCAAGGGGGACGACCTGATCTACGTCGACCCGTACGAGAACGCGGAAGCGTCCGGTGAGGCCGATGCGGCCACCGAGGCAAAGAAGCCCAAGACCGACCAGGAGGTGATAGCCAAGCTGCCTCCCGGTCTCGCGGCCCCCGCCGCCAAGGAGATGGCCGCGCAGATCATCTCCACCGCGGAGAACTCGACGACCAACTGGCGCGGCCAGTACTCCTCGATCCGCGACGTCGGCGACGGCAACGGCTACACCGCCGGTGTCGTCGGCTTCACCTCCGGCACGCACGACATGCTGCAGCTGATCCAGGACTACACCAAGTCCCACCCGGACAACCCGCTCGCCGTCTTCATCCCCGCACTGGTGGAGGTCGACGGCAGCGCCTCGCACAAGGGCCTCGACCCCGGCTTCCCCCAGGCGTGGAAGCAAGCGGCGAAGGAACCCGACTTCATCAAGGCGCAGGACCAGGCCCGCGACAAGTACTACTTCAAGCCCGCGGTCGATCTCGCCAAGATGGACGGTCTGGGCACGCTCGGCCAGTTCATCTACTACGACGCGATGGTGCTGCACGGCCCCGGCATCGACCCGCGCGGCTTCTACGGCATCCGCGACCTGGCCCGCAAGAAGGCCAAGGCGCCCTCCGAGACGGACGCCAAGGACAAGAAGAAGGCCGAGAAGGAGTACCTGAACGCGTTCCTGCACGAGACGCGCGAGGTGCTCCGGACGAAGAAGAAGCTCAACGACACGTCCCGCATCGACACCGCCCAGAAGGTCTTCCTCCAGAAGAACAACATGGATCTGAAGCCCCCGCTGGAGTGGAAGATGTACGACGAGACCTTCCGCATCGCGCGCTGACGCGGAAGGCCGCCCGCCGGGCCGGCGGTGTCACCGCCCCGCCGCGCTCCGGACCGGGAAGGCCGCGGCCTGAACCGGGAAGGCCGCGCTCCGGACCGGGGAGACCGTGGTCTGAACCGGGAAGGCCGCACCCCGGGCCGGGGAGGGTGTCACCACGCCGCCTCCCGGTAGTCCTTCAGGAAGACGCCCGACACCGGGTCCCCCGCCTCGCCCCGCACGACCGGGTCGTACACCCTGGCCGCCCCGTCGACGATGTCGAGCGGGGTGCGGAAGCCGCGCGCCGCGATCCGCGCCTTGCGGGGATCCGGGTTCTCGTCGGTGATCCAGCCCGTGTCGACGCTGCACATGTGGACGCCCTGGACGGCGAGTTCGGCGGCGCTGGTGCGGGTGAGCATGTTGAGGGCGGCCTTGGCCATGTTGGTGTGCGGGTGGCCGCCGGTCTTGTTCCGTACGGTGAACCGCCCTTCGACCGCCGTCACGTTGATCACATACCGGCGCGGGCGCGGCGAGGCGAGCAGCAGCGGGAGCAGCCGGTCGCAGAGCAGGGCGGGGGCGAGGGCGTTGACGAGCTGGGTCTCCAGGAGTTCGGCGGGGTCGACGGAGCCGAGGCGGGCGGACCAGGAGTTGACGGGTGCGAGGTCGGGCAACAGCCCTGCCTCGTCCGTCTCTTCGGCCAGTACGAGGGCCAACGCACCGTGCGCCGGGGAGAGTTCCGCGTTCATCGATACGTACCCGGGGGCCCGCAGCACTTCGGCGGGCAGTGTCCCGCGCTCCCCCGCCGCCAGCGCCGCGTACGACTCGGGCGGTCGGCGCACGGTCTGGGCGGCGTTGTTCACCAGGATGTCCAGCGGTTCGCCCGTGTCCCTCAACTGCTCGCACAGGCCGAGCACTTGGCGCGGGTCGCGCAGGTCGACGGCGACGACGGTGAGCCGGTCGAGCCACTTCTCACTGCCTTCCGCGGCCCGGAAACGGGACAGGGTGTCGTGCGGGAAGCGGGAAGTGACCAGGAGTTCGGCGCCGTCGCGGAGCATCATCAGGGCGAGCTGGAAGCCGATCTTGACCCGGCCGCCGGTGAGCAGGACGCGCCGCCCGGAGAGGTCGGTGGTCAGGGCGCGGCGGGCGGTGTTGTCGGCGGCGCAGGCCGGGCAGAGCAGGTGGTAGAAGGCGTCGACCTGCCGGTAGGGCTGTTTGCAGACGTAGCAGCGGCGCGGGCGGCGGAGAGTGCCGGGCGTGCCGGGCCGCTCCAGCGGAGCGTCCTCGCGCCGGTCGAGGGCCCCGGTCGTGGCGGCGGCCATGGTCGCGGCGTCCACCTGCTTGTCGGCTGCCTTGCGGTCCTTGCGCCGACGGTGCCGGCCGTCGCGGACGTACGCCCCGGCGACCCGCTCGGTGTGCAACCGGACGGGGTGGTCGGCGGGGAGGGTGCGCAGCTTCTTGACCGTACGATGGAAGGACGCGAGTTCCTCCTCGGACGGGGCGTTGCCGGACAGTGGGTCGTCGGACAGTGGGTCATCGGACAGTGCGTCGTCGCGGGACCCCTCCGGTATCGGCCCGTGCGGCCCGTCGGCCGTGTGCTGCATGTGTTCCCCGCCCCCGTGCGTGCTTTCGGCGGCGGCCCCGACCGGATTCGAACCGGCGTGTCCTCACCTGCGAGATGAGCGCGCCTGCCTCTGCGCTACGGGGCCGCCTGGTCGCCCCGGACGGCCGGATTCGAACCGGCGTATCCCGCTTGCAAGGGCGGGTGCGCCTGCCTCTGCACTACGATCCGGAGCAACTTGGGGTTGATCCTAACGGGTGACCCCGGCAGCACTACCGTGCGTCCTCCCGCACCAGTTCCGCCGCCTTCTCGGCCGGCGCAATGGTCGGTGCGTGGGTGTGCCCCCGGGTGATGTGCGGCATCACGGAGGCGCGGCCCATCCGGCAGGTGCCAGTGCGTACGCGACGGTGGGTTCGGCGGTTGAGCGGTGGGTTCAGCGGCTGAGCAGTGGGTTCAGCGGCTGAGACTCTCGTTGGCGCGCTCGCGCCGCAGTGTGTACCGCTCCCTCTCCGAGAGCCCGCCCCAGACGCCGAACCGCTCGTCGTGGGTGAGGGCGTACTCCAGGCAGGCGGTCCGCATGTCGCACGCGCCGCACAGCTGCTTGGCCTCGCGGGTGGAGCTGCCCGGGTCGGGAAAGAAGAACTCCGGGCCGGTCTGGGCACACAGTGCGCTCTCCCGCCAGGAGGGCTCGCCGTCGGCGGAAAAGATGGTGCTGTCGGTGGAATAGGTGTTCTTGATCGGCATGCTGCACACGCTGCCCGGTGCCGATCAACGTTTGATCAACGAGCGTTCAACGGGACCACTTCCGCTTCGAGCGCGAGCAGTACCTGTACGCACTCCCACGAGTGGTTGTCCCTGGCCGTCTCCAGGACGAGGAGTTCGCGGACCAGCCGCACGACGCTGCGGACCGGCCCGTACCCTCCAGGAGTCGTTTCGAAGCCGGGCCGGCCGGGGGAAGTGACGGGGGTCCGGGATCAACTGACTTGAGGAGTACGCAAGATGACCGACTTCGCAGTGATCGGCGGCGGTGTCGCCGGGCTGGCCACCGCACTGCTCCTGGCCAGGCGCGGGCACCCCGTCACGCTCTTCGAGCGGGACTCCCGCGCACCCTGCGGCGACTTCGACGCGGACTTCTTCGACTGGCCGCGTCCCGTCACGGTCCCGCAGGCCGTCCAGCCGCACACCCTACTGGGCGCGGCACGTGCCGTACTGAAGGAGGAACTGCCCGATGTGTACGGAGAGTTGCTGCGGCGCGGCGCGAGCGAGTACCACGAGCTGGCCGGTTTCGCGGAACCGACGGAGGTGCGCGAGGGCGACGAGCATCTGGTCATGCTGCAGACGCGCCGCATCCTCGTGGAGACGGTCCTCTACGACGCGCTGCGGGCCGAGCCGACCGCAACCCTGCGCTACGGAGAACCGGTCACTGGGCTCATCGTCGCGCCGACCGGCGAGGGCGGCGCCCCCCGGGTGACGGGGGTGCGCACCGAGCGCGGTGACTTCCCGGCGGACGTCGTGATCGACTCCGGCGGGCGGCGGGTCCAGACCGCCGACTGGCTGGCCGGGGCCGGGTGCCGGCCGCCGGTCGTGGAGCGGCACCGTACCGGGATCGCGTACTTCTGCCGCTGGTACCGGCTGCCGGAGGGACGGGCCGAGAGGCCGCGCGGGCCGCTCGCGCTGACCGGGGGCGCCTTCGGCGGGTGTGCGGTCTTCCCGTCCGACAACGGGGTGTTCGGCGTCGCGCTCTTCCTGCACACCGACGACCCGACCCGTACGGCGCTGCGCGACCCGGCCGTCTTCGAGACGGCGGCCAGGGCCTTCTCGTCGGGTGCCGCCTGGCTGTCCGGCGGCCCGGAGCCGCTGTCCGAGGTGCTGCCGATGGCCGGGCTCGACAACCGGTGGAGCGCGCTGGTCGATGAGGAGGGCCCGGTCGTTACTGGTCTGCTCGCCGTCGGGGACAGCTTCACGCACACCAATCCGACGATGGGGCAGGGGATTTCGCTCTCCCTGTGGGCCGCCAGGTGGCTGGCCGACCACGTGGACGGGGGTGTGGATCCGGCGGGCGCGGAGTTCGCCGGCGCGTACCACGCGTGGGCGGTGGACACCCTCAGGCCGTGGTTCGACATACAGGTGCAGACCGACGACGCGATCGGACAGCGTTACGCCGAACGGTCGACCGAGCCGCCGACCGGATTCGCCAGGCAGCGCGCCGCGATGCTGGTGTGCGGTCTTTCCGACCCGGTGGTGGGCCGGGCGCGCGCCCGGGTGCGGAACCTGCAGGAGCTGCCCCGGGAGGCGTACGAGGACCCGGAGGTGAAGCGGCACCTCGCGGCCTGGCTGGCGGCCCACCCGCACTGGGAGCCGGGCCTGGAGGGGCCGAGCCGGGAGGAGTGGGAGAAGGTCACCTCGCGGTAGGGCCGCATCGCAGGGCTTCGGTGGTCAGGTCGTGGTTCCCAGCACCTCGCCCAGGTCGTAGCCCACCGGCTCCTCCAGCTGGTCGTACGTGCAGGACTCCGGCGTCCGGTCCGGCCGCCATCTGCGGAACTGGGTGGTGTGCCTGAACCGGGTGCCCTGCATGTGGTCGTACGCCACCTCGCAGACCCTCGAAGGGTCGAGGGCCACCCACGACTGGTCCTTGCCGCTGTTCCAGCGGTTCTGGCTGCCCGGGAGCCGGTTCGCCTCGTGTGCGGTCTGGTCCTCCCAGGCTGCCCACGGGTGCGCGGCGCCGGGGGCCAGGCGCAGCGGTTCCAGCTCTTCGAGCAGCTCCTTGCGGCGCTGCATGGTGAAGGCGGAGGAGGCGCCGACGTGCTGGAGGCGGCCCTGCGTGTCGTACAGGCCGAGCAGCAGTGAGCCGACGGCAGGGCCCGCCGTCTTGTGCAGCCGGTAGCCCGCGACGACGCAGTCCGCGGTCCGCTCGTGCTTGATCTTGTACATGAGGCGGGCGTCCGGCCGGTACGGCAGCGTCAGAGGCTTCGCCATCACCCCGTCCAGGCCGGCCCCCTCGAACCGGTCGAACCACACCTGCGCGACCTGCGGATCGGTCGTCGCGGGCGCCAGGTACACGGGTGGACCCACACCCTCCAGCACGTCGGCGAGGGCCTTGCGGCGCTGCACGAGGGGTACGTCGAGGAGTGCCAGGTCCTCCAGTGCGAGCAGGTCGAAGGCGACGAGACTCGCCGGGGTCTGCTCCGCCAGGAGCTTGATGCGGGAATCGGCGGGGTGGATGCGGTCGGAGAGCCGCTCGAAGTCGAGGCGGCCGCCCTGCGCGATCACGATCTCGCCGTCGACGACGCAGCGGGGCGGGAGGTTGGCGAGCAGCCCGGCTACGAGTTCCGGGAAGTAGCGGGTCAGGGGCTTGCCGGTGCGGCTGCCGATGACCAGGTGGGCGCCGTCCCGGTGCACGATCGCCCGGAAGCCGTCCCACTTCGCCTCGTACTGCATGCCGGGCGGGATCTTCTTCACGGACTTGGCCAGCATCGGCTTCACCGGGGGCATGACGGGGAGATTCATCGGTCCCTGCGGTGGTGACGAGTTCGTGGCCATGGTTCTGACCCTGCCCGATACTCCGATATGCGGCATATGTAGGCTCGGCCTACCGTGGCGCACATGGGCAAAACGGGCGAAGCGATCGAGCTGGACGCAGGAGGGCGGACCGTGCGGCTGTCCAGCCCGGACAAGGTCTACTTCCCGGAGCGCGGCTTCACCAAGCTGGACGTGGCCCGCTACTACCTGGCCGTCGGCCCCGGCATCCTGCGGGCGCTGAACGAGCGCCCGACCATGCTGGAGCGGTTCCCGGACGGCGTCGAGGGCGAGTCCTTCTACCAGAAGCGGGCCCCGAAGAACGTGCCCGACTGGCTGCCCACGGCCACCATCACCTTCCCGAGCGGGCGCACCGCCGACGAGCTCTGCCCGACCGAGCCGGCGGCGGTCCTCTGGGCGGCGAACCTGGGCACGCTGACCTTCCACCCCTGGGCGGTGCGCCGCGACCGCCCCGACCACCCGGACGAGCTGCGCATCGACCTGGACCCGCAGCCGGGCACCGACTTCTCCGACGCGGTACGGGCCGCCCACGAGCTGCGCGCGGTGCTTGACGAGCACGGGCTGCGGGGCTGGCCCAAGACGTCCGGCGGGCGCGGACTGCACGTCTTCGTGCCGATCGAGCCGCGCTGGGACTTCACCGCCGTACGGCGCGCGGCGATCGCGGTCGGGCGGGAGCTGGAGCGGCGGATGCCGGACGCGGTGACGACGGCGTGGTGGAAGGAGGAGCGGGGATCGCGGATCTTCGTGGACTTCAACCAGACCGCCCGCGACCGGACCATGGCGTCCGCCTACTCGATCCGCCCGAAGCCGCACGCCCCGGTCTCGGCGCCGCTGCGCTGGGAGGAGCTGGACGACGTACGCCCCGAGGACTTCGACGTGGCGACCATGCCCGTCCGGTTCGCCGAACTGGGCGATGTGCACGAGGACTTGGCGGATCACGCCTTCGTACTGGACTCGCTCCTGGAGCTGGCGGACCGGGACGCGACCGACCGGGGGCTCGGCGATCTGCCGTATCCGCCGGACTATCCGAAGATGCCGGGCGAGCCGAAGCGCGTCGCTCCCAGCCGGGCCAAGCACGACGATCACGAGGTGCAGGAATGAGCAGCGAGATACCGGAGACGGGGCCGGAGACGGGGCTGGACACCGAGCCCGAGCACCACGGAGCACACGGCGCGCACGGCAGAGTGCGTACCGGGAGCGAGCGGTGGGAGGCGTTCAAGAAATCGCCGTTCCTGCCCGCGACGGTGCTGGTGTTCATCCTGGCGGCCGCGGCCGGACTCTTCGCCGGTTCCTACACGTACACGATGGCGAACCCCACTCCGCACCACATTCCGGCGGCCGTCGTCGGCGATCCGGCGACCCCACAGCTGAAGGCATTCGTCGCGGGGCTCGACAAGGCGCTGCCCGGCTCGATGAAGGTGACCTCGTACGAATCCCGGGCGGCGGCCCGCAAAGCGATCGAGGAGCAGAAGGAGTTCGCCGTGCTGAGCGGCGACGGCCGGAAGGTCGAGCTGGACCTGTCGGGTGCCTCCGGCGCGTCGGTCGCCCAACTGCTCGCCGAGGCCGGGGCGAAGGTGGGCAAGGCGACCGGGGTGACCGTCGAGGTGAAGGACGTCAAGCCCTTGCAGAAGGGCGACCCGCGCGGTCTCGCGCTGTTCTACATCTCGCTCGCCGCAGTGATCATCGGTTTCGTCGGCGCGATCCAACTGAGCGTGCACGCACGGGGGCTGAACCCGGCCGAGCGGATCTTCTTCCACGTCGCGTACTCACTGCTCGGCGGGTTCGTGATCGCGGCGGTGGTGGACTGGCTGCTGGGGGCGCTGGATCTGCCGTTCGCGCAGTCCTGGCTGATCCTCGCGCTGACGATGTTCACCTCGGGCATGGTCTTCACGATGTTCAACACCCTGATGGGCCGCTGGGCGATGATCCCCACCTGGGGCCTGATGGTGCTGCTCGGCAACCCGTCGTCGGGCGGAGCGGTGTCGTGGCCGCTGCTGCCTTCGCTCCTCGGGCACATCGGGCGGTGGCTGCCGCCGGGCGCGTCGGTCAACGCACAGCACACCGCCGTCTACTTCCAGGGGCACCAGCACCTGATGCCGTATCTGGTGCTGGCAGGCTGGGCGCTGCTGTCCTGTGCGGTGTTCTGGTTCTGGCGGCACCGGCACCCGGGCGGCCGCGACAAGTCCCCCGCCCACGCGGGACGGGGGACCGTGACGGCGGACGCGCCCGCCGGGATGTGAAGCCCGGCTACAGCTCCTTGATGCGGATGTCGCGGTACGAGACGACG
Source organism: Streptomyces sp. NPDC048442 (assembly GCF_040651475.1). NCBI lineage: Bacteria > Bacillati > Actinomycetota > Actinomycetes > Kitasatosporales > Streptomycetaceae > Streptomyces > Streptomyces sp. NPDC048442. The sequence continues at coordinate 52,354 of NZ_JBEZKB010000004.1, forward strand.
TCGGTCGTCCCGTGCACCTGGAGCCCGAGGTAGCCGGACGCGAACCTGCGTCCGTCCGTGCCGGGGTCGTCGCCGCGCGGCGGGTAGAAGTCCTGCCCGCCGTTGTTGTCGAACTCGTTGATCAGCACGCCGTTGCGGAGTACCGAGTAGTGCTGGCCCTGCACCCGGATCTCGTAGTCGTTCCAGGTGCCCTTGGGGGTGACGCCCGCGCCGCCGAGGCCGACCCGGTCGAAGCCGTAGAGCGAGCCGGTCTTGTACATGTCGCCGTCGGGCCGGTCGAGGATCTGCACCTCGTGCCCGTACTTGATGGCGACCCACTCGGGCCTGGGCTCCTCCGGATGGTCGTGGACGTTCGGGAAGCGCACGAAGACACCGGAGTTGGCGAAGTTGGTGTCACCGGGCGCGTCGTCGCGGAACTGAAGCTTCAGCGAGAAGTCCTCGTACTTCCGGGAGGGGAACCACAGCATGCCCATGCCGGGCACGGTCGTACTGCTGGTGATCGTCCCGTCGGCGTTGAGGCCGAAGGAACCGCCGCCGACCTGCTGCCACTTGGCGAAGGAGGCGGCCGTGCCGTCGAACAGCGGGCGGTAGCCCTCGGTCTGGCCCGGCCTGCCGATGCCGGACTGCTTGGCGGCGGCGTAGATCTTCTTGTGCTCGCGCTGGTCGATCACGCCGTCGGCGAGGAGCTTGTCGAGCACCTTGTCGACATGCTTGAGGAAGAGGGCGTGCGAGGTCCACTCCTTCTCGTCCTCGATCAGCTCGCCGATGGTGCAGCGGCTGCGGGTGAGGCGGTTCGGGACGCCGGTGTCCACGGTGCCGACGAAGACGGTCAACCGCTCGTCGAATTCTGGGCAGTTGGGGGCGGGAACGCCGCCGCCCGGTACGACGTCGAAGGACACCTTCTTCGGCTCCGAGGTGTTGCCCGCCTTGTCGGTGGCCCGGTGCAGGAAGGCGTGGTGGCCGACCCGGTCGACGACGACGGGGGCGGTGTACGCGAGGTAGGGCCCGCCGTCGAGCGAGTACTCGACCTTGTCGACGCCCGAGCCCCCCGCGTCGGTCGCGGTGACCTTCGCCGTCGCGCTGCCGAGGTAGGCGCCGTCGGAGTTCTTGGCACCGGTCACGGCCGCGGCCGTCTCGGGCGGGGTCTTGTCCTGGGCGGGCGGGACGACGACGGTGAAGTCGGCGGCCTTCTCGGCGGCGACGTTCCCCGCCTTGTCGCTCGCCCGGTAGCGGACCTTGTGCGTACCGGCTTCGTGGACCATCACCGGTGCGGTGTACGGGGTCCAGGCGCCGGCCGCGCCGAGCGCGTACTCGATCCGGTTGACGCCCGACCCGGTGTCGGACGCGGTCACGGTGACCGTCGCCGTGCCGAGGTACCTGCCCTGGTCGTCCTTCTCGCCGGTCACGGTCGCCGAGGTCTCCGGCGGGGTCTTGTCGTCGGTGGACGGTGGGGCGATCTTGAAGTCGACGGCCTTCTCGGCGGCGGTGTTCCCGGCCTTGTCGGTGGCCCGGTAGCGGACCTTGTGGGCGCCGACCTCGTGGATCATCACGGGGGCGGTGTACGGGGTCCAGGCGCCGGCCGCCCCGAGCGCGTACTCGGTCTTCGCGACGCCCGAGCCGCCCTCGTCCGTGGCGGACACGGTCACCGTGGCGTGGCCGATGTAGTCGCCGTCCGCGTTCGTCTCGCCGTCGACCTTCGCGGAGGTCTCGGGAGCTGTCGTGTCGGGGCCGCCCTCGGTGACGGTGAGGATGCCCTGCATCGCACCGTGGCCGGGGATGGTGCAGTGGAAGCGGTAGCGGCCGGGGGTGAGGGTGACTTCGGCGGTGTGCTTGCCGCCCTGGGCGTCACCGGGGTTGGCGAGGATGTTGAGCGGTACGTCGTTGTTGTACTCGGGGTCCGACACGTCGAAGGTGAGCGTGTGCGGCATGCTCGTGGTGTTGCCGGTCGCGGTGCTGTTCTCGAAGACGATCGTGGTGGGTCCTGCGACGGCTGTGGTGGGGAAGGTCAGATAGCGGTCGATGGGGTCGCCCGCAGTCCAGGTGAGGGTCTGCGCGGCCTTCTCGCCGTTGCCTGCCGTACGTCCTTGTGCGGCGGTTGCCGCCAGCCCGAGCACCATCACCAGGGCGGCGAGAACTGCCGTCCACACATGCGGAGTCGGTCGCCTCCTGGCTCTCCTGACGACCACTCACCTCACCTCCTTCTTGACCACGTCCGCGGCGGCCGGGGTCGGCTCGCCGCCCTTGTACGTCACGCGCCACAGCGCCGACTTGTCGTCGAGGGTGAAGAAGCCCCGCCCGTAGTCGAGGACGTAGAGCGAGCCGTCGGGGGCGAACTTCCAGTCCATGAGGTTGCGGATGCCCGCAGCCCCCACCGGGATGATCTTCTTCAGGGACTCGGCGTGCGTGGGCAGTCCGCCCCTGCCGGCCGTCTTCGGGTCGGTGAGCACGGCGTGCCGGGGCTGGTCGCCGTCGTAGAAGTCGCCGACGAACCACTTGCCGTCCCAGTAGGAGGGCCACTTGTCCTTGCTCGCGCTCGCCGTGTCGTAGCGGTAGACGGGGCCGTTCATGGTGGCCTGGCCGCCGCCCTTGAGCCAGGGCAGGAGGAGCTTCTGCTCGGAGAGCTTGTAGCTGGGTACACCGTGGGCGTCGCGGGGGTAGTCGGGGCCGCCGCCCTGCGGGGAGTACCAGATGGTGTTGGGGGTGACGGGCGGCAGGTTCACCAGGCCGTCGTTGTTCGGGGACTCGTTCTTGGGGCTCGCGCAGTCGTACCAGCCGAGCGGCTTGTCCGGGTCGGGCAGGTTGCGGTCGCGGTAGGGCTGGTTGTTGCCCATGCAGTACGGCCAGCCGTGGTTGCCCGGCCTGGTGATCGCCGCGAAGGTGTCGTACTTGGCGGGCCCCCAGGTGGTGCTGGGCTCTCCGGCGTCCGGGCCGACCCAACCCGCGTACAGGACATCGGTCTTGGGGTCGACGGCGATGCGTGCGGGGTTGCGTACGCCCATCACGTAGATCTCGCCGCGGGTCTTGCCGCCGCCCTCGTCGCTCTCCTGGCCGGTGAAGAGGTTCCCGGCAGGGAGGGTGTAGGTGCCGTCGTCCTCGGGGTGGATGCGGAGGATCTTGCCGTTGAGGTTGTTCGTATTGCCCGCGGTCCGGCGGGCGTCGGCGAAGGAGACGCCCTTGAAGTGGGGCTTGGGGTTGTTGCCCGAGTAACCACCGCTGAACTGCGAGGAGTTGTTGTCCCCGGTCGCGATGTACAGATTCTGCTTCGAGTCCCAGGCCATGCCGCCACCGGCATGGCAGCAACTGTGCACCTGGACCGGCCAGTTCAGCAGCACCTTCTCGCTCGCGAGGTCGAGCTTGTTGGTGGCCGGGTCGAGGGTGAAGCGGGAGACGCGGCGCTCGGCCATGTGCGTGTCGCGGTTGATCCGGGAGTGGGGTGTGTAGTGCAGATAGACCCACCCGTTGGTGAGGAAGTCCGGGTCGAGCTCGACTCCGAGCAACCCCTCCTCGTTCTTGATGAGTTCGTCGCCGCCGCCCTTGTTGCCGAAGACGGTGAGGGCGCCGGCGAAGGTGACCTTCTTCGTCTTCGGGTCGTAGACGTGGACCTGTCCCTGACCCTTCCCGATGTCGGGGTTGTTCCAGTCGGTGACGACGGGGGCGTTGCCTGCGGCGCCGCCCCTTCCGATGTAGACGACGCGGCCGTCCTTGGCGACGACGAGGCCGTGCGGCTCGCCGATCTGGTCGGTCTGACCGGGCTGGTTCGGCGAAGTGACGCGCTCGGACGTGTAGTTGGAGTTGATCGCGGCACGGCAGTCGGCGCGCTCCAGACGGGTGGTCCAGAGCAGGGCGCCGCGCAGGTGGTCGCGGAAATCGGTCTCGGCGAAGGCTTCGGCCGTGCCGCCCATGCCGGTGTAGAAGGACCGTCCGCCGTCGTAGTCGCGACACCAGGAGACGGGGTGGTCGGCGCCGTTGGCGCCGGTGCCCGGCCGGTAGGTGGCCTCGCGGACCCTGGCGACCGTGTGCACGTCGCCGGACGGATTCGTGGTCCAGTTGAGCCACTTGTCGGGCCGCTTCCACTCCAGCGGGAGTGACCTGGTGGCCGGGTGCTGCCGGTCTCCTACCTCAACCGTCGCCCGTTGTACGGCGGTTGGGCCGGTGGCGCGGGCGCCGACGAGTCCGCCGAACCACTCGGAGTACGGTTCGGTGCGCGCGGCGTCGTGGATGCCGAGGAAGCCGCCACCCGCCTCCATGTACGCCTCAAGCCCGGCCTCCTGCTCCGGGTCGAGGACGTCGCCGCCGCCGGTCAGGAAGACGACCGCGTTGAACTTGCCGAGGCGGGGCTTGGTGAAGATGCCCGCATCGTCGGTCGCCACGACCGTGAACCGCTGGGCGGCCGGCCCGGACCTGCCGATCTTCTCGACGGCCTCGATGCCGGCGTCGACATTGGGTGCCTCTTCGCCGGAGGCGGAGGCGTGGAAGACGAGGACCTTGACTGTGGCGCCGCTACCGGGCGGGGCGGGCAGGGACAACGTTGTCCTGACCTTGGCCTTGAGGGCCTCCCTGGCCTCCCTGGCCTCCCCGGCCGAGGGGGCCGGATCGTCGGGGTACGGCCGGGCGGAGGCCGACCATCCGCCGAGCAGGGAGGCGGCGAGGGCTCCCGCCGTAAGGACTGCCGCCCATACGCGGCGGGGTGGTCTCGATCGGTGACGCGGTGCGCTCTGCAGATGCTGCATAGGTGTTCACCCATCCCTCTGTGGCTCAGTGGTCACAGGAACAGCCGCTGAAGCTAGACCTCTTTTCCCGGTTCGCCAAGAGGTACGACCGCCCTGGACCCAACTTTGTCCTGAGTGTGGATAAACCGGCCTCGCAACGCTACGGTGACGCCGTCAATCTCCGTACTGGGATGGGGAGTTCGGCATGGACAGACGCAGCTTCAACAGACGCCTGCTGGCGGGCGGGACGGCGGTGGCGGCGGTGACCGGCACGACCACTCTGACATCGTTGTCGGCGGCACAGGAGGCGCAGGCCGCTCAGGCCGCTCAGGCCGCTCAGCCCGCTCAGCCCGCTCAGGCAGCGGCGGCCCCGCCGAGGACGGCACCGGCCGGCGGACAGGTCCGCCATCTGAAGATGTACGCGGAGAGACTGCCCGGCGGTCAGATGGGCTACGGCTTCGAGAAGGGCAAGGCGTCGGTTCCCGGCCCGTTGATCGACATCAACGAGGGCGACACCCTGCACATCGAGTTCGAGAACACCATGGACGTGGCCGCCAGCCTCCATGTCCACGGCCTCGACTACGACATCGCCAGCGACGGTACGAGGATGAACCGCAGCCACGTCGAACCCGGCGGCACCCGCACCTACACCTGGCGCACCCACGTTCCCGGCAGCCGCAAGGACGGCACCTGGCGGGCGGGCAGCGCGGGCTACTGGCACTACCACGACCACGTGGTCGGTACGGAGCACGGAACGGGCGGCATCCGAGGCGGCCTCTATGGCGGGGTGATCGTGCGCCGCAAGGGCGACCTGCTGCCGGACAAGACCTTCACGATCGTCTTCAACGACATGACGATCAACAACCGGCCGGGACACCAGAGTCCCGACTTCGAGGCGACGGTGGGCGATCGGATCGAGATCGTGATGATCACGCACGGCGAGTACTACCACACGTTCCACCTCCACGGTCATCGCTGGGCGGACAACCGGACGGGGCTGCTGGAGGGCCCGACGGACCCGAGCCGCGTCGTCGACAACAAGATCACCGGCCCTGCGGACTCCTTCGGGCTTCAGATCGTGGCCGGGGAGGGTGTCGGCGCGGGGGCGTGGATGTATCACTGCCACGTCCAGAGCCATTCGGACATGGGGATGGCGGGGCTGCTGCTGATCGCCAAGCCGGACGGGACGATTCCGGGGTACGACCCGCACCACTGAGGGTGGGTGGGGCACGCCCGTCCGCCCGTCCGGAATTGGGGGGGGCGGGGCCGGTAGCGCAGCTCAGGCCCGGCGGCCCTCGTGTCCCCCGCCCCGTACCCCGTACCCCAGATACGTCACCACCGGGCTCCCGTCCGGCTCCAGCACCATGTCGACCAGGTCCGGCAGTTGCTCGTCGGTCAGCGTGCCGCGCCTGCGCCCGCGTGTCGCGCGCACCAGGCTGCGTACGTCGCGCGGCTTGAACGCCGAGACGTCCTTCGCGATCAGCCCCGCCCGGCCGAGGGCGTCCGCGAGCTCCGCCGGGCGGCGCAGCCGCTGTGCGGCGTAGCGGCCGCGGGGCATGATCCGGGTGCCGGGGAAGGTCTGGAAGGCGCCGAGGTAGATGAGGCGGGACACGAGCGTGCGGTCCACCGTGTCGTAGACGAAGGCCCCGCCGGGGCACAGCACGCGCGCCGCCTCCGCGAGGACCGCGGCGGGCCGGTCGGTGATTTCGAGGGTGTCGGCGCAGTACACGAGGTCGAAGGAGCCGTCCGGCAGGTCGAGTTCCTCCGCGGGCGCCGTCAGATACGTGACGCCCTGCCCGTCGTCCGCGTCCACGGCGAGAGCCGTCGCGGCGGGGGACGGATCGGCGGCGACGACCTCGAAACCGAGCCGGGCGAGGCCGCGGGCCAGCAGGCCGCGCCCACTGCCGACGACGAGCGCCCGGCTGCCGGCCGCCCCGAGATCCAGCTCCCCGAACGTACGGCGCAGGTACTCCATCCGTACGGACTGGAAGGTCAGGGCCCGGATGTGGCGGCCGTCGACGGCCATGGGCCCGGCGGAGTCGAGTACGAGGTGCGGGGTGCGGGTCATGGCAGACTCCCTCGGCGTCCCGGTCAGGTTCCTTGAAGGAACCTAGCATCGACGAGTTCCCTGAGGGAACCCGAGGGCGATACGGTGGAGCCGTGACCCGTACCCCCCTCTCCGCCGTCGCGTGCTCGATCGCCCGCGCGACCGACCTGTTCGGTGACGCCTGGACGGCCCTGATCATGCGCGACGTCCTCGTCGGCATCCGTCGCTTCGACGAACTGGCCAAGGACCTCGGTCTGTCCCGCAAGGTCCTCGCCGCGCGGCTGGCCCGGCTGGTCGACGAGGGCGTACTGACGCGCGAGAGGTACCAGGTCAGCCCGCCGCGCGAGGAGTACGTGGCCACGGAGAAGGGCCGGGAGCTCTACCCCGTCCTGCTGGCGCTGATGGCCTGGGGCGACAAGTGGTACGCGGCGCCTGCGGGGCCGCCCGCCCTGATCCGCCACGAAGCCTGCGGGCACGTCGCCACGCCGGTCGTGGTCTGTGATGCGTGCCGGGAGCCGGTCACGGTGGGCGATACGACCCAACTGCCGGGACCCGGCGGACGGGTGGGGCCGGGGACACGGGTGTTGGGGCCGATGATTGCTGCGCGGGGGGAAGGGGCCTGAGGCTGGGTGCGGGCGGCGGGCTGCCTGCGCCGCTTTCCCCCACCCCACCCCGCCCCTTCCCGAAACCGCTGCGCGGGCTGGTGGGGGTGCTGTTCGGGGCTGCGCCCCGTACCCGGACTTCGTCCGCGTGTCCTCAAACGCCGGACCGGCTGGAGTTGTCCACCACCACCCCGCACCTCCCCCGCGCCCCCGAGTCAGACCCCACATATACCTCGATCTCGCCCGGTTCCACCACGAACCGGCCGTCCAGCGCGTTCGTCCAGAAGCCGAGGTCTTCCGCGCCGAGCGTGAAGCGGACCGTCCGGGTCTCCCCCGCACCGAGCGTCACCCGCTCGAAGCCCCGCAGCCGTCGCACCGGCTGGACCAGAGTCGCCACCGGGTCGTGGACGTACAGCTGGACTACCTCGTCGCCCTCCCGGTCGCCCGTGTTCCGTACCGGTACCTCCACCTCGAAGGTCTCGCCGCGCCTGAGCTCCGCCGCCGTGATCCGGGGGACGCTCGCCTTCGGCTCGCCGATCTCAAAGGTCGTGTAGCTCAGCCCGTAGCCGAAGGGGAACTGCGGGGTCCGGTCCACGTCCAGGTAGCCGGTGATGTACGTGTTGTCGGGGGACTTGGGGTCGTAGGGCCGCCCCGTGTTCTCGTGGTTGTAGTGGACGGGGATCTGCCCGACGTTGCGCGGGAAGGACGCCGGGAGCTTGCCGCCCGGGTTGACCTTTCCGTAGAGGACGTCGGCGACCGCGTTGCCGCCCTCGATGCCGGGGTGCCATGCCTCCAGCACCGCCGGTGCGGACTTCAGCCAGTTGCCGATCGTCAGCGGGCGGCCATTGAGCAGGACCACGACGAACGGCTTGCCGGTGGCCGCGACCGCGGCGATCAGGTCCTCCTGGCCGCCGGGGAGGCCCAGGTCGCTTCGGGACGCCGCCTCGCCGCTCAGCTTCGCGCCCTCGCCGGCCACCACCACGATCAGGTCCGCACGCGCCGTGGCTCCCACGCCGTACGTCACCTTGGCGCCGCGGCCCGCGGCGTCCCGGATCCCGGCCAGCACGCTCACCGGCGGGAACTTCTCCCCGCCGGGGCCCGCCCAAGTCCCTTGCAGATCACGGGAGTCGGCGAAGGGGCCGACCACCGCCACCGACGTCCCGGCCTCGATCGGCAGCACCCCGCCCTCGTTCTTCAGCAGCACCATCGACCGTGCGGCGACCTCGCGGGCGGCCTTGCGCGCGGCGGCCGTCGGCACGTCCACGACGGCGGACTCGTCCGCGTACGGCTGCGCGAAGAGACCGAGGGCGTACTTGACGCGCAGGACACGGGCCACCGCGTCGTCGAGGCGGTCCTCCTTGATGCGACCGGCGGCGAGCAACTCCTCGCCGTGGTCGGCGAGATGGGTGCTGACCATCTCCATGTCGACACCGGCGTTCAGTGCGATGCGGCCGGCCTCGGCGCCGTCGGCGGCGAAGCCGTGCGGGAGGAGTTCGCCGACACCGTTCCAGTCGCTGACGACAAGTCCCTCGAACTCCCAGTCCTCCTTGAGGATTTCGGTGAGGGTGTGCCCGTTCGCGTGGGCGGGAATGCCGCTGAGGGTGTTGAAGGAGGCCATGACCGTGGCGCAGCCCGCGTCGAGGGCCGCCTTGAAGGGCGGGAGGTAGAGGTTGCGCAGACGGGATTCCGAGACGTCGACCGTGTTGTAGTCGCGGCCGCCCTCCGCACCCCCGTACGCCACGAAGTGCTTCGCGCACGCCGCGACGCGGTCCGGTGCGCTCAGGTCGTCGCCCTGGTATCCGCGCGTCTTGGCGGCCGCGAATTTCGCCGTCAGGTACGGATCCTCGCCGCAGCTCTCGGCGATGCGGCCCCAGCGGGGCTCGTGCGTGACGTCCATCATCGGGGCGAACGTCCAGTGGATGCCGTGGGAGCGGGCCTCCTTCGCCGACACCTCGCCGTCGACGCGCGCGACCTCGGGGTCGAAGCTGGCGGCCTGGGCGAGCGGGATCGGGAAGGTGGTCCAGAAGCCGTGGATGACGTCGAGGCCGAAGACCAGCGGGATGCCGAGACGGGACTCCTCTACGGCGATCCGCTGCAGCGCGTTGCTGTGCTTGGCGCCGATGATGTTGAGGACCGACCCCAACTTCCCTTTCCTGGCGGCCTCTTCGGCCGCGGCGGTCTGGCTGCCGCCGGGGCCCGTCGCACCGGTCCAGGCGAGCTGCTGGAGCTGGCCGAGCTTCTCCGCGACGGTCATACGGGCGATCAGCGCCCGGATCTCGCCCTCGTCACCCTCACCCACACCGGCAGTCGCGGCCGTCGCCCCGTCCGCTCCCGCCACGGCCGCCGCCGCTCCACCGCCGGTCATCGCCGTGAGGAAGGTCCGCCGTCCCACGCCACCGTCACCCATGTCTTCACCTTTTGGATCGTTGAGCCGCCCGGTCGCCGCCCGGCCGGCCGATTGCCATGGAGGCTCTCACAGGTGGGCGAGCAGATCGTCCAGCGGGCGCGGCACGCGCTCCAGGTCGAGGGCGTCGACCATGGCCCGCGCGTACTGCTCCTTGCGGCCGCCGGTGGTGCCCATGAAGCGGCGCAGCTGCTGGCGGACGGTTCTGGTGCGCTGGGCGGGCTGGTTGCGGAAGGTGCGCAGGGACCTCAAGTCGCCCTCGGTGTCGACGACTTGTTCCACTCCGGCGGGGCCGAGGGCGCGGATCAGTTCGTCTTCCAGGTCGGCGTCGCACACGTAGAAGCCGAGCTGTTCCAGTTCTTCGTGCGTACGGGGGCTGCCGAGGCCCGCGCGTTCCAGGGCGCGCCGGAAGAAGCCGACCTCGGCCGCGTCGCACAGTCCGGCGAGGGCGACATCGAGCCCCTGCGGGCCGAGCAGGGCGAGGAACCTGCCGATGCTGGTCGCCCCGCCGAGCGGAACGACGCACACGCCTTCCGCTTCGAGGTCGCGCCCCCGGCGCACGGCCAGGGCCTCCAGCGCGGCCCGGTCGCTGACGCCCTCGACGAGGACCACCGTGCGCAGGCCGGACCCTGTCGCCAGTTCGCGGGCGGCTTCGGCGGCCGCGGGGGCATCCGCGCCCCCGGCCGCCCAGGTGACGGCCGCCGCCCGGAAGCGGCCCGACTCGTGCAACTGCTGCTTCTCGTCCACCGGGCCAGTGTCGCAGCCACGTCAAAGGGATAACCGGCCGCAGCTCCGGCGGTGTCAGCCCGGCGGTGTCACCCCGGCGGGGCCACCAGCCCGGTGTCGTACGCGATGATGACGAGCTGCACCCGGTCGCGTGCGTCGAGTTTGGTGAACAGCCGTGCCACATGGGCCTTCACGGTGGCGACGCTGATGAAGAGCGCGGCGGCGATCTCACTGTTGGAGAGCCCGCGCCCGACGTGTACGAGCACCTCGCGCTCCCGGTCGGTGATCGCCCCGAGGGCCTTCAGCGCCGCGGGCGGCGGTCCGGGTACGGGGCGGGCGGCGAACTCGGCGAGCAGGCGGCGGGTGATGCCCGGTGCGATCAGGGCGTCCCCGGCGGCGACCACGCGGATCGCGGCGAGGATCTCCTCCAGCGCCATGTCCTTGACGACGAAGCCGCTCGCGCCCGCCCGCAGCGAGCCGTGGACGTACGCGTCGTCGTCGAAGGTGGTGAGCATCAGGACGCGCACCGAGGGGTGGGCGGCGGTGATCTGCCGGGTGGCTTCGATGCCGTCGGTGCCGGGCATCCGGATGTCCATGACGACGACGTCCGGGCGGTCGGTGGCCGTCCTGGCGACCGCCTCCGCACCGTTGGCGGCCTCGCCGACCACCACGAGGTCGGGGGTGTCGGTCATCAGAACGCGCAGCCCGGCCCGTACCAGCGGCTGGTCGTCGGCGAGAAGTACGCGCACGGTCATCGCGGCACCACTTCCTGCGCCACTGCGGTCGCGTCGGCCGGCAGCGGCAGCCTGGCCGTGACACGGAAGCCGCCGCCGGGGCGCGGTCCCGCGGTGAACTCGCCGTGCAGGAGCGCCGCCCTCTCCCGCATCCCGACCAGCCCGTAGCCGATCCCCTGCGGCCGGCTGCCGCCGCGCCCCTCGTCGACGATCTCGATGCCGATCTCCTCCTGCTGCTGCAGGAGGGTCACCCGGCAGCTCGGTGCACCGGAGTGCCGTACGACATTGGTGACCGCCTCCTGCACGATGCGGTACGCGGAAAGGTCCAGGTCGGCGGGGAGCAGTCGCCGCTCCCCCACCCACTCCACGTCGACCCGCACCCCTGCGGCGGTCGTCGTCGCTGCCAGCCGGTCGAGGTCGGCGAGTCCTGGCACGGGGTCGAGCGGGGCGCCTTCTGGTAGGTGTCCCGGTTCGGCCTGCCGGAGTGCGCCGAGCATGCGGCGCAGCCCGGAGAGGGTGTCGCGGCTGGTGGTCTCGATGGCGGTCAGCGCGTTGCGGGCCTCCTGCGGCTGGGTTTCGATGACCCGGCTGCCGACACCCGCCTGGATGGCGATGATGCCGATGCTGTGCGCGACCATGTCGTGCAACTCCCTTGCGATGCGCAGGCGTTCGGCGGTGACGGCCTGGGTGGACGCCTGGGCGCTGAGGGCTGCGGCGTGCTGACGGCGCTCGCGCACCGAGTACCCGGTCACCCATGCGACGGCGAGCACGAGAAAGAACAGGACGAGGGTGCTGGTGTAGTCGTTCGACCCCGAGGTGAAGTACGGGGCCACCGACGCCTGCACCGCGAGCACCGCGACCGCCGCACCGATCGACAGCCGCAGCGAACGCGTGGCCGCGATGATGCCCACCGCGAGGACCCCGGACAGTATGAGCGCGTACCCGGCCCACCCCGACTCCATCTGCACCGGCATCACGGGGTAGCCGCGCGGCAATTCCCCCCGCTGGGCGTGCACCGTCGTCCCGGCCGCGAACATCCCCACCAGGACCGACAGCAGCGCGGGCAGTGGCCGGCGGCGCAGCAGGCCCACCGGCAGCACGGACAGGAGGGCGGGGAGGAGGACCTGGAGAGCGGTGATGGAGTAGTTGCGGATCTCGAACACCGTGAAGTAGAGGGCCACGGGGAAGACGGCGGCCCCGGCCCAGGCCAGGGCATTCAGGACCTCCGGTGTCGGGCGGCGCACGAACGGTGCGGAGCGGAGCGCGGGCCGGAGGGGGCGGGGCGCGGGCGGGACGGCGACTTCCTCGTACATATGGCCGATCGTAAGGGGCGGCCGACGGCTGGTCATTGGCCCGTGGACGTACGCCCACGGGCTGCCCGCACCGCCGGAAGGTGGCCGCCGGTCCGATGCCGGGCCGGGGGCGGTCCCGGCACTGTGGAGCACATGATCGAAGTCAACGAACTGACGAAGAGTTACGGGAGGACCACCGCCGTGCGCGGTCTGTCCTTCACCGTGCACCCGGGACACGTCACCGGGTTCCTGGGCCCCAACGGCTCGGGGAAGTCCACCACGCTGCGGATGATCCTCGGCCTGAACGACCCGACCTCCGGTACGGCACTGGTCGACGGCCGCCCGTTCCGGGACCGGCCGCGCGGGCTGCGGCACGTCGGGGCGCTGCTCGACGCCCAGGACGTCTACAAGGGGTACACGGCGCGCGCCCATCTGTCCGTACTGGCCCGCAGCAACGGCATTCCCTTGCGGCGGGTGGCCGAGGTGCTGGAGGAGGTGGGTCTCGCACAGGCGGCGGAACGGCGGATCGGCGGGTTCTCGCTCGGCATGAAGCAGCGGCTCGGCATCGCCGGCGCACTGCTCGGTGACCCGCCCGTGCTGCTCTTCGACGAACCGGTCAACGGGCTCGACCCGGAAGGGGTGTTGTGGCTGCGCCACCTGTTGCGGCGGCTGGCGGGCGAGGGACGGACGGTGTTCGTGTCGAGCCACATGATGTCGGAGATGGAGAGCACCGCCGAACAGCTGATCGTCATCGGGAGGGGTGAACTGATCGCCGCCGAGAGCCTGGTGGAGTTCGCGGCGCGCGGCACGAGGCTGAGCGTGTCGGTGCGCACTCCGGACGCGGTGTCGCTCACTCCCGTACTGACCGGCGAGGGAGCAGCCGTGGAGGCAGGCACGGACGGACTGCTGACAGTGACCGGGCTGCCCGCGTCCCGGATCGGGGAGCTGGCCGCCCGGCACGGGGTCGTCATGCACGAACTGACCACCCGTACCTCTTCGTTGGAAGAGGCCTTCATGGAACTGACCGCCAGCAGCGTCGAGTACACGGCCACAGAGACCGGCACGACAGGAGCAACCCGATGACCGCCCCCCTGACCGCTTCCCCGCCGACCGCCACCGCCGGGACCGCGGTCCCCGATGCCCGTCCCCGCTTCCTCGACCTCCTCGCCGCCGAGTGGACCAAGCTGTGGTCACTGCGCTCGATGCGCTGGGCCTTCCCGGTGACCGCGCTGATCGTCATCGGGATCAGTGCGAACGGCGCCCTGGCCGACTACCGGAACTGGCCGAACTATTCGGAGGACATCCGCGAGCAGTTCGTCCCCACCTGGGCCATCCGGGACGCCTTCCCGATCACCTCCGCCACGGTCCTGATGATGATCATCGCCACGCTGGGCGCGCTGACCGTGACCAACGAGTACTCCAGCGGCATGATCCGTACGACACTCGCGGCCGTCCCCGCCCGTCGCTCGATGCTCGCCGCCAAGATGATGGTCCTCGCCGGGGTCACGACCGCCTTCGGGGTGCTGGTGGTGGCGGTGTCGTTCACGTTGTCACAGGCGATCCTGTCGGGGCGCGGGGTGAGTGTGGGCCTCGGCGATCCGGAGGTGCTGCGTTCGCTGGCCTCGTCGGCGGTGCTGGCGCCGGTGAGCGCTCTGATCGGTCTGGGCGTCGGGGTGCTGCTGCGGCACGGTGCCGCCACCGTGGCGGTGACGGCACTGGCCCTGATCCTGCTTCCGTCGTTCCTCACCGAGAACGAGCAGTGGACTGCCGCGCTCAAGTACGCCATGCCGCTCAACGCCTGGACGAATCTGTGCGCCATCGCACCGTCCTGGATGCAGCCCGCCCCTTACGTCCCCTCCCTGACCCACTCGTGGATCGTGCTGGCGGTGTGGCCAGTGGTCGCGGTGGCGCTCGCGCTCGGCCTCGTACACCGCCGGGATCTGTGACGGTTCGTCACCTCCCCACCGTCACCGGTACATCGCCTCTATCTCGCTCTCGTACGCCGTCTCCACGGCCCGCCGCTTCACCTTCAGCGACGGTGTCAGCATCCCGTTCTCTTCGGTGAACTCACCCTCCACCAGCCGGAATCGGCGAATCGACTCGGCCCGTGACACCGCCTCGTTGGCGTAGTCCACCGCCTTCTGTACGTCGGCGCGCAGTTCGGGGTCGTCGAGGAGTGTCACGAGCGGGATGTCGCGCGGCCGCTTCCGTACGGCAAGCCAGTGCTGGAGCGCGTCGGGCTCCAGGGTGACGAGGGCGGTCCTTCTTGCGGCCGGTGATGGTGAGGTAGCCGTCGTCGTCGAGGGCGCCGAGGTCGCCGGTGGCGAGCCAGCCGTCGCGCAGGACCTCGCCGCTCGCGACCGGGTTGTTCTCGTACGAGCCGAACACGATGGGCCCCTTGACCAGGACTTCTCCGTCGTCGGCGATACGTATCGAGGTGCCGGGCACGGGCTGGCCGACGGTGCCGGGGCGGGGCGCGAGCGGCGGCACGATGGTGGCTGCGGCGGTCGTCTCGGTGAGGCCGTAGCCCTCGTGGACGGTGATTCCTGCGGCGTAGAAGAAGAGGTTGAGGCGGCGGTCGAGCGGGGAGCCGCCGCTGATCGCGTACCGCAGCCGGCCGCCGAGCTCCTTGCGGATGCGCCGGTAGACCAGCAGTTCGTACAGCGCCCACCCGGCGTACAGCCCGAGTCCCGGCCCCTTCCCCCTGCCGAGGAACTTCGCGAGGGATGCCTCCCCGAACCGCACTGCGATCCGGTCGGCGCGCTCGAAGGACGCACCGCGTCCGATCTTCTCGGCGGTGGCCCGCCCGGTGTCGTGGATCTTCTCGAAGAGGTACGGCACTCCGACGATGAAGGTCGGCTTGAACTCCTGTAATTCCGGGCGTAGTTCGTTGGGTTTGATGCTGGGGCAGTGGCCGATCTCGATACGGGCCTGGAGGCAGGCGACCTGGATCGCCCGGCCGAGTATGTGGGCGAGCGGCAGGAAGAGCAGGGTGGAGGCCTTCTGCCCGGTGACGGCCTCGAAGACCGGGTGCAGCAGCCCGACCGTGTTGCCCGCCTCGGCGAGGAGGTTGGCGTGAGTGAGGGCGCAGCCCTTGGGGCGGCCGGTGGTGCCGGAGGTGTAGCAGAGGGTGGCGACGGTGTCGGGGGTGAGTGCCGAGCGGCGCTTGGTGACTTCCTCCTCGCTCACTTCCCTTCCCTGGTCGGCGAGTTGGGACATGGCGTCCGCGTCCAGGGTCCAGACGCGCGGGGGGATTTCCGGTTCGGGCGCCGCCCCGGCGACGAGCGACGCGTTCTCCAGGGTCTCCACGACCGCGAACCGGGCGCCGGAGTCGCGCAGGATCCACTCGATCTGTCCGGCCGACGAGGTCGCGTAAACGGGTACGCTCTGGCCGCCCGCCGCCCAGATCGCGAAGTCGAGGACGGCCCACTCGTAGCGGGTGCGGCTCATCACGGCGACCCGGCCGCCCGGTTCGAGCCCGGCGGCGATCAACCCCTTTGCCGTGGCGGTGACTTCGGCCGCGAAAGCGGCGGCGGTGACCGGCCGCCAGAGCCCGGTGCGCGGGTCCTTCCGGCGCAGCACGACCTGGTCGGGCACCTCGGCGGCGTTGAGGTGGGGGATGTCGGCGGTGCTTCCGGTGGCGGCGCCGGTGACGAGCGCGGACGCGCGCGCCTCGCGCACCACGCCGCCCTCGCGGGTCAGTTCCACGGTGACGCGGTCGGCGAGACCGCTGTGCTTGCGCGCCTTCTGCAGATCCTTGCGTACGCCCATCACGGCTCCTTGGATCCAGCTGAATTTCCGCCGACAACCTACCGCCGCGTAGGACCGTGGAGAAGTGCTCCGCACGGTCACTGGACCGGTCCCCTCCCGCGTGCACCAACGGCCCACCGGTGTGATCGTGCGAAGGTGACCACTGCCAGCGAGAACGCCAGCGCATCAGCACCTGCGGCGGAGACCGCCGCACAGCCCGTGCCGCCCGTCCTCGACGGCCGCAGGCGCAACATCGTCTTCGGCACGATCATGCTGGGCGTGCTGCTCGCGGCCCTCGACCAGACGATCGTCGGCACGGCCCTGCCGACGATCGTCTCGGATCTCGGCGGGGCGGCCCACATGTCGTGGGTGGTCACGGCCTATCTGCTGGCGGAGACGGTCGCGACGGTCCTGGTCGGCAAATTCGGCGACCTCTTCGGCCGGAAGATCGTCTTCCAGGTCTCGGCGATCGTCTTCATCACGGGCTCGTTCCTGTGCGGTCTGGCGACCGACATGACGCTGTTGATCGCCTGGCGCGGGGTGCAGGGCATCGGCGCCGGCGGTCTGATGGTCACGGCCATGGCGCTGATCGCGGACGTGATCCCGCTGCGCGAGCGCGGCAAGTACCAGGGTGCGATCGGCGCCGTCTTCGGCGTCTCGACGGTGATCGGCCCGCTGCTCGGCGGCCTCTTCACGGACCACATGTCGTGGCGCTGGGCGTTCTACGTCAACGTCCCGATCGCGATCCTGGTGGTGATCGCGGCAGCCCGTACGATCCCCTCCGTCAAGTCGGCGCACAAGCCGCGCATCGACTACCTCGGCATCGCCCTGGTGGCGCTCGGCTCCAGCGCCCTGGTCCTGGCGACGAGCTGGGGCGGCAACGAGTACGCGTGGGGCTCGGTGACCATCATCGGCCTGTTCGTCGGCGGCATCGTCGCCCTCGCGCTCTTCTGCGTGGTGGAGACGCGGGCGGCGGAGCCCATGCTCCCCATGAAGCTGTTCGCCAACCCGGTCTTCACGGTCTGCTCGATCCTCAGCTTCATCGTGGGCTTCGCGATGCTCGGCGCGATGACGTTCCTGCCGACGTACCTGCAGTACGTGGACGGGGACTCGGCCACGGTCTCGGGGGTCCGCACGCTCCCCATGGTCGTCGGACTGCTCATCGCGTCGATCTTCAGCGGCAACGTGGTCAGCAAGACGGGCACGTACCGTATCTTCCCGATCATCGGCTCTGCAGTGATGGGCCTCGGCCTCTATCTCCTCTCCCTGATGGGCCCGGCCAGCAACACCTGGCTCGAATCCCTGTACATGTTCGTCCTGGGCGTCGGCATCGGCCTCTGCATGCAGGTGCTGACGATCGCGGTACAGAACACGGTCGACTACGCGGACCTGGGCACGGCCACCTCCGGCGTCACCTTCTTCCGTACGCTCGGCAGCTCGTTCGGCGCGGCCGTCTTCGGCACGATCTACGCGAACTCGCTGAAGCCGAACCTGGAGGCGGGGGTGACCGCCGCGGTACGCCTGGCACCTCCCGGAACGGACCCGGCCTCGGTCGCCCAGGCCGCGCAGAACCCGCAGGCACTGCACAGACTCCCGGCGGCGCAGGTGGCACCGATCGTCGACGCGTACGCGGAATCCCTGTCCACGGTGTTCCTCTGGACGGTGCCGGTGGCGGTGCTGGGCTTCATCGTGTCGCTGTTCCTGAAGCAGGTGGAGCTGCGGGACACGGCCCGGGTGGGCTCCACCGACCTCGGCGACGGCTTCGCACAGCCTTCGCAGAGCGGGGCGGGCGGCTCGTCGCAG
The DNA here is from genome assembly GCF_040651475.1 of Streptomyces sp. NPDC048442. Taxonomy (NCBI): domain Bacteria; kingdom Bacillati; phylum Actinomycetota; class Actinomycetes; order Kitasatosporales; family Streptomycetaceae; genus Streptomyces; species Streptomyces sp. NPDC048442. Next base: position 70,421 of record NZ_JBEZKB010000004.1, read on the forward strand.
GCACTGGAGCTGGCGGTCGCACGGATCCTCCGGGCCAAGGGCGCGCTGACGGCCCGCCAGATCGTGAAGGATTCCAACACCCGGCTGGACATCGCGGGGGCGTGGGCGGTCATGCAGGTGCACCTGTTCACGCGCATGGTCGGGCACGCGACGCTCGGGCTGATCGCGGGACGGCAGAACGTACCGCCGGAGGTGCTGCTGCCGGTCTTCGACCGGATGGTCGACGAGGGCTATCTGACCCGCGACGGCAACTTCCTCTCCCACACGGCGGCGGGCGCGCGCGAGGCGGAGGTCATCGCCGGGGCGTGGTCGGACTGGCTCGGCGCACAACTGGAGAAGGACGCGGGCCGGCCCCGCAGCGCGGAACTGAGGGCGGCGGCGGACCGGATCGCGAAGAGGCTGCTGGCGGAGGACCTGGCGGCGAATCTGCCGGTGCCGGTCCAGGTGCAGGTGAGGAGTGGGGCAGGGGCTTCGGTCGGATAGGCGGCGCGTGCGGCACTGCCCCGGCCGGAAGCCGGGCCGGGGCACCTTCGTACGAAACGGTCAGCCGGTGACGCGCAACGCATCACCCTTCACACCGGCCACGAACGACGACCACGACGCAGCTCCGAAGACGAGCGCGGGCCCTTCGGGGGCCTTGCTGTCGCGTACGGGTACGAGGCCGGGGAAGCGGTCGGCGACCTCGACGCACTGGCCACCGTCGGTGTTGCTGTACGAGCTCTTACGCCAGACAGCGGTACTCAGGTCGATGGATCGCACGGTAGGTCCTCCAACATGTCCGAAATGAACTTCCGCGACTCTGTCGGGCTCAGGGCCAGGTCGCGCACCACATCATAGGCACGCTGCATGCGCTCAACCTGCCTGGATTCCGGCACCAGTTCACCTCGGAAGTTGCTTTCGGTGTACGCGAAGGGCTGGCCGTCCGCCATCCGTAGAAACATCACGTCCGTGCTCATCAGATGATGCAGCCCGGCGTCGAACGGCAGCACATGCAGCGCGATGTGGGGACGGTCGGCGGCCTCCACCAGATGCTCAAGCTGTTCCCGCCACACGCGCGGGTCACTCAACGGAATCCGCAGGACCGTCTCCGACAGGATGGTGCGGAACTGCGGCGCACCGTCGCCCTTCAACAACTCGGCCCGCCCCACACGAGCGGCGACCTGCTGGTTCAACTCCTCTCCCCGCAGCCCACCCGCCGCGAGGGCCTCGCGGGCGTACCCCTCGGTCTGGAGCAGTCCGGGTGGCGCACTCACCGCGTAGTGCCACAGGCTGACGGCCTCGGCCTCCAACGTCATGTACCGCCGGTACTGCTCCCGGAACTGCGTCGGATCCCCCACCGCGAGCTCCCACAGCGTCAGCAGCAGCCCAGGCGTCCCGTAGTGCTGGTCCAGCGCCTGGACGACCTCGGGCCCGCCGATTGTCTCCCCGCTCTCCATCTTCCCGAACAACGGCCAGTCCCAGCCCAGCACTTCACCCAGCTTGCGCAGACTGTCACCGCGCTCGGTACGCAACCGGTGCAACTCCTCGGCGAACCGCACCCGCGGTTCCTGGCTCCGACCGGTAATGACCCGCCTCGTCGGCATCGCATCGACCTCCATGGCTCACTTCACTCGTGGAAGGTGTGGAACTAGCTCCAGGGAGAGGGGAAGCTCATCCCAAAACGGGCATTCGGACTGCAACTCGGGGTCACTCTCGTAGTGCCCAGCAAATACGCAGAGTAGTCCAAGTGCCGTACGCCTCTCAGGTGTTGGCCGGACGGAGCGGAACGGAACATGACGGCGGAACGACGGCCATCGACGACGAGCGACGAGGACCCGGTGGTGCTGAGCTGGGGTTACGGGCCACGGGCGGTGGGGTTGGCACGGGAGGAACTGCGGAAGTCGCTGGCGGGGTGGGGCCTGACGGCGGCGGAGGACCCGGCGGTCCTGGTCCTCTCGGAACTGCTCACGAACGCACAGCGGTACGGACGGGTGCCGGGCCGGGAGATCCAGACGAGATTCATCCGCCTGGGCGGGGGCGCCGGGGGCGGCGTACGAGTAGAGGTACACGACGCGTCACCCCGCGTCCCCCACCGCCGGGAGGCGGCTCCGGACGAGTGCGAGGGCCGCGGCTTGTCCCTCGTGAACCTGGTTGCGGACCGCTGGGGAGTATCGGACCGGAACGGCCCCGGCAAGCTGGTGTGGGCAGAGTGCACACCAGAACAACAGACGCCGACCATGACGAAGGCGGCCAATCGATGACGACGGCGAACCCCAACTCACCTCGCACGACAATGCGTTGGGTGCACTGGATCGTGGAGCCGGACCGGCTGCCGGACGCGGAGCCGACGACGTACGCGATGCAGTGCGCGGTCTGCGAGCAGAGCTCGGACCCCCACGTGGACTTCCAGGAACCGAAGACGTGGGTCCTGCGCCACGCGGCCCGCAACCCCTGCCACCACACCTACCGCGAAATCATCGTCCGGCCGTGGCACGCCTGGATGACCGACTGACGAGGCTGTGCACAGCCACAAGCGGCAGAGGCCGACCAGGGGCAGACGGCAGCGCCTGGCCCTCGAAGGGGCGGCGAGGCCGGCGCTCCCCGCCCGGCAGCACCGCCCAGTTATCCACCCCGTATCCACCCACCTATCCGGCCCGCTATCCGGCCAGTTGACCGGCCAACCCCCGCAGCCCTCGCCGCGCGGCCATCCGTACAGCCCCCGCCTGCTTCCCGAGAACCCGCCCCGCCTCGGGACTCCCCAGCCCCACGAGCACCCCGAGCAGCACGGCCTCGCCCTGATCCGGCGGCAGCTCCCTGACCATCCTCATCACGCATGCGGTCGAGAGGGCCTCCAGCACCACGTCCGCCGCATCCCGGGCGACGGGTCCGGCGTCGACGTAGGACACCTCCCACGACACGGGCTGCAGCCGGCTCCGTACCCACCGCAGATGATCGACGGCCCGGTTGCGCGCAACGGCCCGCACCCACCCCCGAAAGGCGTCCCCGTCGCCACGGAACTCCCGCACATCCCGGCTCACCTGCAACCAGGCCTCAGAGGCGACGTCCTCAGCCTCCTCACCGACGAGCGTCCTCACAAACCGCAGCAGCCCCGGCTGCACCAGCCGGTACGCAGTGGCGAAGCAGCTCTCGTCCCCCTGCCGCGCCCCCTCGACGGCCCGCGTCAGCTCCGCACGCGCCGCTTCTGTGTCCAGGTATCCCCCACTGGCAGACACACGTTCCTCTTCACGTCGCTGACACGGTGCATCGTGCCCATGTGCGCTGTACCGGGACACGTCACACACCAGTCACAGCCCGACAGCGAACACACCCCTACCACAGGACACACCGGCACTGCATGACACCTCAGATTCCCGACAAGTAACGGAAAGGCCGCATAAAACGAAGCTAGATATGACAGCCGGACGTCGAACCCGTCCCACTGGCACTTGGTTGCTCACGACCGCCTCGGCCGACGCCGAGGCCGGGTCACCCCGGCTTTACCGCGAGCGTCGCGAAATAGTTCGACATGTATGGGGCGGATGCGTTGGACTGGTGCGGTGCTTCCGTGAAGCCGGTGAGGGCGAACCCCGCGGCGAGTTGCCCGCCGATCTGGTCGGTGAGGGTGTGGCTGTATTCAAGAGCGGCATCCGCACCGAACTTCTCGGCGCGTTCCTCGGCGGAGTAGTGCGTGACATCGCTGTAGGGCAGCTTGTGGACGACTACCAGCTCGCCGCGCTCATCGAGGGCCTCGTGGTCGAACAAGTACGCATCAGGGTTGAGGAAGCCCGCGAGCAGAGTTCCGCCCGGTCGCAGGACGCGGAAGCACTCGCGCCACACCGGTGCCAGTTCGGGTACGAAGAGGTTCGAGACCGGGTGGAACACCACATCGAATGCCGCGTCGCCGAAGGCGCCGAGGTCGCGCATGTCTCCCAGGACGGTGCGGAGTTCAAGTCCGTCGCGCGCCGCCACCATCTGGTCCTGGTCGAGCTGGCGGGGCGAGTTGTCGAACACGGTGACCCGCGCCCCTGCGGCGGCGAGGATCGGACCCTGCTGACCACCGCCGGAGGCCAGGCACAGCACGTCCTTGCCGGTCAGATCCTTCGGCAGCCAGGAGCGGTCGACCGGCTCATGCCCGATGAGAACAATCGACCAGTCGCCCGTGCGGGCGCGCTCGACATCCTCAGTACTCACCGGCCTCGACCACTCGTTGCCCTCCTGGACGTACTTGTCCCAGGCTGCCCGATTATGGGCACCGGGGTCGCCGACAAGGTCATCCACGTGTAACTCCCTGCTACAGCCAAGCGGACACCACCGTTACCGAAAGTTCGGCGCCGCCAGCCAACACGATCGCGGGTGCGGGCTCAACGAAATTAGCGGGGGACGAGGCGCCAACGGGCTCGCGCCGGGTGATTGCGCAGCGGGTACGTATGGACTGGTTGACGGGGTCGCGGAAGCCGTAGGCGTCGCGGGCGACGGTCTTGATGACCCGGTTGGCCCCTTCGGAGCCGACATCGGTGGTCCCGGTGGTAAGCAAGTCGGAGGTCACAGCCTCGCCAGGATTCTGACGAATTAACCGCATGTGATCAAGGAGTTCCAGGGAAATTCCTTCGTGAGTCGAGAAAATCCCCAAGTACCCGTTGAATTCACCTCTGCCGAACACCTCGCAGATTTCCTTGAAGTCACTCGGGAAGAGAGTTTCGAGATCCCTCTCGATTTCAGACCAAGAGATTTGAAATTCTCGCGAATCCCAATTGCTGCTTCGGCAAGCATTCCGAGCCACGACATAAAGATCCTTATCGGGACTTCGAGTTCAGGATCTTCGGATCCTGGACCCCTGGAACCCTCGGTCGACTCAAATAGGCAGCCAGTCCGGCCACCACGGGGGCGCATTGTCCGGAGCGCAGGCACTGACGCTGACTGGGTAATCGGTTGGAGCATTCCAGATCGCCATGAGAACCCAGTAGGCACACAGCGTGGCGAGTACAGCCACTGAGGAGGCGAGAAGAAGACTTCTCCCCCCGAGCACCCCGAACGCGAGGGACCAGATCAACGCGACTGCAACCCATATGGCGAAGAATATAGGGATCAAAGACCAGAAGTTTGCTGCTGCATTGATTCCAATTTCACACTCGCCCCATACTCTCGCAAGCATTGCAGTTCCACTAAAGGCGACGATAACCCCCATAAGGGGGCCCAGCAAGCAACCGGCGAGGCGGCGCGCAGCCGACAAGTCCTCAGACATTCCCTTCTTCTCCTTCTGGGCAGAGTACTGGGTGCCCTACCGCAGCAGGGCACCCGGCTCACTTTCTACCCTCTACCGACCGCCGGAATTGGACTCCGGTACTGTGCCGAGGGATACGAATATGCACTGAGTTGACGGCGGATGCCAAGAATACCTGTCTGGAATTCCTTAAACGTCATATCGGCGCCGCATTTGTCGTACATTTCGATTCCGGCTCTACCGTTATGACATCGCCAGGGTCAGTCTCTCCGACCGCACTGCAAAAGTCCGCCCCCGCGCCGCCATGCAAAGCCTTCCCAGTGAGAGTCGCTGGCCCCAGGGGCTGCCTTGGTAGGAGGCCGTGAGTTTGTCCGCGACTTCCTCGGTGAGGAATTCGCTGGACATGCCCAGGTAGTTGTACTCGGTGGCCTTTCCGGCCTCGGTCTTCGAGGTCGTCCGGTCCAGCGGGTCGAAGGCGTACGTCGTGGACTTCAAAGTCCCGGTCGCATCGGCCTTGTCGTGCTTGACCACGTGGTCGAGGCCGTCGTACGTGTTCTTCTCGATGACCTTTCCGCCCGGCCTTGACCGAGTCCTGGCGGCCGAACGGATCGTAGACGTAGTCCGCGACAGCCGTGCCGACTGTGGACTTCAGGAGCCGGTTGCGGTCGTAGCCGAACGTCGTCGTCTTGCCCTTGACCGTCTGCGAGATGACGTTCGCGTTGTCGTCGTGGACGTACGTCTCGACGCCCGCGCCGTTGGGCCCGGCAAGCTGGTGCAGGCGGAGTCCGAGAGGATCTGATCGAGGGTGGGTGATTCCGTTACAGCGAGCGGCGCAGCAAGGCGCTCGACTGGGAAGCCCAGCCGAGCGCCTGCCTAAACCGCTCAGGGCCTCGAAGCACAACAGGATAGAAGGGCTTCGCTATGCCGCCACTCCGAAAGGTCCTTTTGTGGCTCAGGTTCGAGGCTGAACTGACGGATTCACTTCTGGTGAACCTCAGAGTGGACTAATCCACTCCGGTGAGTTTCAGTGACTGGATTCATCCTACTCACTCACCAGACGATCGCCGATTTCGTCCACTGTGGCGCTCTCCAGTTCTCCGACTGTCCAACCCTTGGATTCCATACGACTGAGAAATTCGGCCGGCAGGTCTACGTGATATTTCCTCACGTAGTACGTCAGACTACTCGGCCACACCCACACACCATCTGTCTGGATTGCGAACTGGCAGATGCTCCCGATGTCCGCGTCCAGAAGGTCACCGACCCACTGACTGGCGGCAATGACGACTTCCCCCTGCTCCAGGTAGCGCGACGCGTCTTTCTCCCACGAAGATTCAGAAGTTGTTGCAACAGCAAGGACGTCCGCTGCAGATTCGTAGAACCCTGCGCGCCGAATGCTCGATTTTCCCGTCATCTTCCGCCTCCAGGTTGGAAACTCTTCCAGGCTCCGCCGAATTGGGACATATTTACTGCAGCACCCTCGCGGCCGATACTGAGTCTACCGTTGGGGCGCACGTACAGGTAGCCGGTGGGTGCCAAGACTTCCGTGCCGAGCCTATTGGAAAGATCTTGTGCGAAGGTTCCTGCGGACGAGCCAGTCTGGCAAGAGCAGAGCCTAATTGGCCCACCAGCGTAATTTGGATCGCTCTTTATCAGACCTGCGAGTACACGGTGGTTCATCACACCAGATCCGCTCTCCGCAGCATTGAAACCAGGGGCAACACCATACGGGGACCCGTGGATCCAGACGTCGTTGTACCCTTCGGCGGGCTTGACCTTTGGAATGTACTTTTTGAGGATATCGTCCTCAGCGAAGAAATTTTTGGGTTGCTTTGCAGCAGGTGCAGTTTTAACTGTCGGCGTCTTCGACGTCTTTACTGCGTCGCCTGCGCTTGCGATACGTTCGGCGGACTTGGGAGCTTTCGCGATATCGCCGAATGGAAGGAATCCGATGATTCCTGCGGCAATACCCCACCCATCACCTTCATTCCATGACCTCTGGAGGTCGTAGGCGTCGCATCCCAAGCCAACTATAGGGACCCAGCCGCACCCGGCGATGCTGATTTCCTTGGCCGCTGCTGCGTTCTCGGCTGTCTTCTCCGGGGTGTCTTCCGAGTCCGTGCAATAGGTGGCGAGGCCAGTGCCCTTGCACTTGAGTTGATGGCCGTCGAGTTCTATCCCTCCGATCGGGTTGCCACCAGCGAAGGCATACCGGTTTCCAGTCATGGGATCGCTGCCGAGGCGCATGTCGTCGAGGGCGCCGTTGTACATGTCCCGGCTGGTGAACCGGTTCAGACCCGGGTTGTAGTCCCGGAAGCCCATGTCGTACGTGCCCGAAGAAGCGTCCCATCGCTTCGAGTTGAATCGGTAGGGGTTGTACGCCTCTTTCGTCGGGTCCGCCGCCGAGGGCTTGTCGATGCCCGTGAAGTCGGACGCGTCGTCGGTGCCGTATGCGGTGTACCCGTACGTCGCCTTCGCGTTGCCGTCCTTGTCCGTCAGGTTTTCGACGTCCGTGTGGCTGTTGTAGCCGTAGTACGCCTCGTCGGTCTTGCCGTCGGCCGCGTGCTTGACCTGGGAGAGGCGTTCGCCCCACGGGCTGTACTGGTACGACGCCGTGAGCTTGGTCGCGACTTCCTCGGTGAGGACTTCGCTGGACATGCCCAGGTAGTTGAACTCCGTGGTCTTTCCGGCCTCGGTCTTCGAGGTCGTCCGGTCCAGCGGGTCGAAGGCGTACGTCGTGGACTTCAAAGTCCCGGTCGCATCGGCCTTGTCGTGTTTCACGACGTGGTCGAAGCCGTCGTACGTGTTCTTCTCGATGACCTTTCCGCCGGCCTTGACCGAGTCCTGGCGGCCGAAAGGATCGTAGACGTAGTCCGCGACAGCCGTTCCGACCGTCGACTTCAGGAGCCGGTTGCGGTCGTAGCCGAAGGTGGTCGTCTTGCCCTTGACCGTCTGCGAGATGACGTTCGCGTTGTCGTCGTGGACGTATGTCTCGACGCCCGCGCCGTTTCCGGTCTTGTCGGCCTTGGCGAGCCGGTCCGCCGGGTCGTAGGTGTAGTCGGTCGTGGAAGAGAGAGTCGCCGTCGGTGTGTCGGCGTTCATCTTCTTCGCGACGTCCTGCGCCTTGTTGCCGTTCGCGTCGTACGCGTACGCGTGGTCGGAGATCAGGGTCCCGTCGGGCTTCTTCTCCGTCTGGGTCTTGAGGGCTCCGTCGAGGTAGTACGTGTAGCCGACGACGTTCTTGTTGCCCTTGATCTCCTGCTTCTTCTGGCCCCGGTCGGTGTAGTCGTACGTGGAGACCTTCGCCGCCGCGTCGTCGGCCGACTTGCCGACCGTCACCGTCCTGACCAACTCACGCAGGTCGTAGGTGTACTTGGAGAACTGGTCCCGGTGGGTCTGCGTCTCCGGCTGGCCGTTCGCGTCGTAGGTGTAGGCGGTCTTCTTGACCTCCTGGCCGGCGAGGGCCTCGGTCACCGTCTGGACCTGGTTCTGGCCGTTGTAAGAGACCGTGTACGCGTCGATACGGCGGCCCGACGACGTGTCGTCGACCGAGGTCATGTTGCCGTTGACGTCGTAGGAGTACGCGAAGGACTTCTTTTCCACGTCCACGTCGGCCGAGTTGTCCCGGACCAGCTTCACGCTGTCCGCGGCCACCGTCCCCGCACCGGATTCACCGAGCTTCAGGCGGGCTTCCGTGCCCTCCTTGAAGTCGTAGTCACCGATCTTGACCCAGCTGCCGGCGTTCGCCCGCTGGTCGACCTTGACGGCCGACGATCCCTTGGCGTGGGTGAGGGAGTACGTCGCGGACGGGGAAGCCCCCGCCACCTTCGGGTACTTGACGTACGCCGCGTACCGGCCGTCCTTCGGGATGTTCAGCGTCCACTGGAAGGAATCCGTACCCGTGCCCGGCGCGTGCACGTGGTCACGGCCGAGAGTGCTCTTCCACTCCGGAGCGCCCGTCGCCGCCACGTTCTGCTTGTCCGTGTTGTTGACGAGCACCACCGACTGGCCGACGGGGATGCCGCCGTCCTGGAGGGTCTTGAGCTTGCCGTCCGGGTAGTGGTCCCACGTCATCGTGCGCTTGGAGGAGCCGCCCGCCGAGGTGAGCGTGCGCGTCTTCTGCCGGCCGAGGTCGTCGTAGTCGTACTCCGTGAGAATGTCCCACGGGTCCTTCGACGACTTGACCCAGCCGGTGTCGTAATAGGAGTAGATCGTGTCGTTGCGGGTGCTCTCGCCCGAGCTCGGCGGCATGGAGACCTTCGCCACCCGGCCGACCTCGTCGTACGACGTCTCCGTCCAGACCTTCTTGTTGTAGCGGGCGTCCGCAGGGTCGTACGGCTGGTACTGCCGGCTCGGCCGGTTCAGTGCGTCGTACGTCGTCTCGGACGTGAAGTCATCTGCGGAATCGGGGGTGTTGACGCCACGCGGCGAGAAGACTTTGACGGTGTTGCCGACCTGGTCGTAGCCGAACTTCGTCTCCCGCGTCACGCCCGCCGCGTGCGGCGCCTGGACGACCGCGAGCTTGCCGCGTTCGTCGTAGTGGCGCAGGACCTTGTTGTTCTCGGCGTCCGTCGCCGAGACCGTCAGCGAGTCCTTGTCGTATTCCTGGCGGCTCGTTTTGCCCGCCGCGTCCGTGACCGCCCGCACTCGGTGGTTCAGGTCGTACTCGGTCTTGGACGTGAAGTCGTCCGACGAAGCGGTCTTGTTCTTCTTCGGGTCGACGACCGTGACCGGGTTGCCGACACCGTCATAGACGTACGACACCTTGTCGCCCGCCGCGTTCGTCACGTCCGTGAGCTGGTAGATCTCGTCGTACGTGTTGGTGGTGACGTAGTCGTTCGCGTCCGCCGGCGTCGCCGTGCCCTTCGGCTCGGTCGTCGACTTCAGGTTGCCGACCTTGTCGTACGCGTACGTCGAGCGACGCTCGCCCGAGGTGGCCGTGTCCTGCGGGGCCGTGGCCGAGACGATCTGGTCGGCCTTGTCGTACACGGCCGTCGACACGGCGTCGTTGATCGCCGTGGACTTCTCGACGTTGTCGTTGGCGTCGTAGACCGGCGCTTTCGTCGTGAGCCTGGTGGTCGCGTCCTTCGGGACGGTCGAGACCATCGGACGCCCGTACGTGTCGTACGTCTGCGTGGTCTTCTTGCTCAGCGCGTCCACGACGGACAGCACCTGACCGCGCTCGTCGTACTCGGTGAGCGTGCTGCGACCGAGCGCGTCCGTAGTCTTGCGCGGGTAGCCGACGGGGGCGAAGTCCGCCGTGGTGGTCGGGTTGCCGTTGGCGTCCGTCGTCTTGACCAGCCGGCCGTACGAGTCGTAGTCGTACGTGGTGGTGTAGTCGCCGGCCTCGGTGGACGCGACGCCCTTCGGGTCGGTGACCGTCTTGAGGTTGCCGAATTCGTCGTAGTCGAACTGCCAGCTGCGGTGCTCCGCCGACGTCTTCTTCCGCAGGTCGGCCGCGTAGCCGTCCACCTGTGCCTTGTACTCGTACCGGACGGAGTCGGCCGGGAACTTCCCCGGGCCCGCGCATTCCTCCGCGCCCGGCACGCCCTCCTTGTTGTCCTCGGCACTGCGCTGCCAGATCGGGAAGCCGGTCTTCTGGTCGTAGCAGTAGGCCGTTTTGGCGCCGTTGTTCTCCTCGATGAGGGAGACGTTGTGGTCGTTGTCCCAACTCATCTTGGTGGTTTGGGACTTGGCGTTGGTGACCGAGGTCGCGCGGTCCAGGCCGTCAGTGACGTACGTCGAGGTGTGGTTCTCGGCGTCGGTGACCTTGGTGGTGCGTCCGCTGCCGGTCGGGGTGTACGCGAAGGTCGTCTCCGCTGAGAGACGGTCGGTGAGCTTCCTGGTCGACCAGCGGTACTCCGGGTCACGGTCGTACGCAACAGAGGTGGCATTGCCACGCGGGTCCGTCACCTTCGTCAGCTTGACGTTCTTGTTGCCCTGCGCCGTGTCGTAGCCGAACTTGAAGACCTTCGGCTGCGACGACCCATCGCCGTCCGTGAGGCGGCCGAGCGTGCCCTGCCTGGTGTAGTGGAAGGTGATCTTGCGGCCCGAGATGTCGGTCATCGACTTCACGTGGTCGTAGATCTTCGGGTCCCACAGGACGTAACCGGTCTCCTTTTCACCGGACGCGTTGATGTACTCGTACGTTTTGTCGCCCGGCAGCCAGTAGTCCAGTTTCAGGGACGTGCGGCCGGCCGGGTCCTTGATCTCCTTGAGGAACTTGACCCACCGGTTGCCGGAGTCGCGCACCTCGTACACGTACGTCTGGGTGTTGCCGTTCCTGTCGACGACCTGACGGAGGTAACCGTCGCAATCGATCAGGAATCGGGTCCCGTCGGGGCGGGTCATGGTCCAGGCGTCCGCGACCTCGTCCATGCCGTCGGTGCAGGTCACACCCTGCTTCGGCTTGAGGAGGTAGTGGTATCCGGCCGACGAGCGCCAGGTGCCGTCGCCCTGCTTGCGGAAGATGTGCTGGGTGCCGTCGCCGTCGGTGATGTAGACCTCGCCCGGCGCGCTGTCCGGGTGGAAGTCGAGCATCGTGCCCAGCCGCATCGGGCCCGCCGCCTGGGCGGACCAACCGTGGCCGAGCTGGGTGTCGGAGGTGTCCTGGGCGTTGTAGGACAGGCGGACGAAGGTGTTGAGGCCGCGGCCGGGGTTGTTGAAGGCGTTGTAGGACCACACGCCGTTGCCGGAACCCAGGTTGGACATGAACGTCGAGCCGGCGCCGGTGTTCTTGCCCGTGTAGGAGTGGTACTTCTCCATACCCAGACGGTCGGCGGTCGGGTCCTCGACCGCGACCGGCTGCTCCAAGCCGCCGATGCTGTCGGTCTTCGACAGCCAGGTGCTGGTCTTGGAGTTGAAGACGTCCCAGATCAGGACGTGGCCCTCGCGGCGGTTCCCTTCCACCGACGGGGACTTGACCGTGGCCTTGACGATCGTCTTTTCGCCGGGGAGGAGTTTGGGGACGTCGGTGCGGAGGTTGAGCGCCGGGGTGTCGGTCAGCTCCGAGCCGTCCGGCAGCGCCCAGCGGTAGGAGAGCTTGCGCTCACCGGCGGGCCACTCGGTGTCGCTGGTGTTGGTGAGCGTGACGTCGACCGGGTAGGTGTTGTCCTCGGACATACGGGTCGGGGTGTGCGGGGCGTAGTACGTGTTCCACGGCGTGGAGTCCACGTAGATGACGCGGAGTTGGGGGCGCAGGCGCTCCTCGGCCGCCTCGGCGGACAGGAACATGGTGCGTTCCTGGGCGGCAGTTGCCGCCTCGTTGTTGAGCTTGATCAGCGCGCCCTTGTTGTCGGACGGCTTCTCGATCCACTTCTGGGTCAGGGAAGTGGCGTCCCAGGTGTGGCGGCCGACCTCGCTGGTGATCCCGCCGACGGAGTCGGAGACCGCCGGACCGAAGTCACCGCCGGGCTTGGTCCACGCGGTGGCCGCGTCCGCCTTGTTCCAGGTGGCGGACGCCTCAGCGAAGTCGCGGCTCAGCGGGGCGAGTTCGTACGTCGCGCCCTTCGTGCCGGTCGTGGTCTCCGCTCCCCAGAGCTGGACCTGCGACTGGAGAACCGTCGCGGTGTCGGGGATCGAGTCGGTCGGGAACTTGAACGCGCTGCGGGTCGTTCCCTCAGTGCGGGAGTTGTTGCCGACACTCAGCCAGGCCTGATCCGCACCGTCGGCGGGCAGCTTGTCCAGGTTGGCGTCCGGCTTCAGCGACGACAGGGTGGTGTCGGATGCTGCGGGCAGAATCCGCAGGGTCCTCCCGGCCTTCGGCACGCCGACGTCCCGCACCGGTGAGCCGAGGACCTTGCCGCCCTTGGTCTTCACCGCGATCTGGTAGTAGTGCGTGCGCCCGATCTCGTGCACACTGGCCGCCGGGGTCGGGGCGGCGGAGACGTCCTGGTACGACGTGTCCGTCTTCGCGACGGGGGCGATCAGGGTATCCAGGCCCGCCGTGAAACCGGGCTTGTCGGAGCGGTGCACCTGGTACTCGACCAGGTCGTTCGCCGCATCACCGGTCGTGTTCGCGTACGCGGCCCAGGACAGCTCGGGCCCGTTGCCGTGTACGACGGTCGGCTCGCGCAGCTCCGTGCCGATCGCACCGTACGTGACCGTCAGACGGGGGTAGTTGGCACTCTCGCCGTCGTAGTCGCCGTCGGCGGACTCATAGCGCGGACCGCCGAGCGGGCCGGCGGCCGACTCGTCGACCGCCTTCACCACGAAGCCGTGGTTGGCGGCGCCGTCGACCCACTTCTGCACGGTGTCCTTCACCGGGAAGCGGTGCCAGGTGCTGTGCTGGCCCTTGGTCTTCACGACCTGCGCATCCGCGACGAGACGGACGGAACCGGCGAGCGTGCGCTCGTCCTCATCGCCACTGCCGGAGAGGACCACCTTGCCCGCAGTGCCGCGCGCGAAGTCCACCGGACCGCCCAGGGGCGACCAGTTCCCGGCCTTGGCCTCGCTCTGGTCGAGAGTGGTCTTCGTGCTGCCCTTGCTGCCGGTGACCGTGTACGGGGCCTCGGTCGCCGCGTCTTCGAGGGAGGCGCCGGCGGGGACGCGGACGTCCACCCGGTACTTGCCGGACTCCGGGACCTCCGGCTGCCAGGCGTACGTCTCGCCCTTGGCCGCGTTCTGGTTGTACGCGAAGTCCCCGCCAGAGGCCTGCTCCTTCGGCCACTCCCCTACGGCAGCCGTACTGCCCGCAGTGCCCGCATCGGCCTGCACCGACGTCCCCGACACCTCGCCCACCAGGGCATTCGTGTTCGTCCACGTCGCCGTCGACTCGTCCCACGCACCGGTCGCCCGGTGCGCGGCCAGCGGCACGTCGTACGCGTTGCTGCCGTGCACCTGGTCGAAGTACAGCCCAAGACGCGCCGAGTCGATCTTCGTCCCGGCCGGAATCTGGTCCAGCGGGAACTTCAGGAGGGAGCGGGCGACGCCCGCGCCGGTCCGGCCCACCGACATCTTCCAGGAGGTGCCGAAGTTCTCGTCCGGGGTGTCGGACAGGACCATCGTGTCCTGCGACTGGCCGGGGAGAGGCGCCACCGTGAGGGTCGGGTCGACGGTCACCGGGTACTGGCGGGCCGGGTCCGCGAGCCACTTGGCGTCCGGGGTGACGGTCAGCCGCCAGCCCTTGCCGTCACGCACCAGCTTCTGTGTGACCTTATTGCTGCTGACCTGCCCATACGCGGAGGACTCCGACTTCTTCGAGTCCGTCATGAACGGGGCCGGGATCACCAGCACCGGGTGCTTGGACGTCTCCCCGTAGAACGCGATCGACCCGTCCTTGCGGGACTTGGGCGTCAGCCCGTCCGTACGGAGCTTGAAGGCGAAGGAGAGTGGTGTGTCCGGCTTCTCCGCCAGGACGATGTTCTCCTTCACCTGCCCCGCACCGACCTGGTAGACAAGATCGGCACCCGACTTCGGGTCCTTGTACGTGACCGTGTCGTCCTTGACCGCCGGCGTCAGCCCGCCCGCCGCACCATCGAGTCCCAGGGTGACCGACCGGCCGCCCCCGACCTCGTACCGCAGCAGCTCATCAGCCTTGCTGCCGAAGTAACTCGCCGCCGTGTTCGTGGTGTTGGCGAGCCTTGGCCCGGACTTCCGTACCGCCGTGTCGATCGGCTTCCAGGCCGAGCCCTGCCGGTACGACGTCGGGAACGCGGACAGCTCCGCCTCCACCCGCCCGTCCGACATCTGCCAGAACCGGGCACTCGACGTTCGCTCGCCGGTCAGTTCCTTGACGCGCTTCGCCTTCGGAGCGTTCTTCCCCTCCGGGAGCCGCTCCCGGCTGGGTATCTCCAGCTTGCCGCCCGCAGGCGGCGCCTTCGCGTCGCTGCCCTTGTCGTCGTCGCCCCCTCCGAACCACCCGGAAACGGTATCGACGAAGCCCTTGCCGTCCCCGTCGTCACCCCCACCAGGAGCGGGTGCCGCGTAGGCGATCTGGGGAAGCGCAGTCCCCATGACGGCCGAGACGACGAGGGCGGCGATGAATCTTCGGTGCCGAGTCCTCACTTGCTCAACTGCCTTTCCCCAAGCCGCAGTTCACCAACCGGTGAATGCGCGCAGGGCTAAGCACTGCCACGGGAATCTCCCGGTCAGTGATGAAGCAGTGAGGTTTCTACGCACGCACATGACACACAGTCAAGGAGCTGCAAATGTCGGGCACTTGCGCCTAAAGCGCGGTTTCACACGAGATCCCGGCAGCCCGAAATGCCTCCCTTATCCCCACAGTGGCGCGCCCCGGGATCTCTGCTATAGAACCGTCCGGACAACACCACCTCGACCGCTCCTGCACAACCGCCGACGACGAAGGCAGCCCATGACCACGACGGAAACTCCAGCACCCACGGACTCCGGCCCCACGGACGGCGCTTCCGCCCGCCGCCGGCCCCGACTCCTCGCTGCCGGGGCCGCCCTCCTCCTCGCCGTCGCAGCCGCCTACGGCGTCTACGCCCTGACCAACACGGAGACCCCCGCCAAGCCCCCGGTCCCGACCGCCGCCGTGACGTACGAGATCACCGGCACCGGCACCGCCGACATCACCTACCTCGCCACCAGCGAACAGGGCACCGCCACGCACGAAAAGGCCGCAACCCTCCCCTGGAAGAAGACCGTTCAGGTCCCTCTCGGCAAATCCCCGGTCATCAAGGTCCAGCTCCCGCAGCAGGGCGGCACCGCCACCTGCGCCCTCGCCATCCGCGACCAGCACCAGCAACGTGCCACCGCCTCCGGCCCGTACGGCCGCACGACGTGCACGGCGCCTCTCCCTGCCGAGAGCCGTTAGGCCCGTTCCTCAGACCCGCACCCGCACCCGCAACCCGCCCAACCTCCACGTCCCCGGATCCATCGCCCGCGGCGACTCCCCCACCGCCTCCAGAGCAGGGAACCTGCGCAGCAGTCCCGTCAGCGCCACCTCCGTCTGGATGCGCGCCACCGACGCGCCCAGGCAGAAGTGCGAGCCGTGCGCGAAGCTCAGGTGCGGGGCCGGGGGCGTCGCACGCCCCACGTCCAGCCGGTCCGGCGACTCAAAGGCGCGCGGGTCCCGGTTCGCCGCCGCGATCACCGTCGTCACCGCCTCCCCCTTCGCCACCCGCACCCCGTGCAGCACCACGTCCTGTGCCGCGTACCTCGGGATGGACAGCAGTGTCGGGCCCGCCCAGCGGGTCAGTTCCTCGACCGCTCCCGGCATCAGCGACGGGTCCGCGCGCAGGGCGGCGAGCTGCTCGGGGTGGTTCAGCAGGGCGTCGAGCGCGTTGGCCACGAGGTGCGTCGGCGTCTGGCCCGCGAGAACGACGTGCCAGACCAGGGTCACCATCTCCACGTCGCTCAGCCGGTCACCGTCCTCGTCCTGCGCACGGATCAGGTCGCCGAGCAGGTCCGCGGCCGCACCCGGGGCCGCATCCGAGGCACCATTCAGGCCTGCAAGCTCGTGTCGCCTCCGTTCCACCGCCTCTTTCGCCCCCCGTACGATCCCCGGAATCGCCGCCGCGAACTCCGCACCCGCTCCGGCCGCCACCGTCGCCCCGTACTTCCGCCACTGCGGCCTGTCCTCCTCCGGGATGCCGACCCATTCGCAGATCACTTCCATCGGGAGGTGCTGGGCGAAGTGCGCGAGGAGGTCGACCGTGCCGTCCTCCGGCGAGACATGTGCGGCCAGTTCGTCGAGGAGACCGTCGACGATCGCCTCGATGCGCGGGCGGAAGGCAGCGGCCCGGCGCGCGCCGAACGCCGGGGAGACCAGCCTGCGCAGCCGCAGGTGTTCGGGGCCGTTCATCTCCGCCATGGTCCGCATGTACGGGACGCAGTCGTCCGGGACTTCGGGGCGCAGGAAGCTCTCGGTGCGGATCTCGAAGCGCGGGTCGCTCAGCAGGGCGCGGGCCTCCGCGTAGCGGGTCACCGCCCACATGCCGCCGAAACCGGGGGCCACGAGACGGGCCACCGGCGCCTGTTCGCGGGCGCGGCCGTAGACCGCGAAGGGGTCGCGCATCACTTCCGGGTCGGAGAGCTGGATCTCCGGCGGCACACACTCTTCCTTCGTACGGGGAGTACTGGGAGTACGGGGAGTGCTGGGAGTACTGGGCGTACTCGGGGCACTGGAAGTACTCGGCGTGCTGGGCATGGGCGTGCCCTCCCTCTCACTCGGATACTGTCACCACATGATGCCATCATCTGGATGCCCTGGGTATCTTGAATGACGGAATCACCCCACGACAGGAGCGACATGGGCCGGTTGACCAGGGCCGAAGTGCAGGAACTCAATCGCCGGAAGGTGCTTGAGGCGGCTCGCGAGGAGTTCGGCGAGCGCGGGTTCCGCGATGCGAAGATCGACCGGATCGCCGAGCGGGCAGGGCTCACCCGAGGGGCCGTCTACTCCAACTTCCCGGGCAAGCGGGCCCTGTACTTCGCCGTTCTGGCCGACATCGCCGGCCGTACGCCCGCCTCCGCACCCCCGGCGTCCGTCGACACCGTTCGCGAGGCGCTCGGCGCGCTCGCCCGCGCCCGGGTGGCCCGGTTTCCGCTCTCCGACGACGACGACCAGCACGACAACCCGGCGCGGGACCTGCCGTCGGTGGTGCTCGCGGACGCGCAGACCCGGCAGCCGTACGCGCAGTTGCTGAAGCTCGACGCGATCGTGCTCGGGCTGGCGCTGGAGGGGATGCGGCGCGGGCCTGGCGCCGGACAGCGGCTGGTGCCGGTCGCGGAGGCCGTGCTCACCCTGCTGCACGGGGCGGATCAACTGGCCGCCGCCGCACCGGGGTTCGCCGATCCGTTCCAGGTCGTCGCTGCCTGCGAACAGCTCGCGGAGCTCTCCCCGGACGGCGACTGGGCGCCGCCGCACCTCCCCTACGTACCGAAGGCGCGGCCCGGGGACGAGGCGTGGTCACCGCCGCCCGCGACGGACGCCCTGCGCGGCGGGGCCGTCGGGCTCGCGGACGACGGGGTGGTGGCGGTCCTCGGGCTGCACCGGCTGGAGGCCGTCGAGGAGGCGGTACGGGCGGCGGCTCCCGGCGGAGCTGTCACCGCCGTACTCGTGACGGGTGAGCCCGGTGAGCTGGGACCGCTGGCCCGGCTGACGGTGGCGGAGCTGGGGGCCGGGCTGCGACAGGCGTTCCCGGAGCGCGCGTGGCCCCACGTAAGGCTCGTGCACGACGAGTTGGGGGTGCTTGCCGCTGCCGCCGGGGTGTCGGCCGTGAGTGACGCGACCGAGGCCGCCGTACGTATCGAGGGCGGCCGGGTTGTCGCACGGGCCGAGGGCCGGGGTGCCTGCTACGCGGCGGCGACGGCCGCACCGGGCGGGCGGCATTGAGCGCTAGGCGTTCCGCAGGCGGTGCGTGGTGTCGTCTGCGGGTGCCTCGTGGTTGGTCGCGCAGTTCCCCGTGCCCCCTTGGGGCGCGGCCGAACGCGCCGGGTCCGGCAAGGGTGGTGCCGGCTGTCGCCACACCCGTACGAATCCCGCCGCCGCCCTCCAGAACGACGTCGGCAGGAACACCAGGTCCCCCACGATCGTGATCGCCGAGAACATCGGCAGCGCCATGAGGACGCCGATCCCCACGTGCGTACTCAGCATCACCACGAGGATCACGTACTTCAGCCGCCGGTTGAACACCAGCGCAGCGAACAGCACCTGTGAGAACACCGTCACGTACGCCATGACCGCCGTGAACGTCCCGTGGCTCGCGATCCACGCCGACAGCTCGGGGAACGTCGAGAAGTCGTCGCTCAGCATCGAGTAGTAGAGCGCGGACCCGTCCCGCCACGACGCCCCGCGGATCTTGTACATCGCCGCGGACGTGTAGATGACCATGACCTGGAGCGCGATGACGCCCATGCCCGCGTTGTGCAGCACGGTCACCGCGCGCCTGCGCAGCTCCTCCGTCTCCTCGCCCCACGGCACCGGCCTAGTTGTCCCGCCACGCCGCGCCCTGCGCCTCGCGTCCAGCGACCAGTGCCGGCCGGACGCGCAGAAGACCAGGTAGTTGGCGAAGAGGAGGCTCAGCAGGGCCCAGCCGCTGTTGGCCATCGATCCGCGGATGTAGAAGGCAACCAACACGAAGACGAAGAGCGGGGCCACCGCCCGGGTCCGCCAGCCCAGTGCGTACAGGACGCTGATCAGCAGGGCGACCGCGTACCAGCCGTAGAAGACGACCGGGCTGTCCGTGGACAGCAGTCCGTACCACCAGCCGAACGCGCCGTCCCAGCCGCGCGCCCGCATGGTCTCCGCGAACAGCTCCGGCGTGAGGGGCGACCCCGGGCCCCAGAGGCGGTCCGCGTGCGGGAGTTCACGGAGCAGGTGCAGTACGTACAGGCCGGCGAGGCCGATGCGCATGGCGGCGGCACTGTACGGGGCGAGGGGGCGCAGCGTGAGGTCGCGGAGGGCGCCGGTGACGCGCGACCCCAGCGTGCCGGCGCGCTCGCGGCCGAGCCCGAGTGCCTGACGGGCCGTCATCGGGTCACCTTCCAGAAGCCGACCTCTTCGTAGCGGGGCGGGTGGGTGGCGTCCGGGGCTTCGGGGGACGGGATGCGGGTGGAGCGGGTGCGGAGTTCGATCGCGTCGCCGGAGGGTCTGCCCATGTCGTCGAGGCGGGCGGTGACCACGTTCATGAGGTAGCGGGCGTTGCGGCTGCGCGCCTCGTCGGCGTTCGGGGCCTTGGCGTTGCTCTGGTACTGGGCCATCGCGCGGCGCAGCACGAGCTGGTCCTCGATGCTGGGCAGCAGGTCGCCGCGGTAGCGGGAGTTGTCGTACGCCGTGAGGTCGATCCACGGGCCGAACTTCCCGTCGACCCTGGTGCGGACCTCCAGGTGGAGGTTGTAGCGGGAGGGGTCGGGGGCGAAGATGTTCCAGTCCTGCGGGAACATCGGGCGCATCCACCAGTCGGTCTGCTTGGCGTACGTCTTGGCGAGCGGGAAGTCGCTCGCGACGTACAGCAGCAGCATCGTCGAGTGGGTGACGGCGAGGAGCGCGACCAGGGCCACCGCGAGGCGGGTCAGCCGGCGCCGGAGACCGGTGAGCGGGATGCCACGGGGGGCGAGAGGGTCCCGGGGGGTGAGAGGGTCTCGGGGGGTGGGAAGGTCCCGGGGGGCACGAGGATCCGGAGGGGCGAGAGGGTCCGGTGGGGATATGGCGGACTCGGCCACGGTGTTCTCCTCTTGCGCCACAGGGCACACATGAATCACGACGGCCACAGAGTATCGGTGCGTACTCAGGGGTCCGTCCGAACCACCCCACGCGCCCCGGCCAGCCGGCCACCCCGGCCACCACCTAGAGCGCAGTCGCCGGCCAGTCCAGCATCCGTGCCCCGATGACCGCCGTCTGCAGCGTGTACCGCCGCAGCGGGTCCGCCGGGTCTGCGCCGGTCAGCCGGTGGATGCGCTCCAGCCGGTACGTCAGCGCCCGCACGCTCAGGTTCAGTCGGCGGGCCGCCTCCGCCGACACGCACCCCGCGTCGAAGTACACCCTCAGGGTCTCCACCAGCGGCCCGGCCCCGCCGCGCGCCTGCGCGAGCGGGCCGAGCGCGCTGCGCACCAGGTCCACGAGGGCCTGCTGATCCCGGCCGAGCACCGGAAAGACCAGCAGGTCGGCGGCGTAGAGGACGGGCCCTTCGAGCCCCATCCGCTCGGCGAAACCGAGCGCGCCGAGGGCCTCCTCGTACGAGTGGACGACGCCGCCCGCACCGGGGTGCGGGCGGCCGACCGCGACCAGCACCTCGTCGGTGGCGGCGTGCACCTGCTTGGCGAAGTGGTGCAGGACGTCGGAGTGCTCGCCGGGGGCGATGCACACGAGCCGGCCGTCCTTGCTGGCGACCAGGATGCGCCGGTCGACGAAGCGGGCGGTGAGCGAGCTCTCCACCGCCCGGCTCACCGCGTCACCGTCCTCGAAGGCGTCCGGCCCCTCCGCCACGGCGACCGCGTGCGCCCGCGAGAAGCGCAGCCCGAAGCGTTCGGCGCGGGCCGCGAGCCGGCCCAGGTCGCTGCGGCCGTGCAGCAGGTCGTCGATGAACTCCCGTCTGGCGCCCTCTTCCTGACGGACCGCCATGCGCTGGGCCCGCTCGTACCCCTCGGCGACCGCGTCGACGGCCTGCCCGACGGCGGCGAGCACTTCTTCGGACGTACCCGTGGCGGTGTGCGGCCAGCTCTCCCGAGTGGCCGTCAGGTAGGTGCGTACGACGGCCCGCAGCCCGAGGCCCGATTCGGCGGCACGCTCGCCCAGGGCGCGCCGGGCGTCGAGTTCGTCGCGGGTGAGGCGGCGGCCGGTGTCGGCGACCTGGTGCAGGATCCGGGCGTAGCCCTCGACGTACTCCTCGTACCCGTCGGGTACGTCCGGCCCTGCCACGTCGGTCACTCCTCGCCTGCTGTCTGCTGTGCGCTGTTCCTGCTGTGCACTGTTCCTGCTTGTCATGCACAAGAATCGCAGACGGCTTCACGGGCGGATTCACGGGCAGATTCACGGGCGGATGCGGTACGTCTCTCCCGCCCGCGTCGGCACGGCCAGCACGCCGTCCTTCGCCGTGTACGTGGCCGAGCGGCCGCCCCTGCGGACCACCCGTACCCGCCCGGTGAGCGCGGGGTGACGCACCCTCGCCGTGCCGCCGCCGATCGAAGCGAGCCGGATCTCGGTGGGTCTGCCCTGCTGCCAGTCGGCGCCGACGGTGAAGCCGCCGCGTGCCCGCAGCCCGTCGTACGAACCCCGGGCCGCCCACGCGGTAGGCAGCGCGGGCAGCACGTCGACCGTCCCGTGGCGGCTCTGGAGCAGCATCTCGGCGATTCCGGAGGTGGCGCCGAAGTTGCCGTCGATCTGGAACGGCGGGTGGGTGTCCCAGAGGTTGGGCAGCGTGGAGGACTTGAGCTGTTCGCCGAGCATCTTGGCGGCGTGGTCGCCGTCGCCGAGCAGCGCCCAGAAGTTGATCTTCCAGGCCTTGCTCCAGCCGGTGCCGCCGTCGCCGCGCGCGGTGAGCGAGACCTTGGCGGCTTCGGCGAACTCCGATCCGGGCCGGATCTGCCGGCCGGGGTGCAGTGCGAAGAGGTGCGAGGCGTGCCGGTGGTCGTTCTCGGGGTCGTCGATGTCTGCCTTCCACTCCTGGAGCTGCCCCCACTTGCCGATCCGCAGGCCGGGGTCCAGTCTCCCGAGGGTCTCTTTGAGGCGTGCTCTCAACTCCCGGTCCATGCCCAGCACTTCACTCGCCTCGACAGTGTTGCGGAGGAGGTCGAAGACGATCTGCTGGGAGAGGGAGGCACCGGCGGTGAACTCGCCCTGTTCGGGCGAGTAGCTGGGTGAGACGACGAGCGTGCCGTCGCGCGGGTCGATGTGCAGGTTGGCCAGCCAGAAGCGGGCGGCCTCCTTCATGGCCGGGTAGGCGCGCTCGCGCAGGAAGGCCCGGTCGCGGCCGAAGAGGTAGCGCTCGTAGAGCTGCTGGACGAGCCAGCCGTTGGCCTCGGGCATCCAGAAAGAGGTGGCCCAGTCGTGGACGCCCGTGTAGCCGAAGGCGTTGGTGTTCTGGTGGACGACCCAGCCTACGGCGGCTCCGAACATCTCCCGGGCCGTTCTGCGGCCTGGTGCGCGCAGGGCGTCGACCAGGTCGTGGTACGGCTGTGCGGTCTCGGCGAGGTGGGTGATCTCGGCGGGCCAGTAGTTCATCTGGATGTTGATGTTGGTGTGGTAATCGGCGTTCCAGGGTGGGGTGGGGGAGTCGTTCCAGACGCCCTGGAGGTTGGCGGGGAGCAGGGATCCGGGGCGGGACGAGGCGATGAGCAGGTAGCGGCCGTAGCGGAAGTAGAGGGCTTCGAGGGCGCGGTCGGCCGGGGAGTGCGGATCGGCCCGGTAGGCGGACAGCAGCCGGTCGGTCGGGACGTCGGCGGGCATCCGCTGGCCGATGTCGAGCTGGACGCGGTCGTACAGAGCGCGGTGGTCGGCGATGTGGGCGGCGCGCAGTTTCCCGTACGGCTGGACGGCGGCCCGGGTGACGGCGGAGGTGACGGCGCGGTGCGGGTCGGCGCCCCGGTAGGCGGGGTGGCGGTCCGCGTAGTCCGTACCGGCGGAGAAGACGAAGGTGGCGCTGTCGGCGCCGGTGACGGTGATCCGGCCGCCGCTCTCGGTACGGGTGCCGCCGCGGGCGACGACCTGCACCTGGCCCTCGTACCGGAGCCCGTTGTCGGCGAGCGCACCGGTGAGGGTGATGCGGCCGTCCTTGGCGGTGGCGGTAGCGCCGGTTTGTGCGGAGTCGAGGCGCAGGGTGAAGGAGATCCGGCCGGGGCGGTCGGCGGCGAGACGTGCGGCGACGACGCGGGCGGGGTGGCTGGCGAAGTACTCGCGGGTCAGGGTGGCACCGCTCGCGTCGCGGTAACTCACGCCTGCGAGTGCGTTGTTGAGGTCGAGGTGGCGCCGGTACGCGGCCGGGGCGGCGGGCGCGCCGGGGAAGTCGAGGACGAGTGACCCGAAGTTCTGGTAGTTGCCGAAGCCGGGGACGATACCGGCGGGGGTGTGGTAGGCGGGGTTGCCGAGGCGCTCGGAGACCTCGTCGGGGTGCATGGACCCCTTCTCGTCGATGATTCTGCGGACCTCGTCGAGGGCGCCGGGGCGGGGTGCGGGCCAGTTGCCGTGGTCGTAACCCTCCTTGCTGCCGGGACCGCCGGTCCACAACGACTTCTCGTTGAGCTGGAGTTGATCGGTGGCGACGCCGCCGAAGACCTTGGCGCCGAGGTCGCCGCTGCCGATCGGGAGGGCTTCGCGCTCCCAGTCGGCGGCGGGCCTGTCGTACCAGAGGGTGTGCCCGTCGGCGGGGGCGACGGGGCCGTCCGGTGCCGCCCCGGACAGGACGGCCGCACCCGCCGGGGCGGCGACGGGGAGGGCCGCACCGGTAGCGGCAACCGTGGACAGGGCGAGCGCCTGGCGCCTGGACAGCGTCATGAAGATCCCTCCAGAGGTCGAGCGGAGAACCAACATAGGTCGGATCAATGCTGGGCGAAGAAAGGGGTGATGTCCATGCTTACCTCACGGAGGCCATGTATCGGTGCCTGCACGTTGCCATAGGTCGGACCTTGAGGCGAGGTCTCGCAGTGCGACGCCCGCCAGGTACGGTCGATGACCATGAGCTCCGTACGACGCACCGACCCGCCCCTCACCGACAGTCCCACCCGCACCTCCCCCACCCCGAACTGCCTCACCGGCGTCGGCATGATCGTCCTCGACGGGGCGGGCCGGGTCCTGCTCGGGCTCGGCCACAACGGCAACTGGGAGCTGCCCGGCGGAAAGGTCGACACGGGCGAGAGCTTCGAGGCGGCCGGAGTGCGTGAACTCGCCGAGGAGACCGGCCTCTTGGCGTCCGCCGATTCCGTGCGGGTGGTGGCCGTGGTGCTGGACGGCGGGTACGGCCTGAACCGCATTTCGGCGGCGGCGGTCACGGAGGCGGCGCAGGGGACCGCGAGGGTCACCGAACCGGACAAGATCGTACGGTGGGACTGGTTCGCCCCCGAGGAGATCCCGGCCGCGCTCTTCGTACCGTCGGCCGCGGTTCTGCGTTCGTGGCGGCCGGACCTGGCTCTGCCGGAGACCGACTCGTACAGCTACCTCACCCACGCCTGACCCACCACCCACCGACCCTTCTCAGCCACCTCAACCGGCCCTGCCCTTACACGCGTTGACAGATGTCTTCCGCGTCGGGCGGGGCCGCCTTATGCTCCTGCGACTCATGTGGCTGTTACCACTGGTAAGGGGCTGGGCAGATGGATCGTACGGTCAGCACATCGACCTCTCACACCTCTCGACGCACTTTCGTGGCCGGGGCGGCGGCGGTCGGCGGGGCGGCAGCGCTCGGCACGCTTCCGGCCGGGGCGGCGCAGGCAGCTCCGAAGACGGCTCCGCATACGGGCGCAAAGGCGGGTGCAGGGGCTGCTCAGTCCGTCGCCGTGCTCGGCGGCGGGGTCGCCGGCCTGACGGCCGCGCACGAACTGGCGGAACGCGGCTTTCGGGTCACCGTGTACGAGAGACGCGCACTGGGCGGCAAGGCCCGCAGCATGGACGTCCCGGGAAGCGCCAAGGGCAGCCGCAAGCCGCTCCCCGGCGAGCACGGCTTCCGCTTCATCCCGGGGATCTACCACAACCTCCCGGACACGATGCGCCGCATCCCCTTCCCCGGCAACGCGAACGGGGTGTGGGACAACCTCGTCGCCCCGCCCGAGATGATGTTCGCCCGCTCCCACGGCCGCGAGGACCTGCGGATGCCGATCCCCTGGCCGGGCCATCAGCCCACGGGCCTCGACCTCGACGACATCCGGCGCATGCTCACGGGCCTGCTGGAAACGGCACTCAACCTGCCGCTCCACGAGAGCGCGTACTTCGTGAACCGGGCGCTCGTCTTCCTGACCAGCTGCGACGAGCGCCGCGACAGCACATGGGAGAAGACCCCCTGGTGGGATTTCGTACGGGCCGCCCAGATGTCCAAGGAGTACCAGCGCATCCTCGCCATCGGCATCACCCGCAACATCGTCGCGACGAAGGCGGAAGAGGCGAGCACACGCACCGTCGGCACACTGGGCGAGGCCTTCGTCTTCAACGCACTCGGCCAGGGCGCGGACGGCCCCCCGGACCGCATCCTCAACCTGCCCACGAACGAGGCGTGGATCGACCCGTGGGTGGCCCATCTGAAGTCCCTGGGCGTGGACTTCAAGATCGGCTGGACGGTACGGGAGATGAAGACGGCGGGCGGCCGGATCAGCGCGACGGTCATCGAGGATCCGGCGGGCACACGGCAGTCGGTGGTGGCGGACCACTACGTATCCGCCATGCCGGTGGAGCACGCACGGCGGACGTGGAACGCTGAAATGCGGTCCCTGGATCCGCAGTTGGCCCGCGCCGACAAGCTGGAGACGGACTGGATGACGGGCATTCAGTTTTATCTGACGGAACGTCCGAAGTTTGTCGACGGGCATGTGAACCTGATCGACTCGCCGTGGTCACTGACGGGAATAGCCCAGGCCAGGCACTGGCCGGACCGTGACTTCCCAGCGGTGTACGGGGACGGTGTCGCGGTGGACTGTCTGTCGGTCGACATCTCGGAGTGGGACAAGCCCGGAATCCTCTACGGCAAGACGGCGAAGCAGTGCACAAGAGAGGAGGTGGCGAAGGAGGTGTGGGCGCAGCTGAAGGCGGGGCTGAACGACACGGGGAAGGTCGTGCTGAAGGACAGCACGCTGCACTCGTGGTTCCTGGACCCGGGGGTGGACGGCCTCGGCACCCCGAACCCGACGAACGAGGACGAGCTGCTGATCCACCCGTGCGGCACACTGCACAACCGGCCGTCGGCCAGGACCGCCATCCCCAACTTCTATCTGTCCGGAGACTTCGTCGCCGTCGACATCGACCTGGCGACGATGGAGGGCGCGAACGCTTCGGCACGGGCGGCGGTCAACGCCCTGCTGGACAGGGCGGGTTCGGATGCGGCGCGGTGCACGGTGCAGGGGATGCACAAGGTCCCGGCGATCGAGACGCTGAAGCGGCACGACCGGACGCGGTGGAGGTGGGGGCTGCGGAACGCGTTGGATCTGGGGTAACGCATACAGCGAGGGGCCCCGCTCGATGAACTTCGGCGCGGGGCCTCTTCGTACGTACGGTCCTCACGGCCAGGGCGCCACACACCGGACGTGGGCTTCATGCCTCTCAGCGGTCGTCGTAGCGGCGGCGCAGGTCGCGCAGCTGGTCCGCGACCTCTTCCGGCACCCGGTTCACGAATTCCGGCAGGAGCTGCCGAGCCAGTCGGGAGTGGCTCTCCTCGGCCCACACCGAGGGCAGCCACTGTGGCGCGTCCGTCGCCAGCGTTCCGAGAGCGAGGTCGAGCAAGCCGCGCAACAGCGCCCGCTGCCCCTCGGTGTCCCCGTCGTACGGGTACGAGTCCATGGTGTCCAGGCGACGGAGCACGATCCGCGCCCGCAGCACGAGGGACGCGGCGGTATCGCGATCCGTCCACAGCGCCTGCACCACGCGGTGCACCACTGTCACCGGCAATCGCTGGGCATCGCCCAGGAGTTGACCGGCGACTATCGCACTCAGTTTGGTCCACATCTCGGACGGCATACTGCGGGCCTGGAAGAGTAACTGTGCGCAGCGCTCGTACCGCACCGCAAGTTCCGGATCCAATGGTTCCAAGTGGCTCGAAAGCCAGAGGTCCATCAGGTCGTGCGCCCAGGAGGTGGCCTGGCCGCCGGCCTCCCCGTAGAAGGTGGTCATGGCGATGGCGAAGCGCTCGAAGAGTGGGTCGAGAGCATGCCGCACCACGAGGTCCTGACCGGCGTCGGCGATGTCCATCCGATGCCGGCTCTCCTCCGCGTACGCCCGCGACCAGGTCGTTTCCGTCGTCTGATACTCGTGGTCGGGCCCGTATCGGAACGACCAGTACGGGTCGACCGTCCACTCCCCGCCCGGCGGCTCCGGGGCCGAGGCCGGGAGTACGGTCAGCTCGCGCCGCCCGTCCACCCAGCTGCGATGCACCTGGAGCGCGGCGGCGAAGTCCGCCCACTCCTGCTCGGTCAGCGCGGAGCGGTACAGCTGGACCCGGTGCGGCCAGACGCCCGCCGGGTCAGTGGCGGCGGGAAAGAGTTCGCTCGTGGTGACGCCGCCCGTGAGCAGGACCGTCAGCATCATCAGGTTCGCCTCGTACTTGCCGTGGCGGGCGGCGGTCGCACGGGGGATGGGGCGGTAGTCCGCGAACTTGTGCTCGACCCTGTTCCGGGCGTCGTCCATGACGCTGATCAGCAACTCGCCGAGCCGTTCGCGCCGTTCCGGCGCGAGGTGGCCGATGCGGGCCTCGACGAAGCGCGTCATCTGGCGTGACGCCAACAGTGCGTACGACAGCAGTGCGTACATCAGCTCGTCGTCCACGTGGGTCCGGCCGATGGACAACGCTGGGCGGTGGTCGAGGAGTTGGTCGAGCAGTACCACGGAGAGCCTGGCGACGAGGTACTCACCGAAGGTGGCGTGCAGGAACTCGTACGTCGTCAACTGCCGTTCGTCCTGGACCGCCTGCGCCTTCTGTACGAAGAAGAACCGGCCGAGGGCGATCTCCGCCTGCTTGAGCGGGGTGTGGCGGAAGTCCGTCGCGGCAGCGGCGGCGGACCTGCCGAGCAGGGCGATGAGGTCCTCTTCGAGTTCTGCGGCGGTGATCCACTGGCGGCGGCGGTTGAGAATGCCGAAGGCGATGAGGGAGAGGCGTTCGAGTTCACGCTCGGACTTGTCGGCCAGCTGGTGGGCGGTGAGGCCGTCCCCCGACTTGCCTATCTCGCGGACCGCGAAGGATACGAGCAGCTCCTCGTAGAGGTCGGCCGCACCCAGGGACTCGCCGTTCTCCGCCTCCCGTTGGAGTGCGTTGGCGTTGGCGTCGTGCAGGGCGAGCATCAGCAGCAGAAGGGGCTGGGAGGCCAACTCTGCGTTCCTGCAGGCGACTTCCGCAGTCAGCGGGCGGAGTCCATGGGCGGTGAAGTGCGGTGCGTTGAGCTGGTTCCAGACCGCGAGCCAGCGTTGGATGTGCGACTCGCTGAAGGGTTCGAGGCGTACCGCGACGGTGCCTTCCGGGCAGCGGGCCCGGTCTGCGACGGCGGTGCGGCTGGTCACCATGGCGTAGACCGGACGGCCCAGTTCGGCCTCGCGCTGCTGGAACTTGGCAATCCGGAGCAGGTAGTCGGTCTGGCCCACTCCGGTGGCCTGGAGCAGTTCGTCGAATCCGTCGAAGAGGAGGACGGGCACCGCCCCGTCGGCCGACCGCACCAGTTCCGTCCAGGAGACCTGCTCGCCCGTGGTCGCTCGTACCGCATGCTCGATCTGCTCCTGCACCTCGTCCTCCGCGCGTACTTCGCGCAGCACGATCCGCACGGGAAGGAATCCGGTCTCGGCCAGCCGGGCCGCCAGTACCTTGGTCAGTACGGACTTGCCCGCGCCCGGCTGGCCGAGAACGAGGAGGGGCGTGGTGGCGGATTCCGGTGACGTGAGGGTGCCGGCGAGGAACTCGGTGAGGTCGGAGCGCACCGGCATGCCCTCCCACCAACCCTCCTGTGCGGGCCCACTGCCGTCACCGGGTACGGCAGAGACGCGGAAGTCCGGGTCCACGTACCCCTCCACGAGGGTGGGCAGCGTGAGGCCGCTGGGCGCCTCGCCCTCCGCGAGGATCGACTTGGTGAGGGCGGCCCGGTAGATGATGTCGAGGCCGGCGGCGGCGTGGCTGAGCGCAGGTGCGACGACCAGGCCGCGCAGGGCGGTCTCGACACCGGCGAGGGACTGGCGGATCTCGTTACGGGTGGCCCGGTGCTCGATCTGGTCGGACCAGAATCCGAACTCCGGCACTTCCAGAGCCAGTCGTGCATACAGCTCTTCGTAGCGGTTCAGGGCCGCCGAGCTGAGACCTGCCAGCGCCACTGCCGCTTGCTCGCGCTGCTCTTCGCTCAACCCGTCCCAGAGAGCGAGCCCTTGGACGAACTCCATCATGGGGAGCGCGATGCCGCCGTACCAGGTGACCAACCGCCGCACGAACAGCTCATACGGCTGTGCGGGCCCCACCTGCGGAATACCGGCGAAGAGCAGCCGGTGCACGATGTCCTCGGCCTCCCGGTCGCCTCCCGCGATGGCGATCAGTTCACCGGTGGTGAGTTCCAACTCCCGCACGCTGAAGGGGAGTTCCGCTTCACTGAGTACCTCGAAGTACGCCGTGATCACCAGCACCGCGTGCGCCGCCGCGATCTTCTCCGAACGCTCCGTGCGCTCGGCACCGCTCAGCCGGTCCCGCAGGCCTCCGGTCAGGTCCCTCCCCAGCCGCAGCAGCCTCCCCTGCGCCCCGAAGATCCCCAGCACCGCATCGCTCGCCCCGCCGGTGGCGGCCGACAACGCCCCGCCCAGCACCTGGTCCGCCGCCGCCAGTGCTTCGCTGTCGCCGCCCAGGATCGCCACCGCGTCCCGGTAACTCAGAAGTCGTCGCCCACGCATGCTCCAGATCTACCACGCGCGGGGATCAGAGCCGTCCCGCCTCCACAATCCGCTTCAGGAACTGCTGAGTTCGCGCCTCCTGCGGCGCCCCGAACACCTCCGCCGGTGTCCCCCTCTCCAGCACCACCCCCGCGTCCAGGAAGCACACCTGGTCGGCGACCTCCCGGGCGAACCCCATCTCATGGGTGGCGATGACCATCGTCATGCCCTCTTCCTTCAAGTCCCGTACGACGCCCAGGACTTCACCCACCAGCTCCGGGTCCAGCGCCGCCGTGATCTCGTCCAGCAGCAGCAGTCGGGGCCGGACCGCCAACGCCCGTACGATCGCCGCCCGTTGCTGCTGGCCGCCACTCAGGCGGTCCGGGTACTCCGTCGCCTTTCCGCCGAGTCCGAGTCGCTCCAGCAGCTCCCGGGCCCGCTCCTCCGACTCCTCGCGCGCGATGCCGTGCACTCGTCGAGGGGCGAGGGTGATGTTGTCCAGAACCGTCATGTGCGGAAAGAGGTTGTACGCCTGGAAGACCACCCCGATCCTCCGCCGCACCGCATCCGCGTCCGCACGCGGATCCGTGATGTCCTCGCCGTCGAGGAGGATCGCGCCGTCGTCGATCTCCTCCAGGAGGTTCACGCAGCGCAGCAGGGTCGACTTGCCTGAGCCGGACGCGCCGATCAGCGCGGTGACCGTGTGCGGGGCCACGTC
Organism: Streptomyces sp. NPDC048442; assembly: GCF_040651475.1. NCBI lineage: Bacteria > Bacillati > Actinomycetota > Actinomycetes > Kitasatosporales > Streptomycetaceae > Streptomyces > Streptomyces sp. NPDC048442. The sequence continues at coordinate 101,270 of NZ_JBEZKB010000004.1, forward strand.
CAGGTCGACATCGCGCAGGACGACGGTCTCCTTGCCCCGCGCGCCGTACGTCTTGCGGACCGACTCCAGCCGCAGCACGGGGTCGACGTCGCTCATACCGTTCCTCCCTGGGCCCGCTGCCGGTCCATCCGCGCGGTCACCCAGTCCGTGAATCTCGTCATCGGGATGGTCAGGGCCACGAAGACCAGGCCCGCCACGATGTAGGGCGTGTAGTTGAAGTCGCGGCTCGCAATGATCTGTGCCGCGTACACCGCGTCGACCGCGCCCGCGATCGACACCAGGCCGGTGTCCTTCTGGAGCGAGACCAGGTCGTTGAGCAGGGGCGGGACCACGCGCCGTACCGCCTGCGGCAGCACCACGTACCGCAGCGTCTTGCGGTTGGACAGGCCGAGCGACCGCGCCGCCGCCCGCTGCGAGGGATGTACGGACTCGATGCCCGCGCGGAAGACCTCCGCCACGTACGCCGAGTAGGTGAGAGTCAGAGCCGCGCCACCCAGCAGCACCGGGTCGGTCGTCACGCCCGTCAGGCGCAGGGCGGGGACGCCGAAGACCACGATCAGCAGGTTGATGATCAGCGGGAGGCCGCGGAAGAAGTCCGTGTAGGCGGTGGCGAGCGCCCTGATCGGAAAGAACGCCGGGCCGCGCAGCGTGCGCGCGACGGCCAGCATCATGCCCAGTACCAGGACGCACACCCCGCACACCGCCAGCAGGCGCAGGTTGAGCCAGAGGCCCTTCATGACCTCGGGGAGCGCCTTGCGGGCGAAGTCCGGGTCGAAGAAGGTCTCGCGGGTGCGTTCCCAGCCGGGCGAGTTGACTATGACGACGTACAGGACGGCGGCCGTGACCAGGGTGCTGATCGCGGCGATCGCCGTGGCGCGGCGCATGCGTCCGCGCTTGAAGCGTTCGCGTGCAAGCCTGCGGGCGGACGGGACGTATCCGTCCGTCTTCAACTCCAGTTCCTGGACCGTCACTTCAGCACCGGCGCAGCCACCGCGTCCGCCAGCCACTGCTTCTCCAGCCTGGCCAGCGTGCCGTCCTTGCTGAGCGCGTCGACCGCGCCCGTCACGCACCCGGTCAGCGCGCTGCCCTTGTCGAGTACGAGACCGAACTTCTCCGCCTTGCCGAGGGTGTCCTGGAACTGGCCGACGACAGCCGCCTCGGGCACTTCCGCACCCGTGATGTAGAAGGCGGTGGGGAGGTCGACGACGATGGCGTCGACCTGGCCGTTCTTCAGGGCCGCCTTCGCGAAGTCGTTCTTCTGGTAGACGGCCGGCTGCTGGGACGGCTTGATGAGGTCGTTGATGACGTCCAGGCTGGTCGTGCCGACCTGGGCGCCGAGCTTGAGGTCCTTCAGGTCGGCGGCCGACTTGGCCTTCGCCGCCTTGGAGCTCTTGAGGGCGACCACCGTCTGACGGACGTCGTAGTAGCCGGAGGAGAAGTCGACGGCCTTCTTGCGCTGCTCGCTGATGGAGATCTGGTTGAGGTCGAAGTCGAACTTCTTCTCGCCCGGCGCGAAGGCGTTGTTGAAGGGGACCGTCTGCCAGACCACGTCCGCCTTCCGGTAGCCGAGCTTCTCGGCGACCGCGTAGGCGACGGCGGACTCGTAGCCCTGGCCGTTGGAAGGCTTGTCGTCCTTGAACCAGGGTGCGTACGCGGGCTTGTCCGTGCCCACCGTCAGCTTGCCCGCCGTCTCGGTGGCCAGCTTGCCCGGCGCGCAGGAGGCACCGCCCGCGGACGACGAGGGCGCGGCCTTCGGATCCGGCTGCGGGGCACAGCCGGCCGCGAACGCGGCAGCGAAAACGACGACGGTGGCAGTGAGACTGCGGGCGAGAGTGGCAGAGCGCATGGCGCGAGAGTGGCAGTGAGCAGGGATTTTGTCCACGTCGAATTGGCGTTCGTCCGAATCCTGGAATGTGTTGCGAGACGGTGAATTCTTCGGCATGTGACTGATTTTTGTCCATCTCTTGCTCAACTCCAGCCTCTTTACGCTCAGTTGGTCCCGCCCGTACGCTCCCCGCCATGCGAATCGTCCGAAGCACGAAGAGACCCGCCCTCCTGGCCGCGGCAGGCGCGCTTCTCGCCGCCATGGCCGTTCCACAGCAGGCCACTGCGATGGACCGCGATCCCGTCACCGCCAACGTCACCGCAAACGCCAACGCCACCGCCAACGCCACCGTCGTCCCCGTCCAGACCACGGGGCCCACCGACAAGCGCTTCAACCTCGTCGTACTCGGCGACGGCTACACCGCCGCCGAGATACCCAAGTTCCGTGCCGACGTCGAGAAGCACATGAATGTGCTGTGGAGCATCGAGCCGTTCGCCTCCTACCGCTCGTACATCAATGTCTGGGCGGTCGAAATGCCGTCCCCCGAGTCCGGTGTCGACTGCGACCCCGGGCTGTCCGATGCCCGCCGCGACACCCCGCTCGACATGGCGTTCTGGGGTGGCTGCAACGCGAGCAGCGTGCAGCGGCTGCTGACCGTCGACACGAAGAAGGCGAGCGCCGCCGCCGATCTCGTCCCGGGCTCCAAGAGCGCCAACCGGCAGATCGTCGCCCTCGCCAACAGCCAGACCTACGGCGGCGCGGGCGGCGCCTGGGCCACCGCGTCCGGCGGTAACGCCCTGTCCTCGCTCATCACCCCGCACGAGATAGGCCACTCGCTCGGCAAGCTGGACGACGAGTACGACTACTACGGGCGGGGCGTCCCCGGCGGTACGTACACGGGCGGCGAGCCGGACTCCACGCACCACTCCCTCCTGAGCGAGGAGGAGATGCGCGCCAAGCAGCAGAAGTGGTGGCGCTGGCTCGGCGAGGACAGTCTGTCCGGCGGGCGCATCGGGCGTCACGAGGGCGGGATGTACTCCACCAAGGGCGTCTGGCGGCCGAGCAAGCACTCCATGATGAAGACCCTCGGGTACGACTTCGACCAGGTGGAGCGCGAGGTGATGACCCAGGCGATCTCGAACAAGGTCAACCTCGTGCAGGACCACACCCCGAACACCGCCCCACTCGGCACCGACCGCACCGCGTGGGTGGACACCCTGCACCCGGTGGGCGGGGCGCTCGACGTGACGTGGAAGCTGGACGGGAAGACCGTGCCGGGCACGTTCGGCTCGCGCAGCCTGGATCTGAAGCGGCTGCACGTCGGCAAGGGCGCGCGCACCCTCACGGCGACCGTCACCGACCCGACTCCGTTCGTACGGGACCCGAAGCTGCGGGCGTCGCAGGCCCTCACCCGTACCGTGACGTGGACCGTCGACCGGTCCGCACGTCCCACCCAACAGGCCGCTGGAAAGGCAGAGTTCACCGGTCACACCGGAACGGACAAGCCGGTCGGTGCGAAGTCCGTCGTGTACGCGGACACCTCGCACCCCGCCACCGGCCGCTCCCCCAAGGTGCGCTGGACCCTGGACGGACGGCCCGTCGCCAGTAGCCTCGGCAATGACCGCGACCTCGATCTGTCCAGGCTCCGGCTGCCGGCCGGGCGTACGCACACCCTCCAGGCCCGCATCGTCGCAGGCGGCTCCGGCGCGGCCCCGCTGACCTGGACCGTGGACACGGCGTCGGCCACCGGATCGTACGAACTCTCCGAGCCGGTGCGCACCGTGCAGCGGCCCGGGAAGCCGGTGGAGTACGTCTACGACGGTCCGTTCACGATGAAGCTCAGCGCGAAGGACGACCAGTCGGGGACGGTCGTCTCGCAGTTCCGGGTCAACGGGGACGGCTGGTACACCTATTACGGCTGGCCGACGGACGCCGATTCGCCGTGGCGGTTCACGCCGTCGGGGACCAACGTCGACGACCTGGTGTACGGGAAGCTGGGCACGCCGCGCGTGGTGCCGTGGGACGACGCGACGCCCGAGTACAAGACGCACACCATCGAGTACCGGACGATCGACGCGGCCGGGAACGTCGGGCCCGCGAAGAAGTTCCTCGTGACGCTGACGCCGCCTCAGCAGCCGTAGTACGGCCCCCGGCAGGCGCCTCGTTTTGTGCCGGGCTGACCATCTTCCATAAGATCCGGCGATGATCACAAGGAAACGACTGGCGGCCGGAGCGTGCGGCGCACTGCTCGCCGCTCTGGCCGCCGGGCTGCTGCCGGGCCCGGCGGCGGCCGACGACAGGCTGGACACGACCGAAGGAGTCCCGAAGGAGTCCCCCAAGGTCGAGCTGGTCCTCGACGTCAGCGGCTCGATGCGGGCCGCCGACATCGACGGGCAGTCCCGGATGGCGGCGGCGAAGCAGGCCTTCAACGAGGTGCTGGACGCCACCCCCGAGGAGGTCCGCCTGGGCATAAGGACACTGGGCGCCGACTACGCGGGCAGTGACAAGCAGCGCGGCTGCAAGGACACCCGGCAGCTCTACCCCGTCGGCAAGCTCGACCGCACCGAGGCCAAGGCCGCCGTCGCCACGCTCGCCCCCACCGGGTTCACCCCGGTCGGGCCCGCGCTGCTCGGTGCGGCGAAGGACCTGGAGGGTGGCGACGCGACCCGGCGGATCGTGCTCATCACGGACGGCGAGGACACCTGCGGGCCGCTGGACCCGTGCGTCGTGGCGCGCGAGATCGCCGCCAAGGGCACCCACCTGGTGATCGACACGCTGGGCCTGGTGCCGAACGCGAAGATCCGCCAGCAGCTCACCTGCATCGCGGAGGCGACCGGCGGCACGTACACCGCCGTGCAGCACAAGGAGCAACTCTCCAAGCGGGTCAAACAGTTGGTGGACCGGGCGGCCGACCCGGTCGTCAACCCCGTCGCCACGAAGGGCGGCGCGTCCTGCACCGACGCCCCGAAGCTGGGCGCCGGCCTCTACACCGACCGCGAGAAGTTCTCCGAGCACCGCTGGTACCAGGTGCAGGTAAAGCCCGGCCAGGAACTACGGGCCGCGGTGAGCATCGGCTCCGACCGTGCCGTCAACAACGACTACGGGGTGCTCGTACGGGCCTCCACGCTGAGCGGGCGCGAGATCGTACGCGGCTCGGAGGCCGGTGACGGGCGTACGGACGTGATCTCGTCCGGGCTGCGCTACCCGAAGGCCGACGTGGATACGGAGAAGGGGCAGGAGCCCCCGGCCGAGACGGTCTGTCTCCAGGTCAGCAATTCGTTCTCCGCCGCGCCGTCGGTGAAGACGGAGCCGGGCATGCCGGTCGAGCTCGCCATCGACCTGGTGGACTCGCCGAAGCGGGCGTCGGACGTGGCGTCCTTCGGGCTCGGGCACGGCTGGTGGCTGCTCGGTGTGATGGTCCTCGTCGGTCTCGTCGCGGGTCTGCTGTTCGGCTGGATCTCGCGCTGGCGCGTTGCGGTCTGGAGGACCAACTGATGCGTACGACACGTGTGTTGACCGGGGTGCTGACGAGCTCGCTGCTCGCCGCCGCCGCTCTTTTCGGTACGGCTGCGGGGGCGAGCGCGGACGAGACCCCGTCACCTTCACCTTCGCCCGGTGCCGGATCCGTTGCCCCGCCGACGGAGGCCGGTACCTCCTTCCGTACCGCCACGGCCGTCAAGTCTGGGCAGCTCGCCACGGCGGGCGCGTCCACCGGTGACTATCTGTACTGGGTGTTCCCGGCCGACGCCGGCCAGGACGCAACCGTACGGGCCAAGGTCGTACTGCCCGAGGCCGCGCAGCGGCACGGGGCGCAGACCTGGCGGCTGGACGTGTACGACGGGCTGCGCAGGCGGCAGGCGTGCACCTACGGTGCGTCGGCCGCGACCGCGCAGAAGGACGCCCCTTCGGTGGCGCTGACCTGCCATCTGCGTACGGTCAGGGCCTGGGCGGAGCAGTCGTCGAACGACCCGCTGCCCGGCTCGTACTACGTGAGGCTGACCGTGGCCGGGCTCTCGGACGACGACCTGGGGCTGCCGGTGAAGGCCGAGGTGCAGCCCGTGGTGGTCGACGCGGGCGGCGCCAAGGCGGTCGACGGCTCGCTGACGGCGCCCCTGGTGCCGGGGGCGACCACCGTCGACTCCTCGGCGAAGAACGGCAAGAGCGAGCCGAAGCAGGCTTCGGTGGCGGCGGCCCCCGAGGACGGCTGGGCTTCGGGGATCTGGTCGAGCCGGTGGCTGTGGACTGCGGGCGGGGCCGTTCTGGCCGCGCTGGCGGGTGTCGCGGGGTATGCGCTGACACGGGGCGCGGGCCGGCCCGCGCGGGTGCCTCAGAACTACTGACGGACACTCAAGGGATGGGCGGGGCAGGGGGTTTCCTTGTTTCCTGCCCCGCCCTTCCGTGTTCGGCCGGGTGACCTTCGGGTCCGCCCCGACCATGCCGAGTCTCGGAACCGCATTGCACGCGGGGCCTCTTGAGGACGGTCCTGGCCGCCTCTAGCCTTCCTCTGCGCGGGGATCGCGCCGGCAGAGGGAGAACCGACATGGCCGTGGAACTGTCCGACGACGAAATTCGCGCGGCTGTGAAGCGGACGCTCAGGAAGCCGGGGGTCTCTGTCGCGTCGGCCCGGATCGAGCCGATCCACCGGAGCAGGTGCACGGTCCGCCGGCTGAACGAGTCGCGGCAGCCGGTCCCGCGCGACGACAACGTGAAGCCCGAGTACCTGGCTGGACTCCAGGTGTACGAGGGCGACTTGACGGACGTACGGATCGCCCCTCCCCTGGACGTACGGGACACCAGGACCGTACGCCTGCTGAAGCACGGCACCCTGAAGGACGTCAGGTGCCCCCACTGTCGCGGGAGCGCCCACGACAAGTGCCCCGATTGCGAAGGAAACCGCAAGGTCGACTGCCGGCGGCGGAACCGGTGCACGGACTGCGGCGGAGGCATGAACGCCTGCACCGCGTGCAACAACGGAGAGCGGGGCCGCTGGACAGCGGACGACGAAACCTCAGGGCCGCCGAGGCCGACGCCCCTCAAACGCCCCCGGGTGAAGTGCGAGCTGTGCCGGGAGCCCCACGCCGCATGCGCGCTCTGCCGGGGGCGGGGCGACACCAAGTGCACGCTCTGCAACGGAACGGGGAAGGCCGACTGCACCCGCTGCGAGGCCCGGGGAAGGGTCGACTGTCCGCACTGCGAGCGCCCCGGCCGCAAGAGCACCGGCCGCAAGGTCAGCTGGACGGAGGGGCACATCGTCAGGGCCGCCCCCAACACCCCGCAGAAGCCGTTGGAACTCCCGGACACGCCTCTTCGCGATCGCGTCCGGCGGGAGATCAGCAACTTCGGGTACTGGTCCCCCACCCCTTTGGACGGCCCCGACGCGCCACTGCCGCGCCTGTTGGACGAGCGCCACCGCACCGAACTGGACCGGTTCCGCGCGCCGCGGAAACCCGCCGCAGGGAAGACCGGAAAGCGGCCCGGGACGGAGCTTCTGCGCGAAGTGAAGCTCGAACAACTCCCCCTGTACCGGGTGACGTTGCCCGCGCTGGACAAGCGAGAGTTCTACGTCTTCGCGGGGACCGACGGCGCGAGGGCCGTGTCCGTCGCCACACCGAAGGAGCTGCGCAGGCGCTGGGCGGTGGCTCTCGCGGCCGTACTGGTGGCGCTGCTGGTGCTGACGCTCGTCGTGCGGTAGCCGCCCGCCGGAGCGGAGTCCGGTGGGCGGCTACCGCCTCCTACCGGCGCCGGTCAGGCCTTGCGGGCCACGGCTCCCCAGCCCGGGATCGGCTCGTCGCCCCCGACCGGGACCGGCTCGCCGAGCTCCGGGTGCCATTCGGCGGCCAGCGAGACGCCCGGCTCGACCAGCTCGTACGGGTCGAAGAAGCGGCTGACTTCCTCGCGCGAGCGGGGCTGGAGGGTGAGGCCGCGTGCCTTGTACATGGCGGCGGCCTTGTCCGCGCCCTCCGGGTCGAAGTCGCGGGCGACGTGCGAGAGGACCAGGTAACTGCCGTCGGCCAGACGGTCCATGAGGCTGCGCACGATCTCGTACGCGCCGTCCTCGTCGCCGACGAAGTGCAGCAGGGCGACGAGGGACAGGGCGATCGGCTGGTCGAAGTCGAGGACCTTGCCCGCGTGTTCGAGGATGGACTCGGGGTTGCGGGCGTCGGCCTGGATGTACTCGGTGGCGCCCTCGGGGGTGCTCCGCAGCAGGGCCTCGGCGTGGGCCAGGACGATGGGGTCGTTGTCGCAGTAGACGATGCGCGCGTCGGGGGCGGTGGCCTGCGCGATCTGGTGGAGGTTGGGCTCGGTGGGGATGCCGGTGCCGATGTCGAGGAACTGGCGTACGCCGTTCTCGGCGAGCCAGCGGGTGGCGCGGTGCATGAACGCGCGGTTGACCCGAGCCATTTCGCCGCCCCGGGCGTCCAGCTTGAGGAGTTCCCTGGCCATGGCCTCGTCGACCGGGTAGTTGTCCTTGCCGCCGAGGAACCAGTCGTACATCCGGGCCGGGTGCGGCTTGCTGGTGTCGATCTCGACGGATGCGGAGCTGCCGGTGGTGCGGTCCTGCCCGGTCATGGGGGTCTCCAGTGGTCAAGTGGCTTGCAGAGGAGGGTATATGAGGCCCAGTCAGGTGGGCGCCCGGTCAGGTGAGCAGAAAGTCCGCCTGGCCGGTCTTGGCTCCCTGGATGAAGGCGGCGATCTCGCCGGGGGTGTAGATGAGGGCGGGGCCGTCGGGGTCGGCTGACTGGCGGACCGCGACCCGGCCGTCCGCGAGTTTCATGGTCTCGACGCAGTTGCCGCCGTTGCCGCCGCTCCACGGCTTGGACCAGCCCTCGGTGGGGAGGTCGCCCGCGGGCATGCCGTTGTAGATGCGACGGGCCCCCCGGCGCTCGGCGCGCCGGTCGGTGCGCCGGTCCGTACGGGGGGTGCGAGGCGTGTGGGACATGGAAGGTTCAGAGCTCCTTGCGGAAATCCGCGAGGATCTCCTTGGTGCGTGGTGCGGTGGCGGCGTGGGCCGCCATGCGGTCCATGACTTCGAGGTGGGTGGCCACCTCGGGGCGCGAGTCGAGGTAGACGGCGCCGGTCAGGTACTCGCTGTAGACCATGTCGGGAAGTTCCGGCACGGCGAAGCGGAAGAGGACGGAGGGGCCGTAGGTGCCCGGGTGCGGGCCGTCGGCGAACTCCGCGATCTGGAGGGTGACATTGGGCAGCTCGGCGGCGTCCAGCAGCCTGTCCAGCTGGGCGCGCATGACGTCCGGGCCGCCGGCCTGGCGGCGCAGCACCGTCTCGTCCATGATCGCCCACAGGGTCGGGGCGTCGGGCCCGGCGAGCAGTGACTGCCGCTGCATGCGCAGCGCGACGTGCCGCTCCACGTCCTCGGGGCGGGTCTGGCCGATGGCTCCGGTGCGCATGACCGCACGCGCGTAGTCCTCGGTCTGGAGCAGCCCCGGCACGAAGTGCGGGTCGTAGGACCTGACCAGGGAGGCGGCGCCCTCCAGGCTCACGTACATGCTGAACCAGTCGGGCAGGATCGCGTGGAACCGCTGCCACCAGCCCGGCCGGTTGGCCTCCTGGGTGAGCTCCAGGAACGCGTCGCACTCGGTGTCGGTGCTGCCGTACGCCTTCAGCAGCAGATGTACGTAGGGGATCTTGAGGGTGACCTCGGCGGTCTCCATCCGGCGGACGGTGGCCGGGGCGACGTGCAGCACCTTCGCCGCCTGGTCGCGGGTCAGTCCTGCGCGCTCGCGCAGGTCCTGCAGCCGCTTGCCGAGCACGACCTGACCGACGGTCGGGGCGGACCGCGGTTCACTCATGGGAGACCTCCCCGTAACGCACCGTCACTGGTGGGCAGTTGTGCTCTACATGTGCTGTTGCGATGCAGTGTGCCACGCGTTCTTGATCTACGAAATGGCACTCTGGAAATTTCAGAGTGCCTCTTGCCAAGTGACGTGGACAGAGGGAGAGTTGATACGTGAACTGGTTCACGCGGCTGCCGCGCACCACACCGGGGGAGGCGGTGCGCGGCAGCCGCTCCCCCATGGTGAGGATGCGGTCGTGGTACCTGGCTCCACGCTCTTTCCCCAGGTCATGGGCCCAATTCAGGGGGCCCGTGTCCGAAGGTTCGGTTTTGCCCTGCCCGCATGTCCTGAGTCGGTCGGGCACGCACGCCATCTGACCGCCGACCGGCTGACGGCCTGGGGGCTGGGCGAGGACGTCGGGGACACCGCGGCGCTGGTCGTCTCGGAGCTGGTCACCAACGCGGTGATCCACACGGGCAGCGACCGGGTGCGCTGCGAGCTGGCCGACGGGGACGGCAGACTGCGGATTTCCGTACGGGACGAGGGGATCGGCCCGCAGGGCCCGCGGCTGCGCCGGTCGGCGGAGACCGAGGGGGAGCACGGGCGCGGTCTGCTGCTGGTGGACGCGCTGTGCGACACGTGGGGCTCCCAGGAGAACGGCCCCGGCTCGGGCTCCGGGCGCACGGTGTGGGCGGTACTCCCCCATGCAGTACTCCCCCATTCAGAGCTCCCCCAGGCAGGGCTCCCCCATGCGGAACCCCCCTGCCCGGGGCCCGGTGCCTCGTCCTGTCCCAGCGACGTCCCGGGCAGCGTGCCGGGATGAGCCACCGTCTCGCCGCCCGGCTGACCCGGGTGCGCCGTGCCGGGGGCGGCGGCCCCGCCCGGCTGCCGCTGCCGCCCTCCCTCGACCACACTCCGCTCGGCTGCGACGCGGTCGGGCTGCCGGCCCGGCACGGGCAGCGACTGCTGGCCCACCTGCCGATGGCCGGCTGTGTGTTCGCCGACGCGGACCACTGGTGGTGGATCGTCCCGTCGGGTTCCGACCTCGGGCTGCCGTGGCCCGAGCCCGCGCAGTACGCCGTGGGCGCCTGTGTCGCGGCTCGGCGCCCGCGCCTCGTCCACACCCCGGACGGCCCGGCCCCGTACACCCCGCCCATCCCCCTCTACCTGATGGTGTGCCGGCTGGCGGGTACCGTGCCGGTGTGGACGGACGGGCTGACGGCACCTGCCTGACCTGCCCGTCTCAGCTGTGCGGAGGCATCATCGCGCCATGAACTTCCCCTCTCCCCCCGGCCCGGACCCTGACGCCGGTACCGGTCCCGGCACTGTTCCGCCGGGCTCCTGCCACAGGTACGCGCCCGGCCACCACGTGCACTGGGACCAGGCCCGCCAGTGCCACGAGGATCCCGGCGAACTGCACGAGGTCCTGGTGTCGGCGGACGACGTGCAGGACGACGGCTGGGTGACGCTGCACGAGGCCGGGGACCGGTTCGGCCATTCCTTCCGCGCCTGGCACCACCGCGCCGGCCAGCTGCGTGCGAAACTCCGCGGGCACCGGGGCCCCGCGCTCTGGCAGCCGCGCTGGAACCTGCTGTGGTTCCCCGCCCCGGAGAGCCCCGCGAACACCCTGCTCTACCTGGCCCCGGACGGGCCCAGCAACTGCTGAGCAGGATGCTCGCGGACGTACGGCTTCCCGTGTCTCCCCGCGAGGCCGTCGTCGGGGTCGCTCAGGAGAGGACGGCCGGGACCTCCGCGATGGAGCGGCCCGCCCAGGCCGGGGCGTCCTCGGCGAGGGAGACGAGCCGCTCGCGGATGCGCTCGGGGAACGGGGCGGCGCGGCCCGCCGTCCGGTCGACGTGGAGGGCGAGGAGTTCGCTGGTGGCGACCGGCTCGGCCTCGGTCGGCAGAGTCCCGGGCGTCTCGCCCGACACCTCGGTGTCCACGACGAACAGCTCGTGCGCGAAGCGGACCTTCTTGGCGCCGGCGCCCAGGACCCGGGTACGGACGGCGAGCCTGGCCCCCTCCGGGACGTCGCTCAGGTACCGGATGTGCGCCTCGACCGTGTAGAGGGAGCAGCCGGTGCTCTCGCGGTAGCCCGCGTGGAGTCCGGTCTCGATCATCATCGCGTCGGTGGCGTACCCGAAGACGAGGACGTAGAAGGCCTCGCTCATGTGGCCGTTGTAGTCGATCCACTCGGGCCGGACGGTGTGGTGGACCAGCGGCAGGCAGTCGACGACGCCGTCCAGCTCGGTGGTGTCCGTCGCATCGGCCGTATCCGTCGCATCGGCCGTGTCCGTCTCGCTCACTTGGCTTCTCCCCGGGTGCGCTGCTGCGGGAGGCGGCCCGTCGCACGCAGTACGTCGATGACGCCCTGGTCACGTTCGGCGACGAGGTCGGCGATGGTGCGGCCGTCCGCGGCGTCGTCGCAGCCCGCCACCACGGCGTCGTACAGCTGCTTGTCGAGCTCGGGCGCTTCCAGGCGGGTCCACGGGGACTTCAGGGACGGGCCGAAGTGGTCGAGCATGTGGGCCATGCCACCCTCGCCGCCCGCGAGCGCGAAAGTGAGCATGGGGCCCATGAACGCCCAGCGCAGGCCGGGGCCCTCGGTGATCGAGTCGTCGATCTCGCGAACGGTGGCCTCGCCGCCTGCGACCATGTGCAGGGCCTCGCGCCACAGCGCTTCCTGGAGGCGGTTGGCGATGAAGCCGGGGACCTCGCGGTCCATGGTGATGACGGACTTGCCCGCGACCTCGTAGAAGCGCGACGACCAGGCGACCGCGTCCGCGGTGGTGCGCTCGCCGCCGACGACCTCGACGAGCGGGATCAGGTACGGCGGGTTGAACGGGTGGCCGACGACGAGCCGGCCGGGGTCGGCGGCCTCGGTCTGCATGTCGGTCATCGGGTAGCCGGAGGTGGAGGACGCGATGACGACGCCCGCGGGGGCGGCGGCGTCCAGTCGGCGCAGCAGGTCACGCTTGAGGTCGAGCTTCTCGGGCGCGCTCTCCTGGACGAACTGGGCGTCGGCGACGGCCTCTTCGAGAGTCGCGGTCACGGTCAGCCGGTCCGGCGAGGCACCCTCGGCGAGACCGAGCTGTACGAGCGCGGGCCAGGCGGCGTCGACGAGGCGGCGCAGCTTCTGCTCGGCGCCCGGGGCCGGGTCCCAGGCGGTGACGTCGTAGCCGCGGGCCAGGTAGTGGGCGACCCAGCCGCCGCCGATGACACCGGCGCCGACGCAGGCGACGCGGCGCACGTCCTCGGGGGCACAGGGCGGGAGGGCGGATATGGGAGAGGTCATGGTGGGGGGAACTCCTGGTGTGGTGGGGGGTGATGGAGGGTGGGGGGCTCGCGGGGGGGGGGCGCCCTCCAGGGGCGCGGGGAACTGCGCGGCCAGCCACCGACGACCCGCACGACGCACAACTCGGCCCAAGGTTCGGGTACGAGGCTCGCGGTCCGGTCGGCGTGGGGCGTGGGTCCCGGCCGGTCAGGCCCTCGGCTTCAGGCCGAGCTTGGCGCGGGCCTCGTCCGGGGTGGCGACCCGGGAGCCCAGCGACTCGGTGATCGTGACGGCGCGCTCGACGAGCTGGGCGTTGCTGACCTTGTTGCCCTTGCCGAGGTAGAGGTTGTCCTCCAGGCCGACGCGGACGTGCCCGCCGAGCAGGATGGACTGGGCGGCCCACGGCATCTGCATCCGGCCGAGCGCGAAGCTGGCGAACTGGGCCTTCTCGGGCAGCATGTTGACCATGGCCTGGAGCACGCCGGGGTCGGCGGGGGCGCCCCACGGAATGCCCATGCACAGCTGGAAGACGGTCGGGTCGTCGAGCAGGCCCTCGGCGAGGAGCTGCTTGGCGAACCACAGCTGGCCGGTGTCGAAGATCTCCAACTCCGGCCGTACGCCCAGCTCCTGAATGCGCCTGGCGCCCGCCCGCAGCATGTCGGGGGTGGAGACGTAGAGGTTGCTGCCGTCGCCGAAGTTGAGGGAGCCGCAGTCGAGGGTGCAGATGTCGGGGAGCAGTTCCTCGACGTGCGGGAGGCGGTCGAGGCCGCCGACGAGGTCGGTGCCGGGCAGCGGGAAGTCCTTCAGGGGCTGGTCCGGGTCGATGACCAGGTCGCCGCCCATGCCGGCGGTGAGGTTGATGACGACGTCGGTGCCGGTCTCCTTGATCCGCTCGACGACCTCGCGGTAGAGGCGCGGGTCGCGGGACGGGTCGCCGGTCTCGGGGTCGCGTACGTGGATGTGCACGACGGCGGCCCCTGCCCCGGCCGCCTCGACGGCGGACTTGGCTATCTGCTCGGGAGTGACGGGGACGTGCGGGCTCTTGCGCACGGTGTCGCCCGCGCCGGTGAGGGCGCAGGTGATGATGACGTCCTGGTTGACGGACATGGGTAACTCCTAGCGAGTGGAGGGGGGTTGGGGGGTGCCGGAGGAAGCAGCGGGCCTCAGGAAAGGAGCGTGGCGTCCACGTACGCGAGCAGCGCGGCGTGCATGTCGTCGGCGCCGGTGGCGCCCGCGACGGTTTCACCGGGCGTGGAGGCCAGGACCTGGCCGGCCAGTCCGTCGATGAGCGCGGTCAGCCGGAGGGCGGCCGCCTCCGGGTCGGTGCCGGTCCTGAAGGCACCCTGGTCGACTCCGCGTCGTACGACATCGGCGACGGTGTCCCGCCACTGCCGGTAGTAGTCGACGTGCAGACGTCCCACGGCAGTTGACCGTGCCGCCTCCGCCCACAGGTCGAGCCACACCCGCCACTGGCGGCGCTGCTGCTCGGTGTACGGGGTCTGGAGCTCGATGAGCTGGCGCAGTTCCTCGGCGGCGTCGGACACCTCGGCCGTACGGGCGGCGCGCCGCGCGGTGTCCTCGTCCATGCACCACCTGACGGCCGCTTCGAGGAGGTCGTCGCGGCCGGGGAAGTGGTAGTGGATGGCGGCGGTACTGGTGGCGCAGGCCTCGGCGATGTCGGCGACGCGCACCGCGTGGAAGCCGTGCTCGGCGATCAGCCGGACCGTCTCCCGCACGATCTGCAGCGGCCGCCCGCCGTCCGGGGCCGGGTTCGCGGCGGCGGCACGGGTACGTCGTACAGGTGCGATCGGCGGTGTACGGGACCCCAGCAGCCAGCCCGCGTCCACGCCTCCGGTGTCCGCGATCCGGGCCAGTTCCGCGGCGGTGAACCGGCGGGTACCGCCCAGCGAGCGGGACAGCTTCGACGGGTCCATCACGATCCGCCGGGCGAACTCCCGCTGGCTGACCCCGGCCGCCGCGATGACCTGCCGAACGCGGTCGGCGACGGCGGAGGGGGACTCGGGCGCCGGCTCCGCTGCTTCTTGCTGCATGGTGGGCCACCGTACCCACGGATTGAGGCAATCTCAACACGCGAACGCCGCCCACAGTGGAATTGCGCCTCTGACTGACCCATCAGTCACATTCGCAACGCAGAGTGTCCCGCATTGTTTGACGCAGCCTTCACACGGGGCTCTTGTGCCCGCCCCGCAACTCGGCAATCGTCCGGATCATGAAAGAGACGCCGACGCCGACTCCCGACACCCTCACTCCCCCGCCTCCGGCCGCCCGCCGCCCCGTGCGGCAGCTCCTCGCGGCCTCCGTGGGCAATGCGGTCGAGTGGTACGACTGGTACGCGTACACCTTCCTCGCCACGTACATCGCCGGACAGATCTTCCCCAAGAGCTCCGGCAGTCCGCTCGTCCCGCTGCTGTCCACGTTCGCGGTCTTCGCGGTCGGCTTCTTCATGCGGCCGGTCGGCGGGCTGCTGCTCGGCGCGGTGGCGGACCGGCGCGGGCGGCGGACCGCGCTGACCGTGACGATCCTGCTGATGGGCGGCAGCAGCCTGCTGGTCGGGCTGACCCCCACGTACGCGTCGATGGGCATCCTCGCCCCGATCGTGCTGGTGGTCGCGCGCCTGCTCCAAGGTCTGTCCGTGGGCGGTGAGTTCGCCGCTTCGACGACCTTCCTGGTCGAGTCGGCGGGGCCCGGCAGGCGCGGTCTGTTCTCCAGTTTCCAGTACGTGTCCACGACGGCCGGGCAGCTGGCCGCCTCGGGCATCGCCGCGCTCCTCGTGTCGAGCCTGAGCGACGGGCAGATGGACGGGTGGGGGTGGCGGGTCCCCTTCGTGCTCGGCGCACTGCTGAGCCTGGTGGGGTTCTGGATCCGGCGCGGGGCGCACGAGACGCACGCCCCGGCGGAGCGGGCGGAGCGCCCCGGCCTGTTCGACGCGCTGCGCACGTACCCCCGGCAGTCGCTGCTGATCTGCGGCATCACCGCGGGCGGCACCATCTCGTACTACACGTGGACGTCGTACCTGCCCACGTACGCGGAGCTGAACGCCGGCTTCGAGAAGTCGGACGCGCTGCTCGCGGGCACCATATCGCTCGCCTTCTTCGCCCTGCTCCAGCCGCTCGGCGGGCTGCTCTCGGACCGGATCGGGCGCCGTCCGCTGCTGCTGTTCTCCGGGCTCGGCTTCGCGCTGCTGATCGTGCCGCTGCTGAAGGTCGTCGACGGAGGGATCACCTTCGGGACCCTGGTGCTGGTGCAGTGCGCGGGAATGGTGCTGCTGACCGGGTTCACGTCGATCTCGGCGGCGGTCAACGCGGAGATCTTCCCCGCCAAGGTACGGGCGTCCGGCATCGGCTTCCCGTACTCGCTGACCGTGGCGCTCTTCGGCGGCACGGCCCCGTACATGGGCACGCTGTTCAAGGAGATGGGCAACCCGGGTCTGTTCGCCTGGTACGTGGCGGCGCTGTGTCTGGTGTCGTCGGCGGTGTTCTTCCGGCTGCCGGAGAACGCGCACAAGGAGCTGGAGAAGTAGCTCCGGTCAACTCCGCTTCCGGGGCGGGTGCTTGAGGGGCCGGTGCCTGAGGGGTGTTACTCGTCGCTCCTCAGGCACCCCAGTTCCCGCAGGGCCCGGTCGGCTGCCTTCACCAGGGCCGAGGCGCCGCAGTTGCGGGCGTGGTCGCGACCCTGCTCCAGCTCCGTACGGGAGCGGGCCGCGATGCCCAACTCGACGCGGGCGGCGGCGTATTCGTACTTGGACGGGGAGGCCTTGAGGCAGTTCACCGCCCGGCGCAGCAGCTCGACGGCGCGCGGGCCATCCGTCAGTGCGGCCTGGCAGCGCAGGGCCTCGCCGATCGCCGTGTACGTACCGAACCTTTCAGCCTTCTCGCGGGCGTACACGGCGAGTTCGCCGGCCCGGCCCGGGTCGTCGGGGGCGACCGCGCGGGCCAGGTCGAGGGCCCAGGGCGCGAGGACCGTGTTGTGCCTGCCGCGGGCCTTCAACGCCTCGCCCGCCGCTTCGAGTTCGGCCACGGCCTCCTTCGTACGGCCCTTGGCGAGCAGCAGCCTTCCCCGGACCGAGCGGGCGTCGGGGATGACGATCGTGGAGGGGTAGTCCGGGCCGAAGCCGAAGTCCTCGGCGGCCTGCCAGGCCTGTTCGACCAGGCCGCGGGCGAGGAGCGTGTCGATGAGCATGCACACGGCGTCCCAGTGCATGGGCAGCCCGTGCCCGACGCGCTCGGCGAGCCGCACGCTCTCGCGCAGGTCCTCCTCGGCGCGCACCAGGTTGCCCCGTCTGCGCTGGAGGTATCCGGTCAGGGCGTACGCGAAGGACAGGTGGCCACCGCTCCAGCCCGCTTCGGTGAAGGCCCGGCGGGCCTCGGTGAAGAGGCTGTCGGCCCGGTCCAGTCTGTCCGCGAACGCGTAGCTGAGCCCGAGGAGGGCGGCCGGTTCGAAGCCCCAGATGGTGTCCGTCCAGGTCAGTCCTGCGGGCAGGCTGCCGTTGACGAGGGCCAGGTCGCCGATGGCGACGACGGACTCCGCGTCCTCGCCGATGGCCGTCGCGTCGAAGGCGCGGAGCATCAGCAGGGCCTGCTCGGTGGTGTTGCCGCCGTCGACCTTGGCGGCGGCCTCGGCGAGGCGGCGGGAGCGGCCAGGGCCGTCCGTCTCGACCGCCAGTACGCCCTCCCACAGGAAGTGCACGGTCTGCAGGCGCATCCGGGTGGGTCCCGCCGGTGCGGCGGCGGCCGCCGCGGCGACCATCCGGCCGGCTTCGGCGATCTGGTTGTTGTGGGTGAGGGCCTGCGAGAGCAGGAACACGGCGTGCGCCTGCTGGGCCGAGTCGAGGCCGGGCTGGTCGAGGGCGGCTCTGAGGTGCTCGACGGTGGTGGCGGGGTCGCCGAGGTAGATGGCCTGGCCCAGTTCGTACCGCACCTGGGCGAGGACGGTGGGCAGCGGCGGCTCTTCGAGGGCCCGCTCCAGGCAGCGCCTGGCGGCGTCGGGCGCACCGACCGCGACGTACTCGCGGGCGGCGGCCCGCATCTGCTCGACCAGCTCGGGGTTCTCCTCCCTGGGCACGTCGATGAGGTGCCGGGAGGCGGCGGCCGCGCCGTGTCCCGCGTCGGCGAGGATTTCGGCGGCGACGCCGTGCATGGCCTTGCGGAGGTGCTTGGGGATGGCGTCGTAGACGGCGCCCGCGATCAACGGGTGGGCGAACTCCAGGTGTTCGTCCTCGCCGGCAAGGATGCGGGCGGTACGCAGCCGGTCGGCGGAGTCGGCCGCGTCGCCGAGCGAGATGGCCGCCAGTTTCGCCGCGAGCCGCAGCGAGACGTCGGTCCCCAGGATGGCGGCGGCGAACGCGAAGTGGGCGGTGGTGGTGCCCATCGCCATCAGCCGCTCGACGAGCCCGGGGCCGCGGGCGGACATGATCAGGTCGCGCAGCGAGCCCGCCGTGTCCTCCACCGGATCCAGTCCGCTGTCCTTGGCGCGGGCGAGCAGCTCCACCGTCTCGTACAGGTTGCCGCCGGTGACCGCCCACACCTCGCGGCAGAACGGGTCGTCGGCGTGCTGCCCGAGCTCGCTGCGGGCGAACTGGGCGGTGGCGGCGGGGGACAGCGCGTGCAGGGCGACGGCGCTGCCGGTGGCCCTGGCCGCGGTGTCGAGGTCGCGCAGCAGCTCCGCCGTGTCGCCGTCGGCCTCGTCGGTGCGGTAGGCGGCGACGAGCAGCACCGGCAGCCGGTTCCCGCGCTGGGCGTAACGCACCAGCCAGGTCAGCGTCTCCAGGTCGCTCCACTGGGCATCGTCGACGACCAGCACGAGCGGACGGTGCGCCTCGGCGAGCCCGCCGACCAGTACGTCCAGGCCGTCCCTGACGCCCTGCGGGTCGGCCTTCACCTCGCTGTTGGGCGGTGCGATGCCGAGGGCAGGGCCCGCGCTGCCGTACCGCTCACCGAGGAGGTCGCGGGCAGCGGCGTCCCCAGTGAGGGAGAGGGCGGGCTGCAGCAGCTGCCGCACGACGTGGAAGGGGACGGAGGTGACGGTCTCACCGCCGCGGGCGGCCCACACCGTGCAGCCCTGCTCGCGGGCGATCCGCTGGACCTCGCCGAGCAGGGCGGTCTTGCCGATGCCGGCGACTCCCCGGTAGACGAGAACGCCGCCGCGGGCGGGATCCGCACACAGGTCGCCGACGGCCCGCGCGGCAAAGCCGAGTTCGTCCTCGCGCTCCAGCAACGGCGGTACGGGGACCGGGTCTTCCGGCCGGGACACACCCATGCCATCCCCCTTGCGGTATCGGAGCTCCGAGCCTAGCCCGGTGGGCCGGACACTGACCAGACTCCTTGGTAATTCACCGGTACGGGTCCGCTCGGCTGATGCTCAGAGCGGGGCGGCCACGGAGGGGGCATGCCCCGCTGCCCAAGAGGGCTAGCGGGCTGAGGGGCAGGCATTTAGGGGCGCGGGGAACTGCGCGACCAGCCACGACGCACCCGCACGGAACAACCCCCGCCCGGACGGGCACCCACCGGCCCAAGAAGCTCACGGCTTGCGGGCCACCGCCGCGTACAGCGGGATCGGCGCCGCCGTGCGGGGCTCGTCTCCGGACGAGGCGAGCTCCGGATGCCAGTCCTCCAGGAGTACGAGACCGGGGGCCACCGGCACCAGGCCCTCGAAGAAGCGGGCGATCTCGGTGCGGTTGCGCGGAGCAAGGCTCACGCCCCCCGCCGCGTACATCTCGACGCCCCGCTGCACCCCCACCGGGTCGAGTTCCGGCGTGAGCTGGGAGAGGACCAGGTAGCTGCCGGACGGGAGGGCGTCGACGAGGTGCTTGACCAGTTCGTACGCACCGTCCTCGTCGGGGACGAAGTGCAGCAGGGCGACCAGGGACACGGCAACCGGGCGTGTGAGGTCGAGGGTGGCGGCCGCCAGGTCGAGGATGCGGCGGGGCGAGCGGACGTCGCACTGGAGGTAGTCGACCGAGCCCTCGGGGGTGCTGTGCAGCAGGGCCGCGGAGTGGGCGAGGACGACGGGGTCGTTGTCGGCGTAGACGACGCGGGTTTCCGGGGCGGTCGCCTGGGCGATCTGGTGGAGGTTGGGGGCGGTGGGGATGCCGCTGCCGATGTCGAGGAACTGGCGTATGCCCGCCTCGGCCGCCAGCCAGCCGGTGGCGCGGCGCATGAAGGCGCGGTTGCCGCGGGCCACGTGCTGGGCGCTCTGGTCCAGGGACATGATCTGCTTGCCGAGCGCTTCGTCGACGGGGTAGTTGTCCTTGCCGCCGAGGAACCAGTCGTAGACCCGGGCGGGGTGCGGCTTGCTGGTGTCGATGCGGGCACCGGCGGGGGCGCCGGTGGGCGGGAGGGCGGCGGGCTCGGTGCCGGTCATGTGCGGGGCTCTCCTTGGTCGGTGATCATGCGTGCCCGCCAACTCTCCTATCCCGTCACCCGGTTGTCAGCAGAACTCCCCCGTAGGAAACTCCGGCCACGACCACCCAGGCGCACAGCCCGAGCCCCGCGACGCGCCCGCCGGTGCGGGTCAGCGAGGGGAGGTGGACGGCGCTGCCGAGGCCGAACAGGGCGGCGGCGAGGAGGAGTTCCTGTGCGTGCTGCGCCAGGTCGAGCGCGCCGGTCGGCAGCCATCCGGTGCTGCGCAGCGCGACCATCGCGAGAAAGCCGACGACGAAGAGCGGGACGATCGGCGGGCGCTTCTGTCCGGCCGCCGCCGACGACTGCTTGCGTCGCTTGCGTACGGACAGGGCGACCGCCGCGACCAGCGGTGCGAGGAGTGCGACGCGCATCAGCTTGACGAGGACCGCCTCGCCGAGCGCGCCGGGGCCCGCGGTCTGCGCGGTGGCGACGACCTGCCCGACGTCGTGCACGCTCGCCCCGACCCACCGCCCGAACTCCGGGTCGCTGAGCCCCAACGGGCCGTGCAGCAGTGGGAGTACGGCGATGGCGAGCGTGCCGCACAGGGTGACGAGGGCCACCGAGGTCGCGGTGTCGCGCTCGTCGCTGTCGGTGGCCTCGGCGACCGCGCCGATCGCGGAGGCGCCGCAGATCGAGTAGCCGGTGGCGATGAGGAGGGGCTGGTCGCCCGGCAGCCCCATCTTCCGGCCGAGCCACCAGGTGCCGAAGAACGTCGCGGCGACCACCACGAGGACCATGGCGACCGTCGCCCAGCCGATGCCGAGTACGTCGTCGAGGCTGAGCTTGAGGCCCAGCAGGACGATGCCGACCCGCATCAGCCGTTTCCCGGCGAAGGTCAGCCCGGGACGCGCCGCACCCCGTACCAGCGGACGTGCGAACGGCAGGTGCGCGACGACGATGCCCAGGACCACGGCCACGGTCAGCATCGGCACGGCGGGCAGCAGCAGGTGTACGCACCAGGCGAAGGCGACGCCGCCCGCGGCGAGCGCCAGGCCCGGCACCTTGCGGGGCCCGGCGGGGGCGACGGACGGCGGGCGCGTGGGGCGTTGCAGCAGCGCCATCAGCGGTCGGCCGGGAGCGCGTACACGCGGCGGACGCTGGAGCCGATGCGGGATATGTCGGCGCCGTAGATGTGCAGGGATATCGCGAGGTCGGTGCAGGCGTTCCAGACCCGGTGGATGTCGCCGGGCGGGGCGAAGCCGCAGACCGCGCCCTGCGGGTTGACGACGTCCTCGGTGGCGACGAGTCGGGCGTCGGTGTGCTCGCCCGCGGGGACCAGCCGGTAGCGGCGCTCGCGCTCCTCACCGACGTGGACCCCGGTCGTACACCAGGAGACGTGGTCGTGGACGGAGGTCTCCTGGCCCGGCAGCCAGACGAGGGCGACGATCGAGAAGCTGCCGTCGCGCTCGGCGTGCAGGAGGTGCTGGCGGTAGCAGGTGGGGTCGGACTCCTGCTGCTCGGCGGTGAGCAGGTCGTCGGCGCCGAGGTGCGGGGCGAGGCGTTCGCCGACGAGGTAGGCGGTGAGGTCCGGCGGCAGTCCGCGGCCGACGGCCTCGCGCACCGAGGCGACGAGGGCGTCCAGGCGGGCGGTCGTGCGCGCGGCCGAGTAGGCGGTCGAAGTCGTGGTCATACGGGCAGCGTGGCGCCGTTCGACCCATCACGTCCAACGCCGGTTCCTAGGCCGTACCCCTCTTTCTGCTTATGGGTTCGGCGTGGTGGGCGGAGCGGGTTCCGGCGGGGCTCAGCAGCCGATCTTGTTGGCGGCGACCGTTCTGAGTTCGTCGAGTACGAGAGCGGTGGCCGGTATGCGCAGGTGTTCCCGCAGGACGTACGCGGAGACCTGGCGTCTGGAGGCGGGGGCGAGGGCCCGCCCGGTGACCTTCTCGTGGCGCAGGAAGTTGAGGACGAGGCCGGGCATCAGCGCGATCCCGAGCCCTTCGGCGACCAGGCTCTGCACCACCAGGTTGTCGTCGGTGGTGAAGGCGATGTCGGGTGCGAAGCCCTGCTCGGCGCATTCGTGCAGGAAGTTGACGCGGCAGCGCAGGCACCCGGCGATCCACCGCTCCTCGGCCAGGTCGGCAAGGGTCACGGTCCGCCGCCGGGTGAGCGGATGCCGGGTCGGCAGCAGTACGAGGAGCTGGTCCTCCAGGAGCGGAACCGCCACCACCTCCTCGGGTACGTCCTCTTCGAGGCCGGGGTAGGTGAAGGCCAGCGTGATGTCGCACTCCCCGCGCACCAGCCGCTGGAGCGACTCCGGGGGTTCGTCCTCGCTCAGCTCGACCCGCACCCCTGGGTGCCCGGCGGCGAGGCGGGCCATGGCCTCGGGGATGAGGGTGGCGCTGGCGCTGGGGAACGCGCAGACCCGCACCCGTCCGCTGTGCAGCCGGGTCAGCGCGTTCATCTGCTGCTGGGCGGCGGACATGGTGTCGAGGATGGCGGTCGCGTGCCGCGACAGGGTCTCCCCCGCCTCGGTGAGCCGCAGGCCACGGCCCGCCCGGGTGAAGAGGGGGGTGCCGACGTCGCGTTCGAGTGCCTTCATCTGCTGGGTGATCGCGGGCTGGGTGTATCCCAGAGCGCGCGCGGCGGCGGAATAGGAACCGGTCCGCACCACTTCGTGGAAGGTCTTGATGTGCCTCGAATCGAACACCGGGTCAGCATAGCCGGGGCCGGGGCCGGGACTGCGGCCGTCACTGCGACCGCGCCCACGGCCGTGACCGCGGCCCCGGATCATAAGCAGAATTTGGGCTACTGCCGCACCGGCTCCAGGACCCGGAATCCGATCCGCACGCCGGGTCCGCCGCCCCGCTCCCCCACGCGTACGGCGACCGTGCCCGCCCGTACCGCCCGCACCTCCCACTCGCGGAAGCCGGGGTCCGACTCGTAGTCGACCGGGACCAGGGTCACCTCGGGCCCGTCCGTGACGGCGTCCGCCCAGCGTGCGGAACCCGTGAGCCGCAGCTGGGCGACGCCGCCGACGGCGAGGGCGAGGGTGCGGCCGGCGTCGTCCTGGGTGAGGGAGAGACGGACGGGGGGTGTGGCGGCGGGGGAGGTCGGGGTGGGGATGGGGGTGCGGGGCCCCGCGGGGGTCGTGGGAGGCGCTGCGGGGGTCGTGGGAGGCGCTGCGGGGGTCGTGGGAGGCGCTGCGGGGGTACGTGCCCCGGTCGGCCCGGAGGTTCCCGGCCCGCTCTCGGCGCAGGCGGTCGCCGCCACCCCGAGAACCAGGGTGACGGCGACCAGCGCACCGCGTGTGCGCAGTGTCGTACACAGGGTCGTACGACGGGTCATACGAGCGGAACGTTGATACACGTGAGGATCTTCGCCTGCCTCGTCAGGGCCTGCCAGTCCGACGCCGGGTCCAGCCGTACCTTCTCCGCGTTCTGAAGGGCCGTCAGGAACGGGGTGTCCGCCAAGAGGTCGCCGTCCGTGTCGACCTTCTCGTCCGGCTCGAAGGCGCCGTTCGCGAAGTTCAGCCAGGCGCCGAGGAGTTGGCGGTCCACGGCCTTCTTGGCGTCGAAGAGGGTGGGCGCCAGGGTGTGCGCGGCCCGTGCCTGCGTCGAGATGTCGACGGCCTCCGAGAAGACCGCACTCGCGTGCTGGACGATCTTCAGGTAGCAGTCGAGGCGTTCCTTGCCGAGGCCGGTGAGGTCTCCGGTCAGGTACTTGACGTACCAGATGTCGGCGAGGAACGAGAGCGGCGCGTTGCCCTGGACGATCACCTTGACCTTGTCGGAGCCGGTGCCCGCGTCGTCGTCACGGGCGCCGAGGCTCACGTCGTACAGGCACGGCTTCCGGTACTCGTGGGCCTGTGCGTCGGTGAGGTCGCGCGGCTGGACGCTCGGGCTGTTCGCCGGGTCCGGATTCGGCGGATTCACCAGGGAGTGGGTGACGGTGTCGGGGGTGCCGTCCCCCCACTTCCAGGTGAGGGTCTCGTCGTCGCTGCCGGGGTCGGTGACCCGCCCGGACAGCTTGGACTCGTCGTCGCCCGCGTGGACGACGATCGTCTTCCCGCCCGCGAGGTCGACGGCCTTGGACTTGTCGATGGCGACGGCCGGGTCGACGTTGGCGACCTTGACCTCGGCCTGCTCGCAGGTCTGCGTGTCGTCGTCCTTGCCGCAGACCTTCACGGTGAAGGTGCCGTTGTCGCCGAAGACGGTGTCGGTGGAGAAGGTGAGGGTGGCGTCGGGCCGTCCGTTCTCCACCTTCCCTTCCAGAGGTACGGACTTGCCGTCGCCGAGGTCGACGGTCGCGGTGAGCGCATCGAGCCAGCCGGGGTCGGTGACGGTGCCGCTGACGGTGAGCTTTCCGCCCTCGACGGCCTGGCCCTTGACGGTGAAGGCGATCGCGGGGGCCACGTTGGTGACGGTCACGGTCGCCGTGTCGGTGCTCGCTCCCGCGGCGCTGGTGACCCGCAGGCCCACCGTGTAGGTGCCGTCCTGGCCGACCCGGTCGAACAGCGGGGCGGGTCCTGTCGCGTCGTCGTACGTGCCGTCGCCGTCGAAGTCCCAGGCGTACGAGGCGCCGCCGCCGGGCGAGGTGCTGCCGGAGCTGTCCAGCCGGACGTCCGCGCCCTCCTTGGTGGTGTACGGGCCGCCGGCGTTCGCGGTCGGCTTGCAGGTGGCCGGGAAGTCGGTGGCGGGGGTGGCCTGGTCCTGGGCGGAGGAGGAGGCGCTCGCGCCCATGCCGCGCTTGGCGAAGGCACCCCACAGCAGGCACTGGTTGGCGCCGTTGTTGTTGGCGCGGTCGGCCGCGAGGATGCCGTCGCGGGCGTCCAGGAAGTCCGGCTTGGTGGGGGTCAACTTCATTCCGTCGACCATGAGTTGCTCGTGCTGCGCCTTGCCGCCCGCCGCCCCGTGCGCGCCGACGAGGGTCGAGCGCATCTCCCACATGGCGGTGGCCCAGATCTCGCCGTCCCTGTGGACCTCGCAGCCGCCGTCCTTGCAGAGGTCGCCGTAGGTGAGCGGACTCTTGTCGTACGCGTAGCGGCGCACGCCGGTCGCGGTGCCGGTGGCGTACTCGCCGTAGACCGGGTCGCTCCACATGGAGGTGGCGATGGCGTCGCCCCAGCCCTCGCCGAGCGCGCCGGTCTGGACGCCGCCGCCCATGTTGCCGCCGCCGACGAGGCGGTGCGAGAGGCCGTGGCTGTACTCGTGGCCGACGGTGTCGCCGTTCATGCCGCGGTGGGTGTTGAGCGGGCTGCAGGAGGTGCGGCCGACGAACAGACGCATGGTCGGGTTCTGGCCGTCGGCGGGGGTGCCGAAGTTGGCGTTGCAGGCGCTGGGGCCGGAGGCGTTGTAGTCCACGTAGACCTGGACGCGGTCGCTGCCCTTGCCTCCCTTGCCGAGGTTGTCCTCCTGGAAGTTGCCCGACGCCTCGTCGAAGCCGAGCTTGTACAGGAAGTCGTGCATGTTGTTGGTGTAGTAGAAGGCCTGGGTGACGACGGCGTCGCGGTCGGTGGTGAGGTCGGTGCCGCCGCTGGTGCGGAAGGCGTCGGTGAAGGCGTAGTTGAAGTGCTGGTAGGCGGGGTCGCCCGCGGGCGGGGTCTGCGGCTGGTAGCCGAGCGACTCCTGGCCGGTGAGGTTCTGCGACGTCTCGGCGTTGTTGCCGGTGGGCACGCGGCCCTCGACCCAGGAGCGGCCGAGACCGCTGAAGGGGACGGTGCTCTGACTGCCGACGTTGGCGTTCTGCCCGGTGAAGACGCGGCCCTCGGGGCCCTCATTGTGGCTGAGGTCGGTGCGGCTGAGGATCTTCCCGGACCCGGCGTCGACCACCGTGTCGTACACATGGCCGTTCTTGGCGGTGAGTTGGGTGCGCCAGGCAGGGCGTACGGTGCCGTCGGCGAGCGGGAGGACGACGCGCGTGGCGGTGGTCTCCCCTGCCGGTTCCGCGGTACCGACGGAGGCAGCGGCGAGGTCAAGTGCCTTTGTACGGTCGAGGGTTGCGGCACCGGCCGCACGCAGGCCGGTGACCAGAGCGCCGGTGGCGGTGACGATGCGGCCCTGCTTGTCGACGGCCACCGAGAGCTGGGCTCCGTGGACCGGGATGCCCCGGTCGGTCTGGCCGAGGAAGACGTGCCGCACGCCGTTGTGCTTCGTACCGTACGACTTGACGACTTCGAGGCCCGCGAGGTCGGCGGAGTCGAGTCCGTACAACGCGGCGTTCTCGCGCACGTAGTCGAGGGCGACGGTACGCGCGTCGGCCTTGCTCGCGCCGGTGAGGGCGGGGCGGCCCCGGGGGACGACGAGACGCGGGGTGCCGGTGCGGCCCCAGCGGACCGCGGCGGAGTCCAACTGCTGGGCAGCGGCGAGTTGTTCGGCGGACGGGCGGATGCGCACCGAGCCCTGTCCTTCGATGTCCGGGTAGGGCTGGTCGGACTTCTGCTCGGCGGACTCCCCTGCCGTCGGGGCCTGTTGGCCGGCGGCGGAGGCGGCCGGTGCGGCCAGCGCGGTGGCGGGCAGCGCGAGCAGCGCCGCTCCGACGACGAGCGCTCTGGCCCCTCGGGTTCCTCGGCTTCTTCGGGTTCTTCGCATGCGTGCGGACGGCATCGTTCTCCCCCTGGTGCATGGGCCTCACGGACTCGATCCGAGTCAACGTACGTGAGCATGACAAGAGGGAAAAGGGTATGGAGGAGCGGAGGGGCAGGCTGGCCGAAAGTTGCGTACACCTACCCCTGTGACGTCAGTGGTGCTGCGACTCCTCGCTCTGCCCACTGTGTCCGCCGTCTCCGCTGTGCAGCGCCCGGTACTCCTCCGCGGTCGGCTTGGGTACGTACGTCCCCGGCCCGTACATGGACTTCGCCAGGCGGGCCCGCAGCCGGTCGGAGCGCTTGACCGGCCGCCGGACGCCGTTCGCGTCGACCGCGGGGCCCGCCTCGAACGGGATGGGCTGCTCGTGTGCGGTGAGGGTGTGCAGCTCGGCCTGGCTGAGCGGGGTGTGGATCTCGACGAACTCGCCGTGCGGCAGCCGCTTGATGATGCCGCTCTCCCGCCCGTGCAACGCCTTCTCGCTGTCACGGAGTTGGAGCCCCTGACAGATCCGCCGGGTGAGGACGAAGGCCAGTACGGGCACGACGAAGGAACCGATCCGCACGAACCACGTGATGGAGTTGATGGAGAGATGGAAGTGGGTGGCCCACAGGTCGTTACCACCGCCGACCAGCAGCACCGCGTACAGCGACAGCCAGGCGACGCCGAGCCCGGTCCTGGTGGGGGCGTTGCGCGGGCGCTGGGCGATGTGGTGCTCGCGCTTGTCCCCGGTCACCCACGCCTCGATGAACGGATAGACACCGATCGCCAGCATGATCAGCGGGAAGAGCGTGAAGGGGATGAAGACGCCGAGCTGGAGCGTGTGCCCCCAGGCGCTGATCTCCCAGCTGGGCATCACCCGGATCAGCCCCTCGGAGAAGCCGAGGTACCAGTCGGGCTGGGCGCCGGTGCCCACCAGGTCGGGCCGGTAGGGGCCGATCGCCCACACCGGGTTGATGGAGGCGACCGCACTCATGATCGCGAGGACGCCGAAGACCAGGAAGAAGAAGCCGCCGGCCTTGGCGATGTAGATGGGCAGGAAGGGGGCGCCGACGACGTTCTTCTCGGTCCTGCCGGGGCCCGCGAACTGGGTGTGCTTGTGGTAGAAGACCAGGATCAGATGGGCGACGACCAGCCCCAGCATGATGCCGGGCAGCAGCAGGATGTGGATCGGATAGAGCCTGGCGATGATGTCGTCGCCGGGGAACTCGCCGCCGAAGAGGAAGAAGGCGAGGTACGTCCCCACCACCGGCACCGACAGGATCGCGCCCTGCGCGAAGCGGAGCCCGGTGCCGGAGAGCAGGTCGTCGGGGAGCGAGTAGCCGGTGAGCCCGGTGACCAGACTGAGGAACAGCAGGGTCCAGCCCAGCATCCAGTTGAGCTCGCGCGGCTTGCGGAAGGCCCCGGTGAAGAAGACCCGCATCATGTGCACGAGCATCGCGGCGACGAAGACCAGAGCGGCCCAATGGTGGATCTGCCGGATCAGCAGACCGCCGCGCACCTCCATGCTGATGTCGACGGTGGACTCGAACGCCCTGGTCATCCGGATGCCGTGGAGCGGTGTGTACACGCCGTCGTAGACGACTTCCGCGCTGCTGGGCTCGAAGAACAGGGTGAGGTAGACGCCCGTGAGGATGATGATCAGAAAGCTGTAGAGGCAGATCTCGCCGAACATGAACGACCAGTGGTCCGGGAAGATCTTGCGCATATTGGCCTTGGCCAGCGGATAGAGCCCCAGCCGGCCGTCCGCCCAGTCGGCGATCTTCTCGCCCTTGCCGGGTGGCCCCTTCCGTGCACTGGCGCCTTCGGTGAGTGCCCTGTCGCTGCCCTCGCTCATACGACCCCCTCATACGGACCTTCAGAGTAGGCGCGGCGCCTTACAGATCCAACAGACATGACGACGCGGGGAGTTGATATGTGAGGTGACGGCGGAAAAGAGTCCGGACGGCGGCTCGGCACCGGTGCACCGGCCGGTGCGACGGCTGGATATCGTGGCCGGTCACAGGGTGTGCGGCAGTGCGGGAGCGAGGGTGGGGGCGGGCGGCGAGTGACGGATCCGGAGCGCGAGGACTGGATACGCGTACCGGTCGGGGACGGCGCGGTGCGGTGGGCCACCCGGGGCCAGTGCCGGCGGGTGCTGCTCGTGGTGCACAACGTGACGTCGGCGACGCGGCTGCTGGATGTGCTGCCGCTGTTCGACGACGATCTGGGGGTACAGCTGCTGGTGACCTGCCCGGGGTCGTCGGCCTTCCGGGCCGGGGTCGCGGAGCTGTTCGCGGAGATCGGGGTGCCCGTACTGCCGTGGAAGCAGGCGCTCGCGACGCCGGTCGCGCTCGCGATATCCGCGAGTTTCGGCGGTGAACTCCAGTTGATTTCAGGGAAGTTGGCCATCCTCTCGCATGGGGTTGGCTACACTAAAAGGCTGGCCACACCGGACACCGGACACCGGACACCGGACACCGGACACCGGACGGCTTGCGGCCGGGGCCCAGACCTCGCCACCCACCTTCGGGCTCTCCCCCGAGTGGCTGCTCCACGACGGCGTCCCGATCGCCGACGCGCTCGTCCTCTCGCATCCCGAGCAGCAGGAGCGGCTCAAGGACGTCTGCCCGGAGGCCGCCCATACCGGTGTGCTCGCCGGTGACCCCTGTTTCGACCGGATGCTGGCGGCCCGCCCGTACCGTGAACGCTTCCGCCGGGCGCTCGGGGTCCGCCCCGGCCAGCGGCTGGTCGTCCTCAACTCCACCTGGAACCCCGAGTCCCTCTTCGGCGACGGCGGCGACGAGAACCTGCTGCCCGCCCTGCTCCCTCGGCTGACCTCGGAACTCCCCGCCGACGAGTACCGGGTCGCCGCCGTCCTGCACCCCAACATCTGGTACGGGCACGGCCCCGGCCAGGTCCGCGCCTGGCTGGACCGGGCGCGGCGGGCAGGGCTGACCCTGGTGGATCCCTTGCGGCACTGGCGGCAGGCGATCTTGGCTGCGGATGCGGTAATCGGTGACCACGGGGCGGTCTCCTACTATTCCGCTGCAATCGGGGCACCTGTCCTGCTGGGTGCCGCCCCGCTCGCCGGACTCGACCCCGACTCCCCCGTGGCCGACTTCGTCGCCGGTGCGCCGCGCCTGGATCCATATGGTCCGCTCGCACCCCAACTGGACCAACTCATCGCCGCACACCGGCCGTTGGCCGCGGCTGCCGAGTTCACCACTTCCGTGCCCGGCCAGTCGGCGGCCCTCCTGCGCAGGCTCTTCTACGGGCTGATGGACAGCCCCGAAACGCCGGACGCACCCACTGCCTCCCTCCTACCGCTACCGCGGCCTCCGTACGAACCCGCGCGGCGCACCGCACCCACCCTGGTCGTCACCCGGCCGACCGGGCGGCCCGGTGAGGTGACCGTCACCCGTTACGCGGACCCGCGCGGGCGACCCTGGGAGCCGGGCGGCGAGGTGCACATGGCGGTGCACGAGGACGTACGGGACCCGGGGCGGCTCGCACTCGCGGATGTGATCCACCGCGAGGGCGCGCCGGACGACCCGGTACTCGGGGGCCCGGCGCGGTGGACGGCCGAGGTGCTGGAGCGGTTTGCGCAGTGCGGGCTGGCGGCGTACGTCACGGGGGCCGACACCTGCACCGTGCGCACCCGGGAGGGCTCGCTGTGGTGCCTGACCGGGACGACCGGCGCGGACCCGGCCCTGTACGCCTCCGCGTGGTACGCCCTGCTCGGGGCCGGGGAGTCCGGATTCACGGTGCGGACCGGGTCCGCCGTTCACCCGGTGACGGTCACTCCGGGCTGACGCACAGGTCGCGCAGGCGCCGCAGATAGGCGAGGTGGTAGTCGGCCTGCTCCCCCTCCAGGACCGTGAGCGCCTCGTCGACCAGCGGCAGCGCGGCGGCCTTCTCCGCCGGGCTCGCGCGCCGTGTCCCGTCGACGTACGAACGGGCGAGGTCGGTGAGCGTGCGGGCCGTGTTGTACGCGTCCGTGCTCGTACGGAAGTACCGCAGCGCGGTGCCGAGTCGCTCGCGCCCCTCGTCGAGGCGGTCCATGCCGGTGAGCACCCGGCCCCGGTGGCGTTCCAGGAGGGCGCGGGCGCGGGGCAGGTCCGCGGCGCCCTCGTCGTCCGGGCCGATGGCCGCGTAGAGGGCGTCCACCTCGTCGAAGAGGTCGTACGCCTCGGGCAGACGCCACTGCGCCAGTCGCAGTAGCCCCAGCCCTTCGACCGCCGACGCGTGTCCGCGGACGTGCCCGGCCGCGCTTTCGTCGCGGGCGGCGGCGCGCAGTTCGATCTCGGCCTCCTCGTACCGTTCGAGGGCGGTGAGGGCGAAGCCGAGATGGGTGTGCGTCATCGCGGCGCTGCGGGTGCCGGGGAAGTGCGTGTCGGCGGTGCGGGCCCCGGCGTGCAGGGCGGGGAGCAGGGTTTCGAGGTGGCCCGCCTTGAGCTGGACCGGCCACAGGGCGCGCACCAGGCGGCACACCGTGTCCGGTGCCCCGAACTCCTCGGCCGCGGCCACCGCTTCGGCCAGGTTGCCCGCTTCGGTGGCCAGCGCGGCGACGGCCTCGCCCGCGCTCCCGTAGGTCAGCTGCTCGTCGCTGTCCGTGGGCCGCGGTGAGCGCCAGCTCTCGGGGAGGGCGGCGCGGGCGGTCGGCTCGGCGAAGTGCAGGAGTCCGCGCAGGACCCGGTGCACGGCGGCGGAGCACACGGCCACCCCGTCCTCGGTGACGGCCGCCTGTTCGGCGTGGGCGCGTACGGAGGGCCGGTAGCGGTAGCGGCCGGACGGGGTGGTGTCGAGCAGTCCGAGTGCGGCGGCGGCGTCCAGCGCGCGGGCCGCTTCGGCGGTGGAGAGGTTCGCGGCCAAGGCGGCGATACGGGCGGTGCAGTCCGGCCAGGGACGGAGGGCGGTGAGTCGGTACACACGGGCGGCGACGGGGTCGAGGCAGCGGTAGGAGTCCTCGATCGCGGTACGGACGGGGTCGCTCTCGGGATTCTGGGTCATGGCGGGTACGGGTGACCTTTCCGTACGGGGTGGCGGCACATGTGCCAGCCGGGGTGCCGCGGCCCGCAGCGCGTACGGCGAACCGGCGCAGCGGGCGAACAGCTGGGGCAGTGCGTCGCGGGCCGCGTCGACGGCGGGCTTCCCCGCCACGCCCACGAGGAGGCGGTGGGCGTCCTTGTCAGCAAGCGGCCCGACGGGAATCCGCAGCGCGTCGAGCCCGTAGAGCGGGTCACGGGAGACGATCACGGTCAGCACCTTGGGTGCGGAGGTGACCAGCGGGCGGACCTGGGCGGCGGAGGTCGCGTGGTCGAGTACGACGAGCAGTTCGCGGTCGGCCGCACAGGTGCGGAAGTACTCGGCCCTGCGTTCCTCGCAGACCGGTATCTCCTCGTCGGGGAACCCCAGTTTGCGGAACACCTCACGCAGTGCGGCGCCCGAGCCCATCGCTCCGTCCGGGCCGCTCCGCAGGTCGAGATAGACCTGCCCGTCCCCGTAGCGGTCCGCGTTGCGGTTGCCCCAGCACTTGGCGACCTCGCTGGTTCCGATGCCCTCGGGCCCGTACAGCAGGACGGTCCGGGGAAGGCCGTCGGGTCTGCGCGAGGCCTCCTTGTCCAGCAGCTTCATGAGCTTCACGCGGTCCGTGAACGCACGCGTGGTGGCGGGGAGCTGCGGTGTGGAGCGGATCCCGTGCCCCCTGCCCACGGTGCTCGCGAAGACGGCCCAGTCTCCGGCGAGAGCGGGGTCGCGTCGCATGGCTTCATGTAACTGCCGTGCCAGCTCTGCCAGTTGATGGCCGTTGGCCGGGGCGGGCACTTCTCGCCCCAGGGCCCGCCGCGCCAGACCGCCGGCAGACTGCCAGACCCACTTCCCCGCCTCGCTCGCCGTCCCGTTGGCCACCGCCGCCAGCACCGCCGCAATGCCCGCCAGTGAAATGGGATCCATCAGGCAACTCCCCCGTCGTCCCGGTCCGTGGTGGAACAGTCGTGGATCAACGGTATCGGCAGATGCGGCCGATCAACACCGGGCGGGGAAACCGGTGTTGATCGGCCCGTCCGGTACCCCCGTATGGTGGCAAGGACAGCACAAAAGCCATGGTCAGGAGGGCAACAGGTGTCGGAGAGCGGCGACGTCAAGGCAGCGGTGCGCGCCAGGGTCGGTGAGGTGCGCGAGGAGCTCCTCTCCCTCAGCCGCCGCATCCACGCCCACCCCGAGACCGCTTTCGAGGAACGGCAGGCCGCCGGGTGGTGCGCGGACGTGCTGCGTGGGCACGGGTACGCGGTGACGGCTCCCGCGTACGGGCTGGAGACCGCCTTCGAGGCGACCGTCGGGTCGGGTCCCGTGACGGTCGCGCTGGCCTGCGAGTACGACTCGCTGCCCGGGATGGGGCACGCGTGCGGGCACAATCTGATCGCGGCGGCCGGAGTGGGTGCGGCGCTGGCGCTTGCTCCGTACGCCGATGAACTCGGGCTGACCGTCCGGGTGTTGGGCACTCCGGCCGAGGAGAGCGGGGCCGGGAAGGCGCTGCTGCTCGACGCGGGGGCGTTCGACGGGGTGGACGCGGCGATGATGATCCACCCGTGTCCGTTCGAGGTGGCGGACTTCCGGTCGTTCGCGATGGGCTCGCTCGACGTCACGTACACGGGCAAGTCGGCGCACGCGGCGATGAACCCGCAGGACGGGCGGAACGCGGCCGACGCGCTGACCGTGGCGCAGGTGGCGCTGGGGCTGCTGCGGCAGCAGTTGCCCGGGGAGTGGAAGGTGCACGGCATCGCCACCGAGGCGGGTACCGCGCTCAATGCGATCCCGGAGCGGTCCCGCGCCGCATACGCGCTGCGCACCCCTTCGGTGGAGGAGCTGCGGGAGCTGCGCGGCCGGGTGGAGGACTGCTTCCGGGCGGGGGCGCTGGCCACCGGGTGCGAGATCGACCTCGCCCAGCCCTCGCCGGACTATCTGGACTTCCGCTCCGATCCGCAGCTGGTCGCGCTGTGGTCGGCGAACGCGCGCGAGCTGGGGCGTCCCGAGCCGCAGGTGCGCGGCCCCTTCGCGTCGACCGACATGGGCAATGTGTCGCACGTGGTGCCGTCGATCCACCCGGTGCTCGACATCGGCAGCGGTACGAGCGGCCCGCACCAGCCGGAGTTCACGGCGGCCGCCGCCACCCCGGCCGCCGAGCGGGCGATGCTCGACGGCGCGGTGGGACTGGCGTGGACGGCGGCGGACTTCGCGCTCGGCCGACAGCTCAGCCGACGGGCGACAGCCGGTCCGTCTTCACAGCGGCCGTAGGTACGACGATGGGTGAGCCGTCGCCCGGGGCCCGGAGGATGTCGGCGTCGATGCCGTACAGCTCCTTGACCAGGGCGGCGGTGACCACCTCGCGGGCGGGCCCGTGGGCGACGACACGGCCCTCGTTCATGGCGACGACGGTGTCGGCGTAGCGGGCGGCGCTCGCCAGGTCGTGCAGGACCATGACGACGGTGCGGCCGGCCGCCGCGACCTCCCGTACCAGGGACAGGACTTCGACTGCATGGCCGAGGTCGAGTGCGCTGGTCGGCTCGTCGAGGAGCACGATCGGGGTCTCCTGCGCGAGGACCATCGCCAGCCAGCAGCGCTGCCGCTGCCCGCCGGAGAGCTGGTCCAGGCGCCGTTCGGCGAGGGCGGTGGTGCCGGTGGCTTCCAGCGCGGCGCGCACCGCCGCCTCGTCCTCGCGGGACCACTGGCGGAACAGGCCCTGGTGCGGGTGGCGTCCGTACCGTACGAGACCTGCGACGGTGACCGCCTCGGGGGCCTGCGGGGACTGGGCGAGCAGGGCGATGCGGTGGGCGGCCCTGCGCTGGGTGAGCTGCCAGACGTCCGCGTCCCCGGCCCGTACGGTGCCCGACTCCGGCTTGTGGAGGCGGGCGACGGCGCGCAGCAGGGTCGACTTGCCGCAGCCGTTGGGGCCGACGATCGCGACGACCTGTCCGCTGGGAACGGTGAGGTCCACGGCGTCGACGACGGGGTGTCCTGGGTAGCCGGCGGTGAGCGCCTCTACGGTCAGTTCCACGGGGTCAGGCCTTTCCGGTCTGCGAGGGGCTGGCTGACTTCTTGCCGAAGAGAACCCACAGCAGGAAGGGTCCGCCGAGGACGCTGGTGACGACTCCGACGGGGATCTCCACCGGGGCGATGACCCGGCCGAGCGCGTCCGCGCCGCCGACGAGGGCCGCGCCGACGAGCGCGGACCCGATGATCGGCACCCGGGTGGGGCCGCCGAGGCATGCGGCGAGGACGGGGGCGGCGAGCGCGACGAAGGCGATCGGGCCGCCGATGCCGACGGCGATGCCGGAGAGAGCGACCGCGAGGGCGAGCGTCACGGCCCGTACCCGGGCGACGTTGACGCCGAGGGTGGCGGCCGTGTCGTCGTCGAAGCGCAGGAACTGCAGGCGGCTGCCCGCGACGAGCGCGAGCGGCACGAGGACCAGCAGGAGGAGGGCGAGGGGTGTGCCGACGCCCCAGTCACGGCCGTTGAGCGAGCCGACGGTCCAGAGGAAGACGCCGCCCGCCGTGTTGTCGTTCTCGCGGGACATGACGAGGTCGGTGACGGCGCCGATGACGGTGGAGACGCCGATGCCGACGACGAGGATGCGGTATCCGCTGCGGCCCGCGCCGCCCGCACAGGCGACGACGACCATGGCGGCGGCGGCCGCTCCGAGCGGGCCGAGCCACCAGTCGCCGATCATGCCGGTCGACGAGCCGACGACGGAGGCGACAACGGCCGCGGTGGCACCGTCGTTGACGCCGATGATGTCGGGGGTGGCGAGCCGGTTTCCGGCCAGGGTCTGGGTGAGGCAGCCGGCGACACCGAGGGCGGCGCCGACCATCAGGCCGACGGCGATGCGCGGCAGCCGGAAGTCCTGAACGAGCATCACGGTAGCGGAGTCACCGGTTCCGAGGAGTCCGGCGAGGCTCTCGGAGAAGCTCATGCTGGTCGAGCTGGCGAAGGCCGCGAAGGAGACGATCACCCCGATCAGCACGGCGAGAGCGACCGCGACGAGGGCGCTGCGGTGCGGGAAGAGCCAGGAGAAGGTGCCGACGCGGACGGGGAGGGAGTCGGGCGGGACGAGGGGCCCGCCGGCCTTCACCGGGTCTGCGTCGATGGCCTTCACCGGGTCCGCGTCGCCGGGCTTCACCGGGTCCACGTCGCCGGCCTTCACCGGGTCCGCGTCGCCGGGTTTCACCGGGTCTGCGTCGCCGGGTTTCACCGGGTCCGCGTCGCCGGCCTTCAGCCGGCTCTCGTCCGCGCCCTTGGCCAGGTCCTGGCTCATCCGTTCGCTCCCGCCGTCGACATGCGCTGCGAGCGCGCGATCCAGATCAGCAGCGGGCCGCCGATGAAGGCGAGCAGCACGCTCACCGGGGTCTCCCAGGGCCGGATGACGACCCGTGCGAGGAGGTCGGCCGCGATCATCACGCACGCCCCGACCAGTCCGGACAGCACCAACTGGCCCGCCATCCGCGGCCCGGTGACCATGCGTGCCGCGTACGGTGCGAGCAGTCCGAGGAAGGCGATCGGCCCGGCCAGTGCCACCGCGGAACCGGCGAGCAGCGTCACCGCCACCGCCACGATCAGCCGGATCCGCCCGGGGTGGTGGCCCAGCGAGCGCGCGCTGTCGTCGCCGAGTGCCAGCGCCGACAGCGGCCGTACGCACCCGAAGGCGATCAGCAGGCCGATCACGATCAGCGGGATCAGCGGGTACGTGTCCTTGGTGTCGATGCCCGCGAGGGACCCGATCGTCCAGTAGCGGTACGTGTCGAACGTCGACTGCGTGCCGAGCAGGACGTACGAGGTGGCCCCGTGGAAGGTCGCGCCGAGCGCGGACCCGGCGAGCACCAGCCGCAGCGGCGAACCGGCGGCCCGTCCCGACGCGGCGAGCAGCAGCACCACCGCGCTCGCGGCCATGCCGCCAACCAGTGCCCACACCAGGACTCCGTACGCCGACGTCACTCCGAAGTACGTGAGTCCGATCACGACGCCCAGCGCCGCACCGGAGTTGACGCCGAGCAGGCCGGTCTCGGCGAGCGGGTTGCGGGTGACGGCCTGGAGGAGACAGCCGGCCGCGCCGAGCGCGATGCCGACCAGCAGCCCGGCGAGCGTGCGCGGCAGTCGTACGTCCATGACGGCGAGCCGGATCTGCGCATCGGCGCGGGCGGCGGGGTCTCCGGTGAGGAAGTCCCAGGCGCGGGCCATCGGGTTGGACCCGGAGCCGATCAGCAGGGACAGCACGGTCAGTGCCGCCAGGAGCAGGACCAGGGCGGCGGCCGCCCAGAGGGTGGGGCGATGGAGCCTCGCCGAGCCCGGTATCGGGGGTTCGGTTCCGGCCTCCCGGACCCGCCCCTCTTGCGCAACCAACATGAAGTTAGCCTAACCTAACCACGACGTGGAACCCTTGGCCGGGGCACTGCGAACTCCCTGTTCCCACAGGTGGATTCCGCAATGCCCCGACTAGGGGTGTGTCACCCCGTATGTCCGGATCCCGTCCGGGCAGCAACTTCGCCTTCACCAGCATGGAGATCACGGACATGTCCTCGAACCTCATCCCGCGCGCCCGGCTGACCGCGGTGGCGGCCCTCACCCTGGCCTCCGCTCTCACCCTTTCCGCCTGTGGTTCGGACGACTCCGGCTCCGGCTCGGGCCCCGACAGCCAGGCGAAGAACGCCAAGGGCGGCAGCACCGTCACGGACGCCGCCGGCGCCGAGGTGAAGCTCAAGGCCGACACGAAGAATGTCGTCGTGCTCAGCGAGATGGACCTCGACTCCGCACTCGCCCTGGGCGTCAAGCCGGTCGGCCTGTCCGCGGGCCGCGGCCAGAAGGGCGCCCCGGGTTACCTCACCGAGCAGGCGAAGGGCATTCCGGTCGTCGGCGCGGTCACAGGACCCGACATCGAGAAGGTCATCGCGGCCAAGCCGGACGTCATCCTGGCCGGTCAGCTCGCCGACAAGCAGGTCCTCAAGCAGCTCCAGGCGATTGCTCCGACGGTCGTCACCATCGACAAGAAGAAGGACTGGAAGAAGTCCCTCGAACTGACCGGCAAGGTGCTCGGCAAGTCCAACGAGGCGACCGCCTTCCTCAAGGGGTACGACGCCAAGCTCGCCGAGGTGAAGACGGCCCTCGGCAAGAACGCCGGCGGATCCGTCTCGGTGGCCCGCTACTCGGCCAAGGGCACTGCGGTCATGCAGCAGGGCGTGTTCATCTCCGACGTCCTGAAGGACCTCGGCCTGGGGCGTCCGGGCATCCAGAACGAGAAGGGCCAGGGCCACTCGACGCCGCTCAGCGACGAGGACCTGAAGCAGATCGACGCGGACTGGCTGTTCATCGGCACGCTCACGTCGGCGGGCAAGGACGCGGACCTCTTCACGCAGCTGAAGGCGAAGGCCGCGTACAAGGAGCTGGACGCGGTCAAGAAGAACCACACCACCGAGATCGACGGCTCCAAGTGGACGAGCCTGGGCGGCCCCCAGGCAGCGATGTCCGTCCTGGACGACATCAAGAAGGCCATGACCGCCTAGGCGCTCTGCTTCGCTGGGGGTGCGGGGATGAAATCCGCGGGTCGTTCGTGGCTGGTCGCGCAGTTCCCCGCGCCCCTGAAAGCCCCCTTGGGCGGCGGTACCGCCCCACCCCCGACCACCACTCCCACCCACCTGCCGAGGCCAAAGTGACGACCCCCTCCCCGGACACCTCCACCCCGGACGCCCCCACCTGGCCCCAAGAAGCCGCCGCCCGCTACCGCGCCGCCGGCTACTGGCAAGGCGAGACCTTCGCCGAAATGCTCCGCACCCGCGCCGAGTCCCACCCCGACCGCATCGCCCTCACCGACGGCGACCGCCACTGGTCGTACGCCCAACTCCACACCCGGGCGATGCACCTGGCCGCCGGTTTCGCCGACCGCGGCATAGCCAAGGGCGACCGCGTCGTCGTCCAGCTCCCCAACGTCGCCGAGTTCTTCGAAGTGATCTTCGCGCTCTTCCGTATCGGCGCCCTCCCCGTCTTTGCCCTCCCGGCACACCGCGAGACGGAGATCCGCTACTTCTGCGAGTTCACCGAGGCCGTCGCCTACGTCGTCCCCGACCGGCACGCCGGCTTCGACCACCGCGACCTCGCCGCCAAGGTCCGCGCCGAAGTCCCCACACTCCGCCACGTCTTCGTCGTCGGCGACCCGGGCGAGCACACCGCCCTCACCGACGTCCCGCTGTCCGACACGGACTTGAAGGCCGAGGAGCCCACCCCCTCTGATCTCGCCTTCCTCCAGCTGTCCGGCGGCAGCACCGGCGTCCCCAAGCTGATCCCGCGCACCCACGACGACTACATCTACTCGCTCTGGGGCTCCAACGAGCTGTGCGGCGTCACCAAGGACTCCGTCTACCTCGTCACCCTCCCTGCGGCGCACAACTTCCCGCTGTCGTCCCCCGGTTCGCTCGGTATCCTCCACGCGGGCGGCCGCGTCGTGATGTGCCCGCAGCCCGATCCGGACACCGCGTTCCCCCTCATCGAGCGCGAGCGGGTCACGATCACCGGCGTCGTGCCGCCGCTGGCCCTCGTCTGGACGGAGGCGGGCGCCACCACCTCGTACGACCTCTCCAGCCTGGAAGTGCTGCTGGTCGGCGGGGCGAAGTTCAGCGAGGCGGCGGCCCGCAGGATCGGCCCCGCGCTCGGCTGCACCCTCCAGCAGGTCTTCGGCATGGCCGAGGGGCTCGTCAACTACACGCGCCTCGACGACGATCCGGAGACGATCGTCACCACCCAGGGCCGTCCGATCTCCGCCGACGACGAGATCCGCATCGTCGACGACGCCGACAGGGACGTCCCCGAGGGCGAGAGCGGCCACCTGCTGACCCGCGGCCCGTACACCATCCGCGGCTACTGGCGGGCACCCGAGCACAACGCCCGTTCCTTCACCGCCGACGGCTTCTACCGTACGGGCGACATCGTCCGCCGCACCCCGACCGGCCACCTGGTCGTGGAGGGCCGGGCGAAGGACCAGATCAACCGTGGCGGCGAGAAGATCGCCCCGGAGGAGATCGAGAACATCATCCTCGGCCACCCCTCCGTGCACGACGTGTCCCTGGTCGCCGTGCCCGACGACTACCTCGGCGAGCGCACCCTCGCGTACGTGATCCTGCGCGGCGACGCCGAGCCGCTGAAGTCCGTGGCGGTCAAGAAGTTCGTACGGGAGAAGGGCCTCGCGGCGTACAAGGTCCCCGACCTCGTCGAGTTCGTGACGGCCTTCCCGCAGACCGGCATCGGCAAGATCAGCAAGAAGGACCAGCGGACGATCGCCTCCGCACCCCAGGCCTGACGCGTCTCAAGGACTGCAGCGCCGCACCGCCCCCGCACCCCCGAAAGGCCCCCGTTCATGGCTCTCCCCGCCGTCGCCCCTTACCCGATGCCCACCCCCGACGAGCTGCCCGACAACCGCGTCGCGTGGACTCTCGACCCGCAGCGGGCGGTGCTGCTCGTCCACGATCTGCAGAACCACTTCCTGACCGCGTACACCCCCGACTCCTCGCCGACCAATGAACTCCTGGCGAATGTCGCCGAGTTGGCGAAGTCGGCGCGCGCCGCGGGCGTCCCGGTCATGTACTCCGCACAGCCCGGCGGCCAGAGCCCCGCCGAGCGCGGTCTCCAGCAGGACTTCTGGGGCCCCGGCCTGCCCGACGACGAGCACGCCAAGGCGATCGCCCCTCCGGTCGCGCCCGAGCCGGGCGACACCGTGATCACGAAGTGGAAGTACAGCGCGTACGTCCGCACCGATCTGGCGGAGCGGATGCGCGAGGCGGGCCGCGACCAGCTCGTGATCGTCGGCGTGTACGCGAACATCGGCGTACTGATGACGGCGTGCGACGCGTGGATGCAGGACGTACAGGCGTTCGTCGTCGCGGACGCGGTGGCAGACTTCTCGCGCGAGGACCATGACCAGGCGCTGCGGTACGCGGCCGGCCGGTGCGCGGTCGTCACCACCACCGAAGCCGTCAACGGCGCTGTTCTGAAGGGGATCTGACGACATGACCGCCACCGGACCCGCCACCCTGACCGTCGCGCAGATACGCGCGGACGTCGCCGACGTCCTGGGCGAGGACCCCGAGGACATACCCGTCGACGAGAACCTGGTCGACTACGGCCTGGACTCGATGCGCATCATGACGCTCGTCGAGCGGTGGCGCCGCGACCACGGCATCACCACGACCTTCGTCGACCTGGCGGAGCAGCCCGCCATCGAGGCCTGGGCACCGCTCCTGGGGGCGGATTCATGACGACGGCTCACCCCACCCGTCCGGCACTGAAGCTGACCGCCGCCCAGTCGGGCATGTGGTTCGCGCAGGCCCTGGATCCCCGGAGCCCGGCGCAGAACACCGCCGAGTGCCTGGAGATCCACGGGCCGATCGACCCCGAGGTCTTCGCCCGGACGCTCCGTCAGGTGGTGTCCGAGGCCGACTCGTTGCGCATGCGCATCGTCGAAGAGGCCGACGGGCCGTACCAGTCGGAGATCGAGGACCTCGAACTCCCCCTCCACGTCAGTGATCTGCGTGCCGCCGCGGACCCTGCCGCGGACGCGTACGCATGGATGGAGACCGACCT
This sequence comes from Streptomyces sp. NPDC048442, assembly GCF_040651475.1. Lineage (NCBI taxonomy): Bacteria > Bacillati > Actinomycetota > Actinomycetes > Kitasatosporales > Streptomycetaceae > Streptomyces > Streptomyces sp. NPDC048442. The sequence goes on from NZ_JBEZKB010000004.1 coordinate 142,703, forward strand.
CGCCACGCCCTTCGACCTGGCGGCCGGTCCGCTGTTCGCGCACGCGCTGCTGCGCGTCGCCGACGACCGGTGGCTGTGGTACCAGCGGGTGCACCACATCGTGATGGACGGCTTCGGGTACTCGCTGCTCGCCCGCCGCACCGCCGAGGTGTACACCGCGCTCGCCGCGGGCGAGACCCCGTCGGCCAGCCCTTTCGCCCCCCTGTCCGACCTGGTCGACGAGGACGCCGGATACCGCGTCTCGGAGACGTACGACAAGGACCGCCGGCACTGGGACGGCGCCTTCGCCGACCGCCCCGAGGCACCGACCCTGGCCGGGCGCGCCGCGCTTGCCTCCCGCACCTTCCACCGTCGCAGCGCGCACCTCTCGCCGCAGGCCACCGACGGCCTGCGCGAGCTGGCCTCGTCGATCAAGGCGACCTGGCCCGAGGTGCTGATCGCCGCGCAGGCGCTGTACGTGTCCCGGGCCACCCATGCGGCCGAGGTCGTGCTCGGTCTGCCGATGATGGGCCGGATGGGCTCGGTGGCACTGCGCGTTCCCGGCATGGTGATGAACGTGCTGCCGCTGCGGCTCACCGTCACCCCCGAGGCGACGTTCGCGGAGCTGACCCGGCAGGTCGTGCTCGGCATCCGGGCCGCCCGCCGCCACCAGCGCTACCGGTACGAGGACATCCGCCGCGACCTGGGGCTGCTCGGCGAGGGACGTTCGCTGGTCGGCCCCCTCGTCAACATCATGCCGTTCGACTATGAGTTGACCTTCGCGGGCGCCCGCACCGAGGCGCACAACCTGTCGGCGGGCCCCGTCGAGGACCTCACGGTCAACGTCTACGACCGCACCGACGGCTCCGGCCTGCGCATCGACTACGACGGCAACCCGGCCCTGTACGAGCCGGACGCGCTCGCTCTGCACCAGTCCCGCTTTCTGGAGCTCCTGGAGCGCATCTCCCGGTCGGGTCCGCACACCCCGCTCGCCGCGCACACCATCGCCCGCGAAGACGAACTCGCCCTGGTGCTCGACGAGTTCAACGCCACCGGCCGGCCGGTTCCCACCACCACGCTCATCGGCCCGATCGAGGAGCAGGCGGCCCGCACCCCGGACGCCACTGCCCTCGTCTTCGGCGACGAGCGGCTGACGTACGCGGAGCTGAACACCCGGGCGAACCAACTCGCCCATCACCTCACCACGTTGGGCGTAGGTCCGGGGGCTCTCGCGGCGGTCGCCGTGCCCCGCTCCCTCGACCTGGTGGTCTCCCTCCTCGCCGTGCTCAAGGCGGGCGGCGCGTATCTGCCGCTCGACCCGGACTACCCGGCGGACCGGCTCTCCTCCATGCTGGCCGACGCCGAGCCCGCGTGCGTGATCACCGACCGTGCGGACCGGACCCCGGCCGCCGGCGTCCCGGTCGTCGCCCTCGACCACCTGGACACCGCCCCGTACCCCACGGGGAACCCGGCCCCGGACCTGGGCCCCCAGGACCCGGCCTACGTCATCTACACCTCCGGCTCGACGGGCCGGCCCAAGGGTGTCGTCGTGGGCCACGCGGCGATCGACAACCGGCTGCGCTGGATGCAGCACGAGTACGAAATCGGCCCCGGCGACCGGGTGTTGCAGAAGACGCCGTCCGGGTTCGACGTGTCCGTGTGGGAGTTCTTCTGGGCGCTGCGGGTCGGTGCGACGCTCGTCGTCGCCGAGCCCGGCGGTCACAAGGACCCGACGTACCTGGCCCGGATCATCCGCGAACAGGCCGTCACCGTCTGCCACTTCGTGCCGTCGATGCTCCAGGTGTTCCTCACCGAACCCGCCGCTTCGGCCTGCACGGGTCTGCGGCACGTGTTCTGCAGCGGTGAGGCGCTCCCCCGCGAGACGGTCCGCGAATTCGGCCGCGTACTGGGCGACGACGCGGCGCGAGGCGGCGTACCGCTGCACAACCTGTACGGGCCGACCGAGGCCGCCGTCGACGTGACGTACCACCCGTGCGCCACGGACGGTTCGGGCCCTGTGCCGATCGGCAGGCCGGTGTGGAACACCCGGCTGTACGTCCTGGACGCGGCGCTCCAGCCGTGCCCGCCCGGCGTGCGGGGCGAACTCTTCCTGGCGGGCGTGCAGTTGGCGGACGGCTATCTCGGCCGCCCGGCGCTCACCGCGTCCCGCTTCGTCTCCGACCCGTACGGTGCGCCGGGCGAGCGCATGTACCGCACCGGCGACCTCGCGCAGTGGACCGCCGACGGTGAGATCGAGTACCTGGGCCGCACCGACCACCAGGTGAAGCTGCGCGGTCAGCGCATCGAACTGGGCGAGATCGAGGCCGAGTTGGCGCAGGACGCATCGGTCGGCGCCTCGGGTGTACTGGTCCGCGAGGACCGCCCCGGCGACGAGCGGCTCGTCGGCTACGTGACGCCCGCCGCCGGGGAGGAGGCGCCGGACCCGGAGGCGCTGCGTGCCCGGCTGGCCCGTGCACTCCCCGAGCACATGGTGCCCGGTGTGATCGTCGTCCTGGCCGACTTCCCGCTCAGCCCGAACGGCAAACTGGACCGACGGGCCCTGCCCGCCCCCGCGTTCACGGGATCCGGCGACGAGGGCCGGGTGCCCGCCAACCATCGCGAGGAGACCCTCACCCGGCTCTTCGCGGAGATCCTCGGGGTGCCCAGGGTCGGCGTCGACGACGCGTTCTTCGACCTGGGCGGCACCTCGCTGCTCGCGGCGCGTCTGGTCGCCCGGGTGCGGGACACGCTCGGTGCGGAGCTCACCATCGGCACCCTGTTCCAGGCGCAGACCCCGGCCTCCCTCGCGGCCCAACTGGACGCGGGCAACACCGAGTCGGACCACGCCCTGGACACCCTGCTGCCGCTGCGGGCCACCGGGGGGCGCACACCGCTCTTCGCGTTCCATCCTGCGGGTGGCATCAGCTGGTGCTACTCGGGGCTGCTGTCACGGCTCGACCCGGACCAGCCGGTGTACGGGCTGCAGGCCCGCGGTCTGCACGGCGAGGGCGGGCTCCCCGCCACCATGGAGGAGATGGCCGCCGACTACATCGACGCCCTGCGCAGCGTGCGCCCGCACGGCCCGTACCGGCTGCTCGGCTGGTCGGTGGGCGGCGTGCTCGCGCACACGGTCGCCGTGCGTCTCCAAGAGGCGGGCGAGCAGGTCGAGTTGCTGGCCCTGATGGACGCCTACCCGTCCGACCAGTGGCAGGACTCGGCGATCCCTGCCGAGGCCGACGCGCTGACGGCACTGCTGCGGATGGCCGGGTACGACCGTACCGACGAGCTGACCCGCGAGGACGTCCTGGCCACCCTGCACCGGGAGGGCAGCGCCCTGGCCGGGCTGCCGGACCGCACCCTGTCCGCGGTGGTCGACATCGTGGTCAACAACGCCCGGCTGATGCGGGCCCACACGCACCGGCGTTTCGAAGGCGACGTGCTGTTCTTCACGGCCGCCGCGCCGCGCGCGGAGAACTGGCTGACACCGGACGCCTGGGCGCCGTACGTCGGAGGGCTCGACAATCACGAACTGGACTGTCTGCACCCGGAGTTGACACAACCGGGCCCGCTTGATGAGGTCTGTGCCGTGCTCGCCGCCCGCCTCAAGGAGTTGGACCACTCATGACGACGTCACCCTTCGACGCCCCCGAGGCGGAGACGGCGAACGAGCCGACCCACCTGCTCCTGCGGAACGGCCGTGGCGCGCACTCGCTGTGGCCGGTGTTCCGCCAGGTGCCGGACGGGTGGGAGACGGTGCACGGCCCGGCTCCGTACGGGCAGTGCGTGGCGCACCTCCAGGAGCCGCCGGAGTAACGGGCGAGGGGACGAGGGGGCTGCCCGGCAGGCAGCCCCCTTCCGCTACTTCAGCAACTCCACCAGCCCGTCGGCCAGTTCGGTGCGCCAGCACAGGTAGTCGTGCCCGCCGTTGTACTCGCGGTACGCGGCGTCGTCGTACCCCTTCTTCTCCAGGGTGTCGCGCAGTCTGCGCGCGGCGGGAAGCGCGACCCACTCCTGCTCGCCCACCGAGAGCCAGAACCGTACGGGCAGCCGCTCGGCGGCGGCGATCCGCCCGGTCAGCCACTCGGAGCTCTCCAGGTCGGGCCCGTCCGGCCACCAGAACGACCCGGACTGCGCGAGCACGCACCCGAACCTGGCCGGCGCGGACACGGCGGCGTACGCGGCGGTCAGACCGCCCAGGCTCTGTCCCGCCACGACGGTCCGTGCCGGGTCCGCCGTCAGTGACAGCCGCTCCCCCGCCCACGGCAGCAGCTCGTACTCCAGGAAGCCGACGAAGCTTTCGTTGCAGGCGAGTTCGGCCCACCGCTGGTCGGCGCCCACCGACTCGGGAAGCAGTGCGACGAGCGGCGGGATCCGGCCGTCGGCGATCAGGTTGTCGAGCAGCGCCGCGACGTCGAGCCCCGGCTGCCACATCTCGCCGTCCATCAGCACCAGTACGGGCAGGTCGCGCCCGCCGCCCGGCGGCTCGTACACATGCACCCTGCGCTCGTTGCCGAGCAGCTCGCTGCGGACGACGTACTCGCCGACCGTGCCGCGCGGGACGCCGTCGCGCCGCTGCCAGTCCGCGCCGTGCGGGGCGTGCGGCAGCTCCACGTACGAGACGGGTTCGCCGCCCCAACGGCGGGTCAGCGTACGCGGGTTGAGCGGGTCCGCCTGCTGCCTGCCGCGCAGCCAGGGCCAGTATCCGGCCGCCTCGGGCTCCGGTCCTTCTCCCTCGTCCACGCAGAAGCTGTACGTGGCCCGCCAGTCGGCGCGCATCCGCACCGACCAGTGCCAGATGTCCGTGCCCGGCACGCGCTCCATCAGGTTGCGGGCCATGTCGCGCGGGTCGACGATCTTGTTCGGCAGGACGAGGACGGCCCGGGTGGACTCTGTCCCCCGCCACAGGAAGGTGACCACCCGGTGCTCGGGACCACCCGCCGGATCGGGCTCCACCACCGGCGAGCCACCGGCCCGCACCGCCGCCCCCCAGAAGTCACCCTCCGCGACGGTCCGCTCCACCCACGCGCTGTCCGCACGCTCCACGGGCTGCGGCCGGACGATGCGGGGCGGCCGGCGGGTCGTCCCGACGGGCGGCGGGGCGGTCAGCGGCATGGGGGCCTCCAGCGATCACTTCGACGAACAACATCACCAAATAAGGTTCACCTTACTTGGGGTCACCGCGAGGTCGTCTGCCTGGGCTGCGGGGCATGTCCGGACTGGCCGCCCGTGCGATGACGCCCCGTCAGCCGGCCGGGCACGAGCAGGTAGTGTCATGTCCCGCGCAAGCGTGACGGGAAAGGGCGTCGTAGATGAGCAGAGCCGACCGTTCGGCCAAGGCGGAGGATCGGGGCAGGTCCGGCATCGGACGACGCCGCTTCCTCGGTTACGTACTGGCCGCTCCCACCCTGGTGACCGCCGCCCAGATCGGATCCGCGCCGGAGGCCTCGGCCGGGACCCCGGCGGCCCAGGGCCCCGCGGCGGAGATCCCGTCCGGGGACCTCACCGATCTCGTCGACCTCAACGACGTGCTGACCCTGGCGGCCCTCCCCACCTCGAACCTGATCAGGATCGAGGTCAACAAGGACGGCACCGTGTCGTTCGCACTGCCCCGCGCCGAGGTCGGGCAGGGCATCACCACGTCGACGGCCATGCTGATCGCCGAGGAGCTGGACGTACCGCTCGCGCAGGTGCGGGTCACGCTGGCCGACGCACGGCCCGAGCTGGCGTTCAACCAGTTCACCGGTGCGTCCAACACCACCATCTCGACGTTCACCCCGGTCCGGGTCGCCGCCGCCGTCGCCCGTGGCCGGCTGCTCGACGCGGCGGCGGCCGTACTCGGCGCGGCGGTCACCGACCTCACGCTGAAGGCCGGTGTCGTCACCGACCGCGCGGGCAGGAGCGTCGGCATCGGCGCCCTCGCGGAGAAGGCCGCGAGCGTCGCGCCGCGGCGGGTGGCCGTGGAGCTCAAGGAGCGCGGCGAGTTCACCGTCATCGGTACGCCGCACAACCGCATCGACGCGCTCGCCGCCGTCACCGGGCGCAAGAAGTTCGCGATGGACCTCGCCGTGCCCGATGCCCTGCCGACCATGGTGTGCCGTCCGCCGACGATCAACGGCAAGGTCGGCTCCGTGACCAACCTCGACCAGGTCCGCGCCCTGCCCGGCGTCACCGACGTCGTGGCGGTCTCCACCGGAGTGGCGGTGCGGGCGAGGACCTTCGGCCGGTGCATCGACGCCGTACGTGCCCTGCAGGTGTCGTGGAAGCCGGGCACCGCGGAGGGCAAGTCCGACGAGTCCGTACGGAAGGAACTGCAGGCCGCGGAGCTGCCGATGGGGCTGCCGGCGCTGACTCCCTCGGTGGAGGCCACGTTCTCCTTCGCCTTCCGCAGCAACAGCGCACTGGAGACCAACTGCGCGATCGCCGACGTGCGTGCGGACCGTGCGGAGATCTGGTCGGGGCTCAAGGCGCCGATCGTCGCGAAGACCGCCGTCGCCGCCCGGCTCGGGCTGCCCCCGGGCGCGGTCACCGTGCATGTCACCGAGGGCGGCGGCTCCTTCGGGCGCAAGCTCTTCTTCGACGCGGCACTCGAAGCCGCCGAGATCTCGCAGAAGATGCGCAAGCCCGTCAAGCTCATGTGGCACCGGGCCGACGACTCCCGCCAGGGCCGCACCCACCCCATGGCCACCTCCCGGGTACGCGCCGCATACCTCGGCAGCACCGTACTCAGCTACAAGCAGCGGCACACCAGCGTCGCCACCGACCTCTCGCACGGGCTCGGCGAGGTCTTCACCGCGCTGGCCGCGAAGCTGCCGGTGGGCGACATCGGCTTCTCCGAGACCTTCTTCCAGCTCAGCCAGAACATGCCGTACAACTTCGGTGTCCACAGCAGGCTGCTCAGCGAGACCGACAAGGGCTTCAACACGGGCAGCATGCGGGGCGTCTACTCCCCCGACGTGGTCTGCGCCCGGGAGCTGATCGTGGACGCCCTCGCCTCGAAGATGAGCAAGGACCCCCTCCGGTTCCGCCGCGACTTCCTGCGCGACGCCCGTGCCCGTGCGGTGCTCGACAAGGTCGCCGAAGCCGGGAACTGGGGTCGTACGATGCCGGCCGGGACCGCGCAGGGCATCGCCTTCCACTCCGAGTACCACTCGGTCAGCGCGGTCCTGGTGGAGATCGACTGCCGGCCGGAGACGGTCGACCGTCCCGTCCGTGACGGTGTCGCAGGACCCCGGGTCACCAAGGCCGTCTGCGCCGTGGACGTCGGGCTCTGCGTCAATCCGCGCGGGTTGGAGGCCCAGATGATGGGCGGCCTCATGGACGGGATCGCGCAGACGCTGACCTCCAGCCTGCACCTGCGCGACGGGCACTTCCTGGAAGCCAGTTGGGACAACTACTTCTACACCCGGCAGTGGAACACCCCGCCCGAGCTCGACATCATCGTCATGCCCACCACCACCGGCAAGCCCGGCGGTGCGGGAGAGCTGGGCGTCGCCGCGTCGATGGCGGCGGTCGCCTGCGCCTACGGCCGGGCCACGGGCACCATGCCGACCAGCTTCCCGATCAACCACGCCACCCTGTCCTTCGAGCCCAAGCCGACCGTTCCGCCCGTACCCGCATCCCCGACGGACGGCATGGAGCATGTCCGCTAGAAGCGCCAGAACCAGGAGTCACGTCCCATGCCTGAGTACACATTCCGCGTCAACGGGGAGCAGATCACCGTCGAAGTCGACGGCGACGAGCGGCTGTTGTGGGTGCTGCGCGACATCCTCGGCATCACGGGGCCGAAGTACGGCTGCGGCATCAACGTCTGCAAGGCCTGCACCAGTCACGTCAACGGCAAGGCCGCCAACCCCTGCGCGATCCCCGTCAAGGCCCTGCGGCCGACCGACGAGGTCACCACGATCGAGGGCCTCCCGGGCACCGTCGGCGCCGACCTGCACCCGATGCAGCAGGCCTGGCTCGACGAGGACGTGGTCCAGTGCGGCTACTGCCAGCCGGGCCAGATCATGGCCGCCGTCGCCCTGGTCCGCCGCGTCAAGGAGCAGGGCCGCCAGGTCACCGAGGCCGACCTGGACGGCATCCGCAACATCTGCCGCTGCGGTACGTACTTCCGTGTCCGCGAGGCGATCAAGGCGGGTGCCGAGCGCATGTGAGGCGGGGGCCCAGTGCATGTGAGGCCCCGGGCCCAGCGCATGCGAGGCCCAGCGGCCCCCGGCTCAGCCGAAGCGTTCGATCCTGATCCGGTCCACCGGCTGACCCAGCTCGACGAGGAGCCGGGAGGCGTGCTCCGCGAAGGCGTTGGAGCCGCAGACGTACGCCTCCCACTCCTCGTCCATGAACGGCGCCAGGTGCTCGGCGGACAGCCGCCCGCCGCCGGGGGTGCGGGTGAAGACGGGGGTGGTCTCCGCCCCGTACTCCTCGGCATAGACGAGGTCGTCGGGCGTACGCGCGGACACGATCAGCCGCAGGGGAACGGTGAGAGCGCGCAACCGGTGGTGGCGCACCATCGACATCAGCGGTACGACGCCCGAGCCCGCGCCGACGAGCAGCGCCGGGCGGTCGCCCGGCCAGGCGAAGAAGCCGCTGAGCGGGCCGCGCACCTCGAAGACGTCGCCGGGGCGGGCGACGGTGTGGAGGTGCCCGGAGACCTCGCCGCCCTCGACGTGGTCCAGGGTCAGCTCGATGTGGCCGCCGTCGTCGGGGGCGGAGGCGATCGAGTAGTGGCGCTGGGCCACGTACCCGTCGGCGGCCGTCAGGCGCAGCATCAGGTGCTGGCCGGGGAGGTGGCCCTGCCAGCCGGGGACCGCGAGGCGGAAGGTGGCGGCGTTCGGGGTCTCGCGGCGGATCTCGGTCAGGGTCGCGCTCTGCCACCGGGCGGCGGCCCGGTTGCTGACGGCGATGCGGCCGGGGACGGCGAAGCGCGTCGGCGGCACGAAGGCGGGGGGCGTAAACGTGTCAGTCACCGGAGTAGCGCTGCTCTTCCCAGGGGTTGCCGCGGTGGTGGTAGCCGTTCTGCTCCCAGAAGCCGGGTGCGTCGTGGTCGAGGAGGGTGATCCCCGCGATCCACTTGGCGCTCTTCCAGAAGTACAGGTGGGGCACGATCAGCCGGGCCGGGCCGCCGTGCTCGGGCGGCAGCGGTTCGCCGTCGTACTCCCAGACGATCCAGGCCCGGCCGCCGGTCAGGTCCTCCAGGGGGAGGTTGGCGGTGTAGCCGGTGTGGGAGTACGCCACCGCGTGGGTCGCGGTGGGCAGCGGTCCTGCCGCGTCGAGGAAGGTGTCGAGGGACACCCCGCCGAAGCGGACGCCGAACTTCGACCAGCTGGTGACGCAGTGGATGTCGCCCTCGTAGGAGGCGGCGGGTAGTGCGTGCGCCTCGTCCCAGGACCAGGTCTGCGCGTCGGCGACCAGGCCTTCGATACGGAACGACCAGTCGGCGGGCGGCAGTTCGGGGGTCACCTCGGCGGAGAGCACCGGCCAGGAGTCCCGCGCGTCGTACTGTCCCGGCGGCAGCCGCGGGTCGCGGTCGGCTGCGCGGGCACGGCCCGTGAAGCCGCGGGTGACACCGGTGACGCCCGCGACGCCGGTGCCGGTCACGCCGGTACCTGTGACGCCGGTGCCGGTCATGCCAGGGCCTCCAGGTCGGCCCGTACGGCCGCCTCGTCGAGGGTCAGCAGGACGCGGTCGCGCATCAGCACCCGGCCGTCGACGACGGTGTCCCGTACGTCCGAGGACTGGGCGGCGTAAGCGAGCATCGCGTACGGGTCGTGCCTCGGGGTGAGGTGCGGGCGCCCGGTGTCCAGGACGATCAGGTCGGCGCGCTTGCCCGGCTCAAGCGAGCCCAGCTGGTCGGCGAGCCCGAGCGCGCGGGCGCCCTCCACGGTGGCCATCCGGACGGCCTGCTCGGCATTCACGGCGGTCGGGTCGCCGCCCGCCTTGTGGACGAGGGCGGCCTGGCGGATCGCGCCCATCAGGTCGAGGGTGTTGGAGCTGACCGCGCCGTCGGTGCCCAGGCCCACGGTGACGCCCGCGTCGAGGAGGGCGGGGACGGGCGAAATGCCGCAGCCCAGCTTGAGGTTGGAGACCGGGCAGTGGGCGGTGGAGGTGCCGGTGCGGGCGAGCGCCGCGATCTCGTCGGGGGTGAGGTCCACGGCGTGCGCGAGCAGCACGTCGGGGCCCAACAGGCCGAGGGATTCGAGGAGTTCGACGGGCCGCTTGCCGTAGCGCTCGGAGACCATGGCGACTTCGCCGGCGTTCTCGGACGCGTGGATGTGGATGAGCGCGCCGAACTCGCGGGCCAGCGCGAAGATGTCGACGAGCTGCCCCGGGTCGAGGGTGTAGGCGGAGTGCGCGAAGACCACCGGGCGGGTGCCGGGGGCGGGGGTGTACGCCTCCAGGCTGCGGCGGGCCCAGCCGAGGCGCTCGGCGTACGCGCGGCCGTCCGGCGGTCCTGGGACGTCCATGAAGGTCGGCCCGGCGTGCAGCCGCCAGCCCGCGTCGCGCGCGGCCTGTTCGGCGGCCTCGTGGAACCAGTACATGTCGAGGGCCGAGGTCACCCCGGCCCGTACGGACTCCGCTATCGCGAGACGCACGGCGGCGGCGACGTTCCCGGGAGCGAGCAGCTCGGCCTCGGCGGGGATCACCCGGGCCAGGAACTCCTGGAGGTCCACGTCGTCGGCGCGGCCGCGGAACATGGTCATCGCCAGATGGGTGTGCGTGTTGATCAGCCCGGGGAGGACCAGGCAGCCGGTCGCGTCGACGGTCTCGGCGGCCGTCTCGTACGGCAGGTCCGCCCCGACCGCGACGATCACGCCGTCGCGGACCGCGACCGAGCCTTCGCGTACGACGGTGCCGGAGGCGTCCATGGTGAGGACTTCGCCGCCGTGCACCAGGAGGTCCATGCGCTCGCTCATCGCTGCTCCCCCTCGGCCAGCAGCCGCAGCGCCTCCAGTGCGACGACGCTGCCGCGTGCCACGCCTTCGGCGACGACGTCGCGGTGCGGGTCGTAGCCGCCGGTGGCCTCCTCGTCGGCGAGTTCGTCGGCGTTGACGCCGTCGATGACCAGGACGCCGCCCGCGACCAGGCCGCGGGTGGAGGCCAGGATCAGGAGCGCGGAGAGTTCCATCTCGATCGCGGCGATCCCGGCGCGGGTGTACGCGTCGACGGGCAGGTCGACGAAGCCCGGCTGGAAGGCGGCCCGGGTCCACACCACACCGCGGTGGTACGGGGCGGCTGCCTCGCGGGCGGCCTGCTGGAGGGCGAGGACGCTCTCGGGGGACGCGAAGGCGGGGTACTCGGGCGCCACGAGCTGCTGCGTCACGCCGTCGTCGCGCACGGCCGCCTCGGCGATGACCAGGTCGCCGTCGTTGATGCCGGCGGCGATGGCGCCGGCCGTGCCGAGGCGGAGGAACGTCCGGGTGCCGGCGTCGGCGAGTTCCTGGAAGAGGAGGATCGCGCCGGGGCCGCCGACGCCGTGCGAGGCGACGGTGACCGGGGTGCCCTTCCACGTACCGGTGAAGGTGCGGTACTCGCGGTGGTGGGAGACCTCCTCGGGGTTCTCCAGGAGCTCCGCGACCGCTGCCGCGCGCGCCGGGTCGCCGACCACGATCGCGTGCGGGGGCAGGCCGGTGCGGGGGATGCGGGTGATGGGCAGCAGGTCCTGCGTCATGCTTCGGTCACTCCGGCGTGGGGTTGGGTTCGGGCGGGGGTACGGGCTCGGGTACGGCGGCGGCGCTCGGCCGTCGTGAGGAACAGTGCGATCAGCGTAACGACGTACGGCGCGGCGTCGGTGGCCTGCTGGGGCAGACCGAGGCCCTGGAGGCGGAACCCGGTGGCCTCGGCGATGCCGAAGAGCAGCCCCGCGAGGAGCACGCCGACGGGCAGGGCACGGCCGAGCATCACCGCGACGACGGCGATCCAGCCGCGTCCCGCGGTCATGTCCTCGGTGAACAACGTCACACTGCCCAGTGCCAGTTGGGCGCCCGCGAGACCGCACAGCGCACCCGAGACGAGTACCGCCGCGTACTTGTACTTCACGGGGCTCACCCCGAGGGTCGCGGCGGCGTCCGGGCTCTCGCCGACGCCGCGCAGCCGCAGGCCCCACGGGTGGCGGGAGAGGAGGACGGCGGCGACGGCGACCGTGATCCAGGAGAGGTAGGTGAGGCCGGTGTGCCCGGACAGGACGGACCCCAGGAACGGAATGTCCTGGACGACCGGTATGTCGATGGCGCCGAGACCCTTCAGTCCGGGGTCGTCGAAGGTGCCCCGGACACCGAAGACCGTACGGAGCAGGAACCCGGTGAGGCCGACGGCGAGGAGGTTCATCGCCACGCCCAGGACCACGGCGTCGCCCTTGAAGGTGACCGCGCCGACGGCCAGGATCAGCGAGTACGCGGCTGCGGCGAGGGCCGCGACCAGCACGCCCAGCCAGGGCGAGCCGGTGAACCAGCTGACGGCGACCGCGGTGAAGCAGCCCATCAGCATGGTGCCTTCGAGGGCGATGTTGAACACGCCCGCCCGCTCGCAGACCGCGCCGCCGAGAGCGGCGAGGAGGATCGGGGTGAGGGCGCCGAGGGCGGCGAGGAAGAGGTCGGAGTCGAAGAACATCAGACGCTCTCCTTCTGCTCGGCGGGGGCCGGGGCCACAGTGGTGGCCCTGCGCCGCTTGAGGGTGAATCTGGCCGCCAGGAAGACGATCACGATCGCCTGGAGAATCCCGGTCAGCTCGCTCGGCACCTCGGTGACCCGCTCCATGTTCAGCCCGCCGACCTTGAGCGCAGCGAAGAACAGCGCGGCGAGCACCGTCCCGACCGGCGCCGCGGAGACGAGCAGCGCGGCCATCAGCCCCGTCCAGGTGTCCCCGGCCGAGGTGAGCACGCCGTCGGTGAAGCGGTACGGGAAGCCCAGCACGCCGACCGCCCCGACCAGCCCGGCGACCCCGCCGGACACGGCGAGCAGCCGGACGGTGAGCCGGGGCCTGTCGATGCCCGCGTAGGAGGCGAACCGGCTGTTGAGGCCGGACATCCGGATCTCGTAGCCGGTGGCGGTGCGCGCGTCGACGAAGCAGAAGGCGACGGCCACGGCCAGTACGAGAAGGAGGCCGAGGGTCACCGTCGACGTACCGAACTCGGGCAGCGCGACCCCTTCGGGGAGCTGGCGGGTCTGCGGGAGGCCGGAGGCGGGGTCCTTGAGGGGGTAGCGCGCCAGGTAGGAGGCGAGGGAGACCGCCGGGTAGCTCAGCAGCAGGCTGCTGATCAGCAGCGGCACCCCGAAGCGGTTCTGGCACACGGCGGCCAGCGCTGCGTAGGCCGCGCCTGCGCCCGTCCCGGCGAGCAGGCAGAGCAGTACGGTCAGCGGGGCGGGCAGCGGCGAGTACAGGCCGACGACCGCGGCAGTGATGCCGCCGAGGACCAGCTGGCCCTCGCCGCCGAGGTTGAGGAGTCCGGCGCGCAGCGGGATCGCGAGGGCCACGGCGAGACCGATCACGCTGGTCGCGCTCGCGAGCGTCGAGCCGATGCCGTCGGCGCCGAACGCGCCGCCCAGGATCGCGCCGTACGCGGTGAACGGGTCGGATCCGGTGGCGACCAGGAAGACCGTGCCGACGACGAGCGCGCCGAGCACGGAGAGGAGCACGGGGGAACGCAGTGCCCGGCCCGGTATGCGGGTACTCACGTCTTACTCATCCTCTTGGTGGTGCTTGTGCTGGTGCTGGTGCTGGTGCTGGTGTTGGTACTCGTACGGGGTTCTGGCACGGCGCCGGCTTCGGGCAGCTTGCCGCCCGCCATCGCGAGTCCGAGGGTGCGTTCGTCGGCCGCCTCCCGGTCGTACTCGGCGGCGATCCGGCCCTCGTACATGACCAGGACCCGGTCGGACAGGCCGCGGATCTCACTGAGCTCGGCGGAGACGAGCAGCACCGCGTGACCGGCGTCGCGGTAGGCGACGAACTCGCGGTGGATGTTCTCGATCGCGCCGATGTCCACGCCCCTGGTGGGCTGCTCGACGATCAACAGGGGTGCGTCGTGGGCGAGTTCGCGCCCGATGACGAGTTTCTGGAGGTTGCCGCCGGAGAGCGAACCGGCCGCCGCGTCGGGCGAGGACGCCTTGATGCCGAAGCGTTCGATCAGCTTCAGCGCGTGCGCGCGGACGGCGGCCCGCGGCAGCAGGCCGCGCCGGGAGAGCCGCGGGGTGCGGTGGTGGCCCATCACGAGGTTCTCGGCGATCGAGGCGGTGCGGGCGGTGCCCACCTCGCCCCGGTCCTCGGGTACGTACGCGAGCCCGGCGGCCCGTCGTCCGGCGGCGCCAGCCCGGGTGACGTAGGTGCCCGCGACCTGGACCTGGCCCGCTTCGGCGGGCCGCAGCCCGGCGAGGGCCTCGACGAGTTCGGACTGGCCGTTGCCCGCGACGCCCGCGATGCCGACGATCTCCCCGGCCCGTACGGACAGCGAGACGTCGTGCACCCCGGGCAGGGTGAGGCCGCTCACGGACAGCACCTCGTCGGCGGGTGTGCCGCCGGGGTGGATGCGGTCGAGCTCGACCTCGCGGCCGGTCATCGCGGCGGCGATGTCCTCGGCCGTGGTGTCGGCGGTGCGGAGCAGGGCGGCCACCTTGCCGTCGCGCAGCACGGTGACGTTGTCGGAGCCCTCCAGGACCTCGCGCAGCTTGTGCGTGACGAGGAGCACGGTGCGGCCCTCGTCGGCGAGCGAGCGCAGGACCGCGAAGAGGGAGTCCGCCTCGGCGGGGGTGAGGACGGCGGTCGGCTCGTCCAGGATCAGCACCTGCGCACCGCGGTGCAGCAGCTTGAGGATCTCCACCCGCTGGCGTACGCCGACGGGCAGTTCGCCGACCTTGGCGTCCGGGTCGACGTCCAGGCCGTGCGCGGCGGCGAGTTCCGCCGTCCGGCGGCGGGCGGCGGCCCGGTCCACCAGGCCGAACCGGCGCGGCTCGGCCCGGTAGACCACGTTCTCGGCGACCGTCAGCGACGGGAACAGCTTGAAGCTCTGGTGCACCATGCCGAGCCCTGCGGCGATCGCCCGGCTCGGGTCGGCGAAGGTCACCTCGCGGCCGTCGAGCCGGATGCTGCCGGAGTCCGGCTGCTGGAGGCCGTACAGGATCGACATGAGGGTCGATTTGCCCGCGCCGTTCTCGCCCATCAGGGCGTGGATCTCGCCGCGCCGGACGGTGAGGTCGACACGGTCGTTGGCGAGGACGCCGGGGAACGCCTTGACGATCCCCCTCATCTCGACGGCGGGAGCTTCTTCTGTCCCGGCGGCGGGGGCTTCTTCTGTCCCGGCGGCGGGGACTTCCCTCTCGCCGAGAACAGCGGCCCCGTCGGCGGGAGCGGCCGCTCGGGCCGGTCCCGCACCGGTTTCCTCAGGCTGCGGGGTCATCGATCTTCAGCTTCCCTGAGACGATCTGCTCGCGCAGCGCCTTGACCTTCTCGATCACGTCGGTGTGCTCGGCGATGACGCAGCCGGACTGCTCGATGCCGCGCTCCAGGCCGGTCAGGCTCATGCCGTCCTCCTTGAGGCCGTAGGAGATGGTGTGGCCGGTGTCGCCCTTGAGGATCGCGGCGACGCCCTTCTCGATGGCGACGTCGGTCTTCTTGATGACGTTGTCGACGACGGCGCCCTTGGCGACCGGGCACTGGTTGGCGTCCACTCCGTAGGCGTACGCGCCCTTGGCCTTCACGGCCTCGAAGATGCCGTAGTTGCCGCCCGCCGCTGCGGCCATGACGTGGTCGACGCCGCCGGAGATCAGCGAGTTGGCCTGTGCCTTGGCGCGTGCGGAGTCGGCGAACGGCTTGTCGCCGCCCACGTAGCGCGTCGAGGCGGTGGTGCTCGCGGCGGTCTTCTTCGCCCCCTCCTCGAACGCGTCGCTGTAGCGGTGCACCGCCGGGCTGTCCTCCGCGTCCACCGAGCCGACCTTGCCGCTCTTGGTCAGCAGCCCCGCCTCGGCGCCCGCCAGGAAGGCCGCCTCCTGTTCGCGGAAGGTCGCACAGGTCACGTTCGGGAACTTCTTGATGGTGCAGGTGTCGACCAGCAGGAACTGCTGGTCGGGGTGGGACGTGGCCTGCTGGGCGGTGAGGTCCGCGAACTCGTAGCCGACCATCACCACGACGTCCGGCGCGTCGTTCACCGCGGCGGTGAGGTTCTGCGTACGGGCGGAGGCGTCCGCGGACTCGTACGTCTTCGAGGTTCCCTTGTGGGTCTTCGCCACCGCCTTGATGCCCTGGACGGAGAGCTTGAGGAAGGCGTTCTGGGCGACGGGGTCCGGGGTGACCAGCACGAAGGACTTGCCGTCGGCCGACGCGGCCTTGTCGGACTTCGTCGCGGAGGCGTTGCAGGCGGTCGCCAGCAGCACGGCCCCGGAGGCGAGAGCGACGGTCCGGAGGGTGGCAGCCCGGAAAGTGGCGGTACGTATTCGCTTCAGCATGTGAATCGCCTAACGGGCAGGCCTGGCACGGAATGTGCGCCCAGGCGGCAGCAGCAGGAGGAGAGAGACGAACACACCGTGAGGGTGCAGGTGCAGGACAGTAACACCGGTGTACGACACCTCTAAGTGGCCGTCCGCATTTTGGACACTTGTCTCAAAAAGCATTTCCGCAGCTCAAGTACCGTGTGCGCACACTGTTTTCAGACCGCGAAACCACTGCCAGCCCCCGCAACCGCTCAGGAGACGCCCGTGTCCCAGCCCGCCGCCACGACCGCAGCCATACCTGCGGCCGCGACCGCCGAACTCCGTGCCGTCGAGTGGTCCGGAGACCACTTGCGCCTCATAGACCAAACCATCCTCCCCCATCACTTCGCTTACGTCGAGATCCGCGATACGGCCCAACTCGTGGACGCCATAGTCCGGTTGGTGGTACGCGGCGCTCCCGCGATCGGCGCGGCCGGTGCCTACGGGGTGGCTCTCGCCATGATCGAGGGAGAGCGCGAGGGCTGGTCCCGCGAGCAGGTCCTGGCGGCGGTCCACCGCGTCCACGAGGCCCGTCCGACCGCGGTGAACCTCGCGGTCTGCGTGGACCGTGTCCTGCCGCACCTTGACGCCGGGCTGCCGGCCGTCCTGGCCGAGGCCGCCGCGATCCAGCGCGAGGACATCCGGGCCAACAAGGACATGGGGGTGTTCGGCGCCGACTGGCTCATCGCGCGCACCGGTCTGACCCGCCCGCTGCGCATCCTCACCCACTGCAACACCGGTGCGCTGGCCACCGCGGGCTGGGGCACCGCACTCGGCGTCATCCGTGAGCTCCACGCCCGCCAACTGGTCGAGCTCGTCTACGCCGACGAGACCCGCCCCCTCCTCCAGGGCTCCCGCCTCACGGCCTGGGAGCTCGACTACGAGGGCATCGCGCACTGCGTCCAGGCCGACGGCGCCGCGGCGGGCACCATCCTGCGCGGCGAGGTGGACGCGGCCGTGGTCGGGGCCGACCGCATCGCGGCCAACGGCGACACCGCCAACAAGGTCGGCACCCTGGGCGTGGCCCTGGCCTGCGCGGACGCGGGGATCCCGTTCCTCGTCGCCGCGCCCACCACCACCGTCGACGTCGCCACCGCCTCGGGCGACGACATCCACATCGAGCTCCGCGACGGGGACGAGGTGGTGAACTACGGCGGCGCCCGCACGGCCCCGCCCGCCACCCGGGGCCACAATCCGGCCTTCGACGTCACCCCGGGCCGGCTGATCACCGCCCTCGTCACCGAACGGGGCGTCCTCGACTTCGGGGCGGGCGAGCTGCCGGGCAGCCACTTGGCGTGACGGCTGCCGGGGCCGGCGGCCGGGGCCTGCTCCTGCTACCGGCCCCGGCCCCGGCCCCGGTTCGCCAGGGCGGGCCGGTCAACGGTTCCGGTTCGCCAGGGCGGGCCGGTCAACGGTCCCGGTCAACGGTCCCGGTTCGCCAGGGTGAGTTCGAGGAGCCACTCGACGACCTCGGTGTGGTGGCGGGCCCGGCGGGCGTCCGCACCCCACACGTACATGCCGTGACCGGCGACCACGACGGCGGGCATCCCGGGGTTGCGGGCGGCCTCCAGCCGGTCGCCGAGCACCTTCATGTCCTGGCTGTTGGCGATCACCGGGAGGGTGACGTCGACGCCCTCGGCCGGCTGGCCGACACCCTTGAGCATCTCCAGGTCGCGGAAGACGATGCCGCCCGGCTCGCGGTGTCCCATCGCTACCGAGGCGACGGTGTGGACGTGCACGACCGCGCCCGCACCGGTCAACCGCGCGACACGGGCGTGCAGTTCGGCCT
This sequence comes from Streptomyces sp. NPDC048442, assembly GCF_040651475.1. NCBI lineage: Bacteria > Bacillati > Actinomycetota > Actinomycetes > Kitasatosporales > Streptomycetaceae > Streptomyces > Streptomyces sp. NPDC048442. The sequence continues at coordinate 160,922 of NZ_JBEZKB010000004.1, forward strand.
CGGCGGAGGGCCTGCCCTCGCCTATTGCCGCGCCGTCGGCGTCGACCAGGACGACGTCGGATTCGGTCAGCTCGCCCTTGTCGTGGCCCGACGCGGTGACCGCGAGCCGCAGCGGGTCCCGGGACAGGACCTGCGAGAGGTTCCCCGAGGTGCCGCGCATCCAGCCGAAGGACGCGAAGCGCGCCGACTCGGCGGCCAACACCGCGCCCGCCGCCTTGAGTTCCCGCTCGGACACGCCGCCGGACAGATCACTGGTGCTGCTGCTCATGCTGTGCTCACTTGCCTCTCGGGTGGATCCGGTCGAATGTCGCCGCTTCGGGGTGGTCGCCCACCCCCGCCTCGTAGTACGGCTCCCCGGCCCGGCGGACCCCGGCGGTCTGCCAGCCGGCCGCACGGGCCGCGTCCAGCTCACCGGGACGGTCGGAGAGGAAGAGGGTGCGGTCGGCGGCCGTGCCGATGGCACCGGTGATGGCCCGGTACGAGGCGGCCTCCTGCTTCGGCCCCGCGTTCTCGGTGTCGTACAGGCCGCTGACCAGCGACGAAAGGTCCCCCTCCGGGGTCGAGGCGAACCACGCCCGCTGGGCGGACACCGACCCCGAGGAGTACACGTAAAGGCTCAGCCCTGCGGCCTTCCAGGCGTGCAGCGCCGGCAGGACGTCCGGGTAGAAGTGCGAGACCAGTTCGCCGCGCGCGAAGCCCTCCGCCCACACGATGCCCTGGAGGGTCTTCAGCGGGGTGGCCTTGCGGTCCTCGTCCAGCCAGCCGTTCAGGAGGGCCTCGATGCGGGCCGCGTCCGCGTCGGGCTCGCCCGCCAACTCCCGTACCTGGGCGATCGCTCGGGCGACCTCGGGCTCGGCGGCCCGCTCGCTCAGCAGCGCACCGAAGCTCGCCCGCGAGTACGGGTACAGCACGTCGACGACGAAGCCCGTGGCGCTCGTGGTGCCCTCGATGTCGAGGACCACCGCGTCCACGTCGTACACAGGAGTCACTGTGCGACCTCTGCCTCTGCTTCGGCGGCGTACGCGGCGGTGATCGTGTCGAAGTCGGGGAAGCGCGCGGCGATCGGGGACCCGGTGAAGTTCCCGATCCAGCCGTCCTCCTCGTGGAAGAAGCGGATCGCGGTGAAGGAGGGGGACGTGCCCATGTCGAACCAGTGGGTGGTGCCGCGCGGCACGCCCAGCAGGTCGCCCTTCTCGCAGAGCACCGCATGCACCTCGCCCTGCGCGTGCAGGTAGAAGATCCCGGACCCGGCGACGAAGAAGCGCACCTCGTCATCGTCGTCGTGCGTGTGCTCCTGCAGGAACTTCGCCCGCGCGGCCGCGGCTTTCGCCGGGAACTCCGGGTCGTCGCCGGGGTGCAGCGCGACCACGTCGACCATCTTGAAGTCTTCCTCGGCGGTCAGCTTGTCGATGTCCGCACGGTACGCGGCGGACACCTCCTCGATCCCGGCGTCAAAGGGCACGTGCTCCAGGACCGGCCACTGCTCGTACCGCACGCCGATCGGGGCGAGCGCGGCGGCGATCTCCGCCGGGTCGGCCGTACGGCGGACGACGGTCTCGGGGCCGGACTCGGGCCAGGTGGTGAGGAGGGTCACGGCGACTCCAGGGCACTCGGAAGGCAAGGACGTACGAAGAGCGAACAGAAAGGGTAGCCCGCCCATCCAGCACCTGGTACGTACATTTCAGGTACTGGGACGCACGCCACCCCGCACGCCCCCGCACTCCACCCCGCACGCCCTCGCACGCCCCTGCCGGTCAGAGACGGAAGATCCGGCGTGCGTTGCCGGACAGGAACAACTCCGTGGTCTCCTCGTCCAGTTCCAGTTCAGCGAGGTGCTCCAGCGCCCGACCCGGGGTGATCATGGGGTAGTTCGAACCGAACAGCACCTTCCTGCGGCCCCGGCCGCGGAAGTAGTCGACCAGTTCGCGCGGGTAGCGGCGGGCGGTGTAGGCGCTGGTGTCGATGTAGACATTGGGGTGCTTGTCGGCCACCGCGATCATCTCCGTGGTCCACGGGTAGCCGATGTGCCCGCACACGAGGGTGAGCTCCGGGAAGTCGAGCGCGACCTGGTCGATGTACGGGATGGGGCGCCCGGTCTCGGACGGGCGCAGCGGCCCGGTGTGGCCGACCTGGGTGCAGAACGGGACGCCCAGGTCGACGCAGGCCGCGTAGAGCGGGTAGTACAGCCGGTCGGTGGGCGGGAGTTGCCACAGCCAGGGCACGATCCGCAGGGCCACGAAGCCGAGTTCCGTCACGGCACGGCGCAGTTCGCGCACGGCCGCGACCGGCCGGGTGAGGTCCACCCCGGCCACCCCGCGCAGCCGTCCTTCGGACTGGGCCACGAAATCGGCGACCTCGTCGTTGCTGATCAGCGCGCCCTCGGGGCCGTACCAGGCGGACGAAAGGCCGATCTCCACATCGGCGGCGACCATCGCGTCCACCGTCGCCCCGACCGGCAACGGCTCTGTCAGCAGCTCCATCCCGGTCCATCGGCGCAGGGACTCCAGCATGTCGTGGTTGAAGTGGCGGACCGTGGGGTGCTGCATCCACGCATCGATGACCGGCACGGAATCCCTGCCCTTCTCACAGACACTTCCTAAGCGATCGCTTATCACGACACTAGTCCCTGCCCGTCCTCAACTGCCACCCCTTGCTCGGGAGTTGTCAGACCCGAAGAGGTGCCGCCACCTCCGCTAACGCTTCGGGCCCCGGACCGTATAGACCGCGAAGCCGGTGGCTGCCAGGACGAGGGCCGTCCAGCTGCCGGCCTCCGTACCGGGCGGCAGCATCATCCAGGCCAGTATCTGCGTCGCCACGTCCGTCCCGGGCGGGACGATCAACGAGAACGACAGCCATGCGACCGGCAGGACCCACGCGTACTGTCCCCCGAACCAGGCAGCTCCCAGGGCGACAAGTCCCATCAGCCCCGCAGCGTTGCGCGCGACGAGGGACGGGGACGCCGGCTGCCCGCTCATCGTCTGCACCGCCAGCAGCACCCCGCCGATCAGCACCCCGGCGAGCAGTAGGTGCGCCGCCCGGCGGGGCATCCAGCGGATCGCGGCCGTCCGGTCCAGTGCGAGGTCCTGCCCGCCGAGTCCGACGGAGAACGCCGTCGCCCCCGCGGCGAGGATGAGCGCGGCCAGCCGCGGATCCGCAGGCCCTCCGCCGCCGAGCCTGGCGAGTGCCCACACCACCAGCGCGCTGAGCACCACCACGGCGAGCGAGGCGGGCACCTGCCGCGCACGCGCGTACAGCGTCAGCCATCTCACTGGAGCGCACCGCCGTTCAGTACGGCGAGCGCGTCGCCCGAGCAGGAGACCGCGGCGGCGTGCGCGGCGGCGATCCGCTTCCGCTGCTCCGCCTGCGGCAGCGCGGTGAGCTTCTTCCAGACCGGGCGGCCCATGACGTCCTGATCCTTCGCGGAGTGCATGGTTCCGTCGAGCGGTCGGAGGTCCTCCCCGAGCACCCAGGCGGCCGCGATGCTCTGTGCGACAGCGTCCTCCTGCGTACCGCTCTCGGTTTCGCTGCGGGGGCGGCACAGCGGGACGACGCCCTGGGCGACCAGGGCCCGGGTCAGCTGCCGGTCGCCCTCGGCGCCGCCGAACACCCCGTCGTCGAAGTCGACGAGTACGGCGTCGCGCGGCCGCTCCGGCGTGGCGCTGAGTGCCCGCAGGGCGGTCGTTTCGCGAACGGCGACGGGTGCCCGGTCGCCCAGCGCGCCGCGCAGCAGCCGCAGCGCCTCCTTGCCGGGGCCCGCCAGGTCGTCGAGCCGCGCCCCTCGCGCCGTCGTCACACACACCGGCCCTTCACACACCTGCTCCGCCGCGGCCCGGTCGACCACATACGTGTCGCGGGCATCGGCCGGCAGCAGGAGCAGGGCGAGTGCCCCGCCCGCCAGAAGAGGGGTGAGGGCGAGCAGCCGGGCGCGCAGACCGGCGACGGCCAGCAGCGCGAGGCCCGTCGCGGCCATGCCGAGCAGCCAGAGCGTCTGCCCGAGGTGCACGGGGAGGGAGAGCGTGAGGAGTGTTTCGCGTACGTCCACCACTGCCGGCGACAGCAGCGACAGGGGATTCGGCACCGCGGAGACCGGCAGCACCGAGTCCGAACTCTGGACCTGGCGAAGGAAGTTGTTGAACAGAAGGGCGGCCACGGCCAGCGCGGGCGGGGTGAGGGCGGAGGGCAGGGCCCGCGCCACCCCCATGCCCAGGACGGCGCCCGCGCCCAGTGCGAGCGCCCCCACCAGCGAAATGGGCAGCCAGCCGAGGTGGGTGTACGAGGCGTCACCGGCGAGCACCTGTACCGCGCCCACGAGGACGAGGAGGACGAAGGCCGAGACCAGGGTGAACGCCGTCGTGCCCGCGAGGGCGGCCGCGCGGTGCCGGGTGGGCCGCGGAGTGCTGGTCAGCAGCTCGGACATCTTCGAGCGGGGGTCGCGCAGCCCCTGCAGCGCTCCGAGTCCCACGGCGAGCGGCCACAGGAAGGCCAGGAGGTAGCGGGTCCACAGGGCCATGGAGGTCCACTGGCCCGTCCACCGCGCGGTGCCGTTCCACCACGCTCCGGGGATGAGGTAGAGGAACGCGAGCGCGGCCACCAGGACGACGGCGCCGGCCCACGGGGCGACGGACCGGCGCAGTTCGATGCGCAGGATACGGAGGTTCACCAGGTGCCGCCCGTCCGTACCGGGTCGGCCAGCAGCGCCGAGTAGCCGCGCTCCAGCGGGCTGTCGCCCACGTGTTCCGGGCCGCCCGCCGCGGCCAGCTCGTCCGGGGTGCCCTGGAAGACCAGCCGTCCCTCGGCGAAGAGCACCACGTCGGTGCAGGCGGCGGCCACGTCCTCCACCAAGTGGGTCGAGACGACCACGCAGGCGTCCGTCCCCAACTCCTGGAGCAGATCGCGGAACCGCAGCCGCTGCGCCGGGTCCAGGCCGACCGTCGGCTCGTCGAGGAGCAGCACCGACGGGTCGTTGACGATGGCCTGGGCGATGCCGGCCCGCCGCACCATCCCGCCCGACAGGGCCTTCATCCGCTCGTCGGCGCGGTCGGCCAGGCCGACCCGCTCCACGGCGCGCTGCACCGCTGCGGGGATGTCGGCCGTGGGCACCTCCTTCAGCCATGCCATGTACTCGACGAACTCGCGCACGGTAAAGCGCTTGTAGTAGCCGAACTCCTGCGGCAGGTAGCCGATCCGGCGGCGCAGCGCACGGTGCTCGCCAAGCCCGCCCGCGGACTCCCCGAGCAGCTCCAGCTCGCCCTCGGTGGGGCGCAGCACGGTGGCCAGCGCCCGGATGAGGGTGGTCTTGCCCGCTCCGTTGGGGCCGAGGAGACCGTGTACGCCGGTGCCCAGCGACAGGTCGAGGCCGTCGACGGCCATCCGCTTCCTGCCGACCCTGACCTTCAGCCCGGTCGCCCGGATCTCCCAGGCGTAGGCCGTGGGGGCGATGTCGGCCCTGCTCACTGCGCTCACACGCTTCCTCTTCTTCTCTCTCGGTTCTTTGGGTTCTTCGGGTTCTTTGAGCTCTTTGGGTTCTTCGGGTTCTTCGGGTTCTTCGGGTTCTTCGGAGGGATTCAACGGTGGGCTCCCAGCACGGTGTACGCGCCCCTGCGGGCGACCACGACGCCGATGCCGAGCGCGAGGATCAGCCCCCACACCGGCAGTCCGTACGGCTGCAGGGCGAAGGCCGTACGGCTGGTGGCCAGGGTCGGCGCCACCACCGCGACGGCCCATGCGGCCACCAGGCCGACAGCCGCGCGGGTCACGCCGATGACCCCGCCGAGCGCCAGGGTCATCGAGGTGAAGGCCAGGCAGGGCAGCAGCCACTGCGCGGCCGTCACGCCCGTCGCCCATCCCCCGGCCAGCAGCGCGGGGATCACCACGGCGAGTACGGACGCGGTGCGCCGCAGCACCAGTTGGAGCCCCGCCCTCGGTGTGGAGGCCGTCAGCTCGTACGCCGGGTCCAGGCCGCGCGACCACGAGGCGGCCACGCCGCACACGGGCAGGACGGGGGCGAACAGCAGCATCAGCGACACCCGGCCGGGGCCCACCAGGTCCAGCAGGAGGGCGAGCAGCGTCACCACCAGGACCATGGCCAGCCACGGCACCATGACGGGCGTCGTCCACGCCGACAGCCGCGCCCTTCGCCGCCGCACCGGCGCCGGGGCGGCGGCGGCCAGTTGGTGTTCGAGGCCGGACCAGACGGCGTCGGTCAGTACCGTCACTGCGGGCGCCCCGACCGCCACGGCGGCCGACAGCAGGTCACGGCAGCCCCGGCACCCCTCCAGATGGGCCTCCAGGGCCCACACCTCGTCCGCGACGAAAGCCGAGTCGCCGCGCACGTACCTCTCGATGAGCCGTGCCGAAGCGTGTTCCACGTGGTTCATGCCAGCGCCTCCCGCATCACGGTCCGGGCCCGGCGGGCACGGGTCTTGACCGTTCCCTCGGGCAGTCCGAGCAGAACGGCGGTCTCCCTGACGGACAGTCCGTCGAGCACCATGGCCTGCAGTACCTCTCTGAGTTCCGGCGCGAGGCGCCGCAGCGCGTCCCCGACGTCGCCGCCGACGGTGGCCACCAGCGCCTCGTCCTCCGCCGCGGGCGCAACGGGGTACGGAGCGGCGGCGGGCGGCGGCTCCGCGTGGTGGGCCCTGCGCCGGAACGCGTCGACGAGACGGCGGGCTGCGATCGTCCACAGCCAGCCGACGGCCGTTCCTCCGGTCCGGCTCCCGGCGAAGGTGCCCGCCGCCCGCCACACCGCCAGGTACGTCTCCTGCATGACCTCGGCAACGATCTGCTGGTCGGCACAACGCCTGCTCAACCGCACCGCCAGCCACGGCGACGTACGCCGGTACAGCTCCTCGAAGGCGGCCCGGTCGCCCCGGGCCACCCGTCGCAGAAGACGCTCGTCGTCCAGGTCCTGCGGCGCTGCCGCCCTCGCTCGCTTCACACCTGCTAGACGTGCGGCAGGGGCCGCAGGTTTTCCCCGGGGGGTGATCCGGGTCACATCCGGATCGCGTCCGGCCGCCCTCGACATCGCCCCGGGGGACGGCCTCGTGCGCGACCGCTGTCGGGTTCCCACAGGCCCGGCCCGTCGTCCCTGGCCGTACGCCGCTCCCTCCGGCAGTTCCGGCCCGGCGAGGATGCAGGGGTGACCGTTCCCCTGGATCCCGCAGATCCCGCCTTCGCCCGCGACCCGTATCCGTACTACGCCCGCCTGCGCGACCGGGCGCCGGTGGCGCGGATCCCGCTCGCCAACGGCACCCACGCCTGGCTCGTCACCGGTTACGAGCAGACGCGGGCGGTCCTCGCCGACCCCCGCTTCTCGAACGTGCCCCCGAAGGCCGCGGGGCGGCCGAAGAACGACTCACCCGCGCAGCACGCCCGTGCGTGCCTGGCGCGCCACATGCTCAACTCCGACGCCCCCGACCACACCCGGCTGCGGCGGCTGACCGCTGCCGCCTTCACCCCTCGCCGCGTCGACGCGCTGCGGCCCCGGATCGAAGAGCTGACCACCGGTCTGCTGCGGGATCTGGCGGGCCGCCTCGAAGGCGGGAAGCACGTCGACCTCGTGGACTCCTTCGCCTTCCCGCTGCCCGTACTGGTCATCGGCGAGGTGCTCGGAGTGCCGGAGGCCGACCGGGCGGACCTGCGGGACTGGACGTACCGGGTCGGCTCGCCCGCCGGCGCGCTGGAGCCGGGCGCGGTGGACGAGGCGTGGACCTGCCTGTACTCCTACTTCACCGAGCTGATCGCACAGAAAAGGCGCGCACCGGGGAGCGACCTCTTCAGCGCCCTCACCCAGGACGCGACACAGGGCGGGCTCGACGACGGGGAACTGCTCGCCATGGCGTTCCTGCTGCTGTTCGCGGGCTACGAAACCACCATGAACCTGCTGGCCTCGGCGTCCCTGTTGCTGCTCACGCACCCGGAGGAACTGGCGTCCGCGCACCGGGACCCGGCCCGCTGGCCGGCCGTCGTCGACGAGACGCTGCGGCACGCCAGCCCGCTGGAGGGCACGACCTGGCGGCACACGACCCAGGACGTGGACCTCGGCGACGGAGTCGTCATACCCGCGGGCGCCTCCGTCCTCGCCGTACTGGCCGCCGCCAACCGCGACCCCCTGCACTTCCCGGAACCGGACGCCTTCCGCCCCGGCCGGTACCTGGCCGGTGCCTTGTCCGGGGCTTCGGCCGGGGCATCGGCCAGTGCATCGGCGGATGCTTCGGCCAGTGCCTCGGCGGATGCTTCGGCGGGCGCTTCGGCCAGTACATCGGCGGGCGCCTCGGTGGGTTCGGGTGCTCCTGCCAGTGCTTCGGCCGCCGGCCCTCGCACAGCGCCCCACACCGCCTTCGGCCACGGCCCGCACTTCTGCGTCGGCTCACGGCTGGCCCGCCTTGAGGCGACGATCGCGCTCCCCCGGCTCTTCGCATCCTTCCCCGGCCTGCGTCTGACCGCCGATCCTGCAGAACTCCCCTACCGTCCGGGCCTCCTCGTCCGTGGCCCCCGCCGCGTCCCGGTCACCACAGGCGACCGTGCCGGCCGGCCCCTCGGCCTCTCATGAGCGGCGGTGGTAGGCCTTGTTGGCGATGTGCCAGCTGTCGTCGACGCGGACCAGCAGGAACCAGCAGGAAGATGTCGGTGAAGGTGTCCGCGCCGTGCGAGAGGGTCATGGTCGCGGTCGCGACGGCGCCGTGGACGTCGACGGAGTCGATCCGGCGGGAGCGGGTCGGTTCGTCGGGGGCCGGCCGGCCGTGGAAGAGAGCGCAGTACTCGTCCAGACTCGTCCAGCGGCCACGAGACGAACGCGCCGTCCCGGATCCCCTCGATGTGTGCGGTGGGCAGGAGCGCCTCGCGGAAGTGGGTGGGGTCGCCGGTGGCGTGTCCGCGGATGTAGGCGCGGAGCGGTTCGAGTACGGCGTCCTCCACGGCGGGGACCGTGGCGGCGGCAGCGATGACGTCTGCGGGCGAGGTGTTCCGGCGCCACGCCCTGGCGACGCTCAACGAGGCCGACCGTGCCGTTCGCGCGGTACGAGACGCTCACGACGGGGCGTTCGACCGGCCGCCGGCCGTCGGTGCGACCCCCTCGCCGGCCTCGGGGATCGCCCCCGAAGCCGTCCGGGGCCATCCGGGGCCTGCCGTATCCCTCCGATGGAGCCTGCTTCCCGGGCTCGCTGTGGTCACCGATGCGCCGCCGGGGCTGCCCCCTGACCAGCGGGTCGAACGACGGTTCCTCGGGCTGGACGGCATGGTCGTCGTCCGGCCCGTGGGTCATCCGCAGGCCGGGCGCGGTCCGGTGCGCATGGAGACGCCGGCCGACCAGACCTGGGCCGAGGACAACGACGGCTCGGCGGCGCTGCTGCGCCAGCACGCCGCCCGGGCCGGAGTCGGAGTCCGCATCGACCTCGCCGCGGCCGATCTGCTCGGCAAGCCGGCCCTGGTAGCGACCGGTCACGCGATCGCGCTGATACCCGGGGTGCTGACGTGCGCCGATACGGCTACCGTGAGGAAAATGACGGGAATCGACGCTGACCGGCAGTGGTCCGAGTCCATGCCTGCGGCCTATGAGCAGTACCTGGTCCCGGTGGTCTTCCGGCCCTTCGCCGATGACCTGGCCGCCCGGGCGTCGGCACTCCGCCCTCGGCGGATCCTCGAACTGGCCGCGGGTACGGGCGTTTTGACGTCGGGCCTGCTCGCGGCGGTACCGTCGGCCGAGGTGACGGCCACCGACCTGAACGAGGCCATGGTCGCCTTCGGGTCGTCCCGGGCCCCGGGCGCGGTGTGGCAGCAGGCCGACGCACAGCGGCTGCCGTTCCAGGACGGAGGCTTCGACCTGGTGGTCTGCCAGTTCGGCGTGATGTTCTTCCCCGACCGGGTCGCGGCCTTCACCGAGGTCCGCCGGGTGCTGGCCCCGGGCGGCAGGTTCCTGTTCAACACCTGGGGCCCGATCGGCACGCACGCCTTCGGCGCCGCGCTGCAGGCCGGGCTGGAGCGGGCCTATCCGGTCGACCCGCCGCGGTTCCTCCCGACGGTCCCGCACGGCTACGCCGACCCCGCCGTGGTGGCCGCCGACCTGGCGGCCGCCGGGTTCGCCGTCGAGGAGCAGCAGGAGCTGACGCTGGAGGGCCGGGCCGCGTCGGCCGCCGATGTCGCCACCGGGTTCCTCACCGGGACGCCGGTGCGCGCGGCCGTGGAGGAGCGGGGCGGCGGGCCGGCCGTCCGGGCCACCGTCGTCGGGGAGATGACCGCTCGTCTGGGCCCGGGGCCGGTTGCCGCCCCGATGACGGCGTACGTCTTCCAAGCCTCGGCCTGAACGCAGGGTGCGCACGGTGGGGCGGGTCGCTCAGTCCTGCTTGCTCTGGCGCGGGGGTGGTTCGTGGGCGGTTCGGGCAGCCAGTCGCGGGCCGGGTCGTACCCCAGCACCCCGGGCCCTTTTGGCGCTCTATGCAGTCAATTGCCTTCGTGACCCTGATCTCATTCGAGAGCGCCCTTCGGAGTCGGTCTTGTGCCGTGCGTGCCCGCCCTGTTCTGATCTTGCAACCGCGGCCGGCACCAGCTCGGCCCGGCACCACAGGCACCACAGGCAGCACACATGCGACCTGGCTCAGGGGGAGTTGAACATGGGCTCGGCGGAGGTCACCTATCTGCACCCCGACGGAACGCTGTCCGTACTGGACGTCCCGGTCGGGACCAGTGTCATGGCGGCGGCGGTCGGTCACGGGATCGACGGGATCGTCGGTCAGTGCGGGGGCCGCGCCGTCTGCGGCACCTGCCACGTCTTCGTGGACGCGGTGAACGGCTCCGTACTGCCGGAACCGGATGCGGACGAGGACGACATGCTCGACTACACGGCCGAGCCCCGCACCCACTCCAGCAGGCTCGGCTGTCGGCTCACCGTGGGCGAAGGGCTCACCTCGCTGGCCGTCCGGCTGCCGGAAGCCCAGTGCTGACGGCAGGTCCGTCGACGGCAGGTCCGATGGTGTCCGAGATGAGGATTACGGGATGAATCATGTGTCTGCCGGTGGTGTGCGCGAGCCGCAGCAGCCCTTCGTCCAGCTCGGCCCCGAGGTTCTGACAGCCGCGCTGGAAACGGTGCCCGTCGGCGCCGTCAAGGAGTTCACCGATTCGTGGAACGACCTTCCCGCCGATGAGCACCTGCCGACCGACGTGCCGTACCGCTTCCGGCGCTACGGCACGTTCCGTCTGGTGGGCGAGCGGTGGGAGAGGCTTCCGCACACCGCGTTCTTCCAGGGCACGAACGTCAACTCGGTGAACGGCGGTGTGGACCGCATGTTCGCGCCGCTGGACGACTCGGTGGCCACGGGCCCGGCCCTGCATGCCGTCGTGACCGCCCTCCGGGAGCGGCTTCCCGGCAGTGGCGCGGGAATCGACACATGCGGCGTCCACCAGATCCGCGTCACCGCCACAGCCGGCGCGGAGGGCAATCCCGCTCCGGAAGGGGTTCACCGGGACGGGCACCACTACGTCGGACAGGTGCTGATCCGGCGGGAGGACGTGCAGGGGGCCGAGTCGTGCCTGTACGACCTGCAGCACCGCCCGATCCACACGACCGTGCTCACCGAGCCCTTCGCCGCCATAGTCCTCGACGACCGGCGGGTGCTGCACGGCGTCACCCCCTTCGCCCCTTCGCCGGGCACCCGTGTCGGGGTCCGCGACACGCTGCTCGTCGACTTCTTCCCTCGTACCGCGCCGTAACCGTCAGGCGACGGCCCCACCGCACCGTTTCTCCCGATCGTTGTGAAGAAAGGCGACTTGCCATGACCGCGATGCAGGACATTCCGAAGACTCTCGTCCCGGCCCGTCCACGAATCGGTTTCTCCACCAATATCTGGGACAACCCCGCGAACATCGTCGAGCATCTGGAGTTCCTGGCGGGCCACTTCCGCGATCTGGAGTTCGAGATCGCGGAAGAGTGCCAGGAGGTGCTCTTCGGCGCCACCGCCACCGAGTACGAGAGCATCGTCGAGGGCATGCGCGGCGTCATCGAGACCCATGGGCTCGACGTGTCGGTGCACGCCGCCTGGTACGGCCCGCACACCGACCTGTGTGCCCCCGACGAGGACGAGCGCGCCGAGTCGATCAACCTGTTGCGCCGCGCCGTCCACCTGGCGGCCGACCTCGGCGTGGAGCGCGTCACGTACCACCCGGGGTACCAGTCCCGGCGCAGCAACCCGGTCCTCCTGGACATTCTGCGGTCCTCGCTGGACCGGCTCCAGCCCTTGCTGAGCCGGACGGGCATCCTGCTGTGCGTCGAGAACATGGGCGCCAACCGGCCGCGCTATGTGATCTTCGAGCCCGAGGAGCACATCGCCCTGTGCGAGAGCACCGGCACCGCCCTCACCCTGGATGTCCCGCACCTCGCCACGGTGCATCTGCCGCGCGGAGACTACAAGGAGGCGCTTGAGGCGGTCGCACCCTACGTCCAGACGGCCCACATCTCCGACATCAAGGGCACCGACCACACCCATCTCCCCATCGGTATGGGGGACTTCGACCTGTGGGGCTCGCTGGAGACGCTCGGCAGGTTCGGCTTCGGCGGTGCCGCGGTCGTCGAGGAGTTCGCCCAGGGCCACCGGCCCGAGGACTACCTCAGCCGCGCGCTGGACTTCCGTGCTCGCTGGGACGCGGCCGGCGCCGCTGGACGCGAGGACGCGGTCTGATGCGCCGGCTGGCTGTCGCCGACACGGTCCCCCGGCAGCCGGCCGGTGCCAGGGGAGGCGCGGGGCCGCAGGGCGACCTGCTGTCCGCGGTCGCCGCCGACGCCCGACGCGTCGGTACGACCGTGAACCTCGCCGCCTTCGAGAACGTACTGTCCCGCACGGCCCGGACGATGCTCGCGGGACCGCTGGCCGACCGGTACCTCATAGGCCAGGAGCACGAACGGGGACCTGGTCCCGCGACGCTGCGCTCCGGGCTGCTGTCCGCCGGTTACCCGGGGGTCGACAGCCTGGAACGGGCCGCCGCGGAGTCCATGAACCGCATGCTGGGCGCGGCCTGGACCGACTTCCGTCCGCTGTCCGGCCTGCACGCCACCACCTGCACGGTCGCCCTGCTCACCAACCCCGGTGACCTGGTTCTCTCCCTCGCGCCGGACGACGGCGGCCACTTCGCCACCCGCCCCCTGCTGGAGTCCCTCGGCCGGCGCAGCGGATACCTGCCGTGGGACACCGCGTCGGGCACGGTGGACCTTGCCCGTACCGTCGAGATGTGGGCCGCCGAGAGCGCGGCGATGGTTTTCCTCGACCACGGAGTGCCCCTGGTCCCGCTGCCGGTACGCGAGCTGCGCACGGTCATGGGCACCGACGCGCGCCTGGTGTACGACGCCTCGCACACCCTGGGGCTGATCGCCGGCGGGGCCTTCCAGGACCCGCTCGGGGAGGGCTGCGACATCGTCCAGGGCAATACGCACAAGAGCTTCCCCGGCGCGCACAAGGGAATGATCGCCTTCGCCGACGCAGGAGTCGGCCGCGCCTTCTCCGAGCGCCTGGGGAATTCGATGGTCTCCTCGCAGTCGACCGGGGCGACGCTCGCCAACTATGTGACCACCCTGGAGATGGACGCCCACGCACCCGCCTATGCGGCGCAGATGCAGGAGAACCGGGCCGCGCTGGCGCAGGCGCTGGGCGAGGCCGGGTTCCGCCTGCACGCCCCCGCGGAGGCCCCGTCCCCGAGCCGCAGCCATGTGCTCGTCGTCGAACGCCACCGGTCACGTTCGGGATACGACCTGGCCGCCGGTCTCGTGCGCTCAGGACTGGTGCTCAACGCCCGGCCGGTGGACGGAAGAGTGCGGCTGCGTCTCGGGGTTCAGGAGGTCACCCGGCGCGGCATGCTGCAGCCCGACATGTGGCGCATCGCCGACCTCATGGCGGAGGCGGCGTGGAATTCAGGGCGGAGCGCGGCGCAGGACGCGGTGGCCGCCCAAGTCGTTTCCCTGGCTGAGGAGTTCAGCCAGGTGCACTTCTCGTTCGACGGCGCGGAGGTCGTAAGTTGAGTGAGTCGCCCCAGCCCCTGGTGCTTTTCCTCGGGAACGCCCGCTACGGCGAGTTCGAGCCCCTGCGCGAGACGGGCGCGCGGGTCGGGCTGATCCGAGACGTCAGCTCGCACGGCTGGAGCGCACCGGACGACGCCTTCGACGTCGTCATCCCCTGGAACCCGGCCGACGGGGTCGAAGGGCTGAGCGCCGGGCTGCCGCACGACGGTTCGGTGTGCGTGCTCAATCTCCGCGAGGCGTACGTGGAGGAGTACGCGCGGCTGTGCGCCGTACTCGCCCTGCCCGCGCTCGATCCCGCGGACGTGGCGGCGCTGCGTTCCAAGCACCTGATGCGGCAACTGTTCCGGGACGGGATCGGGGCCGACAGCACGGGGCGCTTCGAAGCGGTCGTCTCGGCCGCCGAGGTGGTGGAGTTCGGGGAGACACACGGCTGGCCGGTGGTCCTCAAACCGGCGACCCTCTACTCCAGCCTGTTCGTCGTCACCGTCACCGGACCGCAGGACGCGGCAACCGTCTTCGCCCGGGTGCAGGACGGGGTCGCCGCACACGTACGGGCCAAGCAACTGCCGGAACGCTTCACCGCGCTGCAGGTCGAGGAGTTCCTCGCCGGCAGCAACCACTCGGTCGACCTCGTCGTCGACCGCGAGGGCGTCGCCCACCCCAGCCCGGTCGTCGACGTCCTCACCGGCGCCGACCTCGGAGGCGAGGACTTCCACCACTTCGCACGCTACGCACCCAGCCGGGCCCCCGCGCCGGCCCAGCGGCAGATGGCCGACCTCGCTGTACAGGCCTCTCGCGCCATGGGCCTCAGGCTGTGCGCGGCCCACGTCGAGTTCATCCTGACTCCGCAGGGCCCGCGGCTGCTCGAAGTGGGCATCCGCCCCGGCGGCCACCGGGCCCGGGTGCTCCGGGAGGCGCACGGGGTGTCCTTCATGGCCGCGTACGCCGCCGTGATGCGCGGCGAAGCACCCGACCTGGAAAGGAAGTTCGACAGGCCGTTCGGGATCGTCACGCCCTTCCCGCGCGCGACCGGGACCTTCGAGGGACTGCACGCTCCGGAACGACTCACCGGCCTGGCCTCCTACCGGAGCCACAGCGTCTACCACTCTCCCGGAAAGACCATCGGGACAGCGGCGCAGGGACACTGGCAGGTACTCTCCGCCGAACTCGTCGCCGGGACGACCGCGGAGCTGGTCCAGGACATGGAACAGGTGTGGGAGATGACCGACCTGGTCGCAGTACGGACCACCCCGGGCCCCGGGCCGGAGGCCGCCGACGCCGGGACGACGCCGACCCCGCACCCCGTCCCGCGCCCCGTCCCGCACCCCATCCCGCACCTGCTGCTGATCGGCGGAAAGGACTCCGGATTCGCGTCCATCGCCGAACTCGACATCCGGATCACTCTCCTCCAGGAACGCGCCCACCTCACCGCACGGCAGACCGAGCGCGCCGACACCTTGATCGTCTACGACCGTCTGGACGCCGCTCTCGCGGAGTCCACGGCACTCTTCCTGCACGAGCAGCACGGCAGCGGCCCCTTCGACGCCGTGCTCTCCTTCGCGGAGCAGCACCTGCTCACTGCCGCGCGCATCGGTGAGCGGCTTTCGATCGTCCACAATCCGCTGCCCGCCGTACGGGACAGCCGCGACAAACTACTCACCCGCGCCCTGCTCGACAGGCACGGCCTGCAGAGCGTCCCGTACCGGTCCTGCCGCTCGCTCGCCGAGGCCACCGCCTTCCAGGCCGAGCTGGCCGCCCCGGTCGTCCTCAAGCCCGCGGCCGGCTCCGGCAGCCGCGGCGTCCGTCTCGTCGACGGGCCTGCCGGGCTCGCACCGGGCTGGGAGTACGCCGCGGCCGACGGGGCCGCGGTCATCGCCGAGGAGTACATTCCCGGCCCGGAGGTCAGCGTCGAGACGCTCACCCTCGACGGCAAGCACGAGATTCTGGCAGTCACCGAGAAGATCACCACCGGCGCGCCCTCCTTCGTGGAGACCGGGCACCAGCTGCCTGCGAGCCTCGCCCCCGCCGTGCAGGAGGCGGTGACCACCACGACCACCGCTCTGCTCGACGCCCTGGGCCACCAATGGGGCCCCGCGCACACCGAGTTCAGGATTCGCGAGGACGGCCGGCCGGTCCTGATCGAGACCCAGACCCGCTTCGGCGGCGACCAGATCTGGCAGATGGTGGAGCTGGTCACCGGCGTACGGCTGGCGAAGGCGACGGCCGCCGCGATGCTCGGCGTGGCGACCCCCCGGGACGCCCCCACCGCGCAGGCCGCGGCGATCCGCTTCTTCGCGTACGAGAACACCGTCGTCCGGGCGATCGACGGGCCGGACGATGCGCGCGGCCTGCCCGGCGTGGTGACCGTGCAACTCTCCGCGCGCGTGGGTCAGGAACTGGGCCCGCTGGCCGGTTCCGGCAGTCGCCAGGGGTACGTCCTGGCCACCGGGGCCGACCGGCAGGAGGCCGTCGAGCGGGCGGAAGCGGCCCACCGCGCGGTCAAGTGGGTGGTCGACGAGTGAGGGGCGTGCGGCAGCTCCGGCGGTCCGGGAAACCTCCGTCGCCGGGCTCCGGCTCCCGCAGCGGACCCTGGAGCGACCGGACGACGCGCGGTCTGATGATCTCGTCGTTCATCGACTCCATGGGCAACGGGCTCTTCCTGTCGGGGTCGGTGCTCTATCTGACCCGCGCGGTACATCTGTCGAACGCCCAGGTCACCGTCGGTCTCACCGTCGCCGGCCTGATCGGGTTCCTGACCACCGTTCCGGTGAGCGTGCTCGGGGACCGGACAGGCGCCGGACGGTTGCTGGTCGCCCTGCAGTTCTGGAAGCTGATCGGTTTCGTCGGCTACGCGTTCGTCGGCAACTTCACCCAGTACCTGGCCGCGTCCGCGTTCATCGCACTCGGGGACCGGGTCGCCCAGCCCGTCCTGCAGACAGTCGTCGGCGCGGCCGTCACCGAGGAACGCAGGGTGGCGACGATGGCCTGGATCCGCAGCACCCGCAACGCGGGCCTCGCCTCGGGCGCGCTGTTGGCCTCTTTCGCAGTGACGGTCGACTCCCTGTGGGGGTATCGCGCGATCATCCTCGCGGACGCCGCGACCTTCCTGGCCTCCGGTCTGCTGCTCCTCGCGCTGCGCCTGCCCGGTCGGACACGCGACACGGGGAAGGCCCCCGCCTCCCCCTGGGCGCTCCTGCGCACCGTGGCCAAGGAGCGCCGCTACCTCGGCCTGACCCTCCTCAACGGTCTGCTCTCCTTCCACACGGTCATGCTTTCCGTCGGCATCCCCCTGTGGGTCTCCCAGCACACCAGCCTGCCGACCGCGACGATTCCGGTCCTCATCGCCGTGAACACCGTCCTCGCGGTCACCCTGCAACCCTGGGCCGCCCGCGGTGTCTCCACCCTCACGCAAGCAGCCCGCCGCTGCTTCCACGCCGGCCTCGCCCTCGCCGCCGCATGCCTCCAGTTCGCCCTCGTCCCGGAGTCGGGGGCAGTGGCCGCAGCCGTCCTCCTCACCACAGCCGTCGTCTGCCACACGCTCGGCGAGGTCTGGCAGTCCGCGGGCGGCTGGGAAATCAGCTATGCCCTCTCCCCAAAGGACCAGCGCGGTACCTACCTCGGCGTCTTCAGCCTCGGCCCGACGGGCGCCCAGATCATCGGCCCGACAGTGGTCGTGCTCGGCGTCGTCGGCTCGGGCCCACCTGGCTGGATACTGCTCGGCGCGGCATTCGCAGCCACCGGATGGCTCGTACGGACCGTATGCCGCCGCGCCTGACCCACACGCTCTCCGCCGATTTCGGCATCCCCTCACCCACCACACGAAATGCGGGCTGTGACCGTAAAGGAAGCGTTCTTGCGAACGAGTACCTCCGCGGTCTCCACCACCGCGCCCCAACTGAGGTACAGCGCCTATGGACAGTCCGGCAGTTGGCTGTAGAGACCCCATCTTCGTGAGCACTGGCTCCTGCGGAGTTGGCGTTTCCGCACGGCGTGGACACTGCTCGCGGAGGCCGAACACGAGCAGAACGTCGTCGTGGGCCGCCTGCGGTGCTAGCCCTGCGTGACCCTGCCGTCTTCGAGCGATGTGTGCAGGGAGTGCGGCCACTCGGTCAGGCACCCCTTGGACCACATCACCAGGAGGAACCAGTGACATACCCGCAACGGCACACCCCCGAGGAGAAGCTCGCTGACGCGAAGAAGCTGTTGCGCCTCCCGCGTATCGTCGTCATCTGCGGCTCCACCCGCTTCATGACCGAGATGAACGAGGCCGATCTGCTGGAGACCAAAGCCGGCAAGATTGTTGTCAAACCGAGCATTCGCATGAAGTCACCGCACCAACCTTGGTCCGATCCTGTCGAAGCCGAGGCTCTGAAGGTTCGACTCGGCGATCTGCACCGGGCGAAGATCCAGCTCGCTGATGAAGTACTCGTAGTCGGCGACTACATCGGATACAGCACCCGAGCCGAAATCGCCTACGCCCGGTCGCTGGGCAAGCCCGTGCGATTCACACACCCCGAAGTCGACCCTGCCGCCTGACCACCCGCTGCACCCCGACCAGGACCGGGCAGGAGCCCCCGCGCCAGGCAGGATGGCCGGGGGCTCTTGTGCACGGACGGCCGGTTCGTTCCCGTCACCTCTGACGGAGGTGGCAGGCCGGTCAGGCAAACTGGAGTACTTCCTCACCCGACCCGCACTCCGGGCCCCATGTCAGAGACTTCACGGTGTACCCGTAGCTGTTGGTCGGCACGAGGTCGAGCTTGTACTGACCGCCCGTCGCATTGGGGGTGGCGTAGTGCAGGCAGCCCTTGTACTTGATCATCTTGCCCGCTGATGGCGAGTACTTCTCGGCGGTGAAACGGATGTGGTCCTGATCCCTTTCCTGCGCCCCGTTGTTGACGATCTGCATGCTGAACTCGCTGCCGCTCCAGTTTCCCTCCCTGGAGAACGAGGGGGAGGACATGTCGCTGTAGTACAGACATACGTTGCCAGGCTTGCACCCGTAGGCGGACGGATAGATGGCGGCCGAGGCGGTACCGGTGGAGCCGACCGTGGCGAACAGCGCGAGCGTGGTGCATCCGGCCACGAGGCCGGCCGTACGACGAATACGCATGAGTGTGGGTGAACCTTCCCGTCGGGTGCGGCGGGCTGTCTGCCCGCCGCCCAGGATTCCGGTCGAGTCAGCGGCTGCTCACCCACCGGTGAGAGCGCAGGTAGGCCCCCGCGTCGGGGCCGGTGTTGCATGGATGGAACCCCCCTGGGTGTTCCGGCTCACCGAAGGCGGCCGGCCGACGCGAAATGCGGTGGTGCCGTTGAGTGCCCCACGGGTGCCCCCGGCCGGTGGGCCGTGTAGGCCACAGTGTGAAGGGGGCAGACTTCGGAGCGCGTGTGGTTTTGGCTCCAGCCAAAACGTCGATCACCTCCGTGGCGTCAGCAACCGTCAAGAAGCCGACGGCCCAAGGGTGTTGCGGTGTGCAGGACACGCTTGCCGTCGCGTCGGCTCATGACGAGCCCGCCGTCGCGCAGCACGGCCAGCTGCTGGCTGACGCTCGGCAGGGATACACCCGTGGCGTCGGCGAGTTCGGAGGTGGTGGCACAGGTCAGCGCGGCCGTCTCGGACAGGAGTGCGGCGCGGGTGGGTCCCAGCAGACGGGACAGCGACGCCGTCGAAGCGGCTGACGGCAAGGGGGACTTGTCGACCGGGTAGACGAGTACCGGCCGCAGTTGATCGTCGGCTAGGGATATCGGGCGTCGCCAACAGAAGTACGACGGGACGAGCAGCAGGCCCCGCCCGTGCAGGTGCAGATCGCGCTCGACCGGATAGTCGACGGTCAGTACGGGCGGCTCCCACACCGCCATCGGTCGCAGACCGTTCAACAGCGCCTGTGTCCCGCCGTCCACGAGGGCGCGGGTGCGCAGGGCCAGGTCCGCCGCCGTGGCCGCGCCGATACGGTTCCCCAGTGGTGCGATGAACTCCCGGTGGTAGGTGCGCAGATTCCTGCCCAGCACGTTCAGCGTCGTGACATCACCGCGTGCCAGCTCCGCGCCCGCCCACGGCCGTCCGCCGCTCGCCGAGAGCAGGGCCAGCTCGTGGCGCAGCCGCCGGCGCGGCGTCGCGAGGACCCGGTCGATACCCGAGTGGAGAGCGTCGGGGCCGTCCTCGCCGGGCGGGGTGAGGAAGTCCGGGAAGTAGGCGGCGCGAGGCACCAGCGTGCGCAGCGCCGACACCGTCCCGCGGGCCACCCCGCCCTGGCGGACCAGCCCTCCGACCTTGTGCCGCCACGGATCGAAGGCAACGGCACCCTCGCTCGTCTGCAGACGGCACAGACTGCACACGATCTCCCACAGCGGGTCGGGGCGGCACGCCAGCCGTACGTTCTCCAGGTCTCGACCGGTGAAGTGGATGCGCAGCATGGTTTTCCCCCCCCGTTGACCAGCGGCGCCCAACGAAGACCCTTGCTCCGCACGATGCTCCGGACAACGGTGAACTCTGCCAGTCGCGAGGGCGCCCAACACCCCGACCGGGACGACCAGTTCCGCTGCATCAACGACCGGGCCCAGGAGCATAGGAGTACCGGCGACCCGGTGATCAGCGTGGCCACCAAGAAGAAGGAGCTGGTCGGCCACTACAAGCTGGTCGGCCACTGCAAGAACGGGGCCGTGCGTGGGAACCGAAGGGGGCTCCGGCCCAGGTCAAAAAGCATGACTTCGTGGACCGGCAGGGAGCGGGCAAGGTGATCCCGTACGGAATCTACGACGTCGCAGCTCACACCGGCTGTGTCAGCGTCGGCACCGACCACGACACGACAGCCTTCGCCGTTGCCTCCATCCGCCGCTGTCCTGCAGGGCGTATGCCCTGACTTTCGTGAGCGGAATAAGTCACCTGTGCGGCAGCCTGAGTGGACCCGGAGCAGTGGGTTTCTCACGTGCATCGGCGATCCGTACATGAGGACAGCGTAGGTGTTCTCGAATTCTCCCTCGTATCCCTGGATATCTGGGACGATTTCCCGTTGGCCGGCCTGGATCGGCAGAACAGCCCAGGGCCGTACGCTTGAGAGTCATGGAGGGCACCATCGGAACAGTAAATCAGTCCTCGTTGCCGATTGCGGCAGAAGGTGGCCTTTTGGAAGCTACTGTCACGTCGAGGGTACGTCAAGGCTTTTGTCGGTAACTTCGACGCGTGATGATTTACGTGCCTCGTCGCGGCGCCTGTAATTCTTGATCGATACGGGCTGTGCGGTTCTGGCAGTGGCGGGTACTGGGTCTTATGAGGCAGAGGACAGCCAGGTGGGTGCCCCTGTATCGCTCGCCAAGGAAATCGGGCCGCGCCGAGTCAGGTGCCGGCAGCATGGGGGTGTCTGAGCTCGTCCTGTCCTGGCCGACCGCGCCTGCACGGGTGCCGGCCGCTGGGTCACCACCGGTCGCGGTTGCCCGCCCGGCCGGGTGATCCACGCATACACGCAGGTCGCACAGAGCGGCCGAGTATCGGACACCCACAGTGAGTTGTTGGGCAATGCCGGGCAATATTGAGCCACATTCGGTAACCCCAACCCCGTACGAAACATGCAGATTCCCTATTGCGACACCTTCCCCCCGGCTGTAGCTTGCGTTAAGAAAGGCGGGGGCACCATCAGCGAAGTATCGCAAAGCGGAATGACCATCTCACGCTCAGCCCATTTCGACCGTCCGAAATCAGCTCTGAGCTGCCCATGGGGATGGAAAGTATTTGTGCCGCACGCTTTCCGGATGTACGGAGGAGGGGGGCAGAGTCACGCATTCCCCGTTAATGCGGATGCGAATGTGGGCTCGATGGTCCTGTCACTGACCTGCACCCTTCACCGAAACAGTGCACGGACACGCCCGGTTCCCATAGTTCACTCCGTCTGACCGGCGCGCGCCGACCGCTGCCCGGATCCGCTCAAAAGGAAACGGAAAGACAAGGGGAGTTGAGCCATGTCCGAATCCGCCGTCACGCCCGACATACGATCACGTACGAGCCGGCCTGCCGAAACTGTACGGTCGCGGGAAAACGTCCAGACTTCTCTCGCGCCGGGAGCGGTCGACCCGCAGACGCTCGTACCGATCATGCTGACCTTCATGCTCCGGAACATCGCGAGCAACGGCTTCACCTTCCGCGATCCGACCGCTCCGGAGGACTACTCCCGCGATTCGAAGCCGGGCTGTGTCATCGCCGCCCCGTCGTTCCCGCACCAGACCCCCGGCATCGACCAGGACTACGTCTTCAACTGGGTGCGCGACGGGGCCATCACGGCCATGGAGGTGGCCAGGGCCGGCATGCCCGTCGGCGCGGACGGAACGGTGGCGACGCTCAACGACTACGTGCAGTTCGCCGAGCTGTGCCACTCCAACGCCCGGCCGACCAAGGGCCACGCCTGCTTCCGCCTCGACGGCGAGTCCCGCCCCTGGACCGAGCAGAACGACGGCCCCGCCCTGCAGTCCATCACCATCCTGGCCGCCTACGACCAGCTCGACATCGGCACCCAGAAGCAGGCGGTCGACCTGGTGAACGCCAATACGGCCTTCCTCCTCGACGTGTACAAGGATCCCACCACCAACCTGTGGGAGGAGCACAAGGGGTTGACCTTCTTCGCCCGCGCCGCCCAGCTGCGCTGCTTCGAGGAGATCCAGGCCACGAAGATCGTCGGCATCATCAAGCCGACGGGGCTGAAGCCCGCCATGAAGTGGCTGGGCGAGGCCCTCGCGGGCCACTGGGACGGCACCAAGTACGTGAGCATGATGGCCGACCCCGGCGGCGGGGCCCAGCCGTCGCCGCAGCACCCGATCGGCGACGGTTACGACCCGAACATCGACATCGTCCAGGCGGCCCTCTACGGCGCGGTGTCCTTCACCGACACCAAGCTCCTCGCCACGGCGGCCCAGCTGCGCTCGCAGTGGGAGGAGGGCGGCGCCGCCTTCTACCCGGTCAACCGGACGGACCGCGAACAGCACGGTATCGGGCCGCTGTTCGGCCGCTATCCGGGCGACACCTACGACGGTGACACCTCGGACGCCAACTTCGTCGGCCACCCCTGGGCCCTGTCCACGTGCAACGTCGCCGAGCTGCACTACAAGCTGGCCGCAGAGATCAGGTCGGCCGGGACGATCCCGCTGGACGAGCTGTCCACGCCCTTCTTCGCCCAGTCGCGCATCGACGCGTCGACGACTCCGCAGGCAGCCGCCGAGGCCCTGGTGACCACCGGCGACGACATGATGCAGGCCGTCATCTACCACAGCGACCACCTGGAGCTCTCCGAGCAGTTCGACAGCGCCACCGGTTACGAGCGCAGCGTGCGCAACCTGACGTGGAGCTATGCCGCGTACCTGTCCGCCATGCGCGCCCGCGCCGAGGCGGTGTGACAGCCGCATGTACGAGAAATTCCCCACCGGAGCGACGCACAGCACCGACCCCGCGGCGACGGCCGAGGTCCTCTACGACGCCGTCGTCGTGGGCGGCGGGATCTCCGGCGCCCTCATCGCCTCCCGCCTGAGCGAAGCCGGCAAGAGGGTGCTGCTGCTCGAAGCGGGCCCGGCCGAGGACCTCACCCTGCGGTCGTACGAGAAGTACCTCGACCGCTTCTACTCGACCACGGACAAGGACAACCAGTCCCCCTACCCGGCCGTCGCCAACGCCCCGATGCCGCGCGGCAACGACGCACGCCGCATCGTCCCCGGCACGCCCGACGCCTCGTCGTACCTCGTGCAGAGCGGGCCCTTCGCCACCGACACCACCTACACGAGGGTCCTCGGCGGCACCACCATGCACTGGGAGGGCAAGACGCTGCGGATGCTCCCGGAGGACTTCCGGATGCGCACGCTGCACGGCGAGGGCAGGGACTGGCCGCTCGGATACGACGACCTCGCCCCGTACTACAACGAGGCGGAACGCGAGATCGGCGTCTCCGCCGACGTGGCGGACCAGGCGTACCTCGGGATGACCTTCGACGAGGACTACGTGTTCCCGATGAAGGGGATTCCTCTGTCGTACCTGGACCGGATGGTCGCCAGGGACCTCGACGGAATGACGGTCCAACTCGACGGCGACCAGAAGGAGTTGAAGGTCCGGCCATTCCCCCAGGGGCGTAACGGGATACCCAACCCGGCCTACGACGGCAGGAAGGGTTACGTACCGCAGGGGGCGGTCAGCACCTACCAGGTCGAGGTCGGCGAGCGCTGCCAGGGCAACAACAACTGCGTGCCCATCTGCCCGGTGCAGGCCAAGTACAACGCCGGCAAGACCCTCGCCATCGCTCTGCGGACCGGCCGGGTCGACCTGGTCGCCCAGGCCGTGGCCCACAAGGTGCACATCGACGAGCAGACCGGCCGGGTCACCGAGATCGAGTACCGCCGCTACGACTCCCCCGACCGCCCCGGTTTCACCACCCTGAAGGCGCACGGACGGCTGTTCGTCCTGGCCGCCAACGCGGTGGAGAACCCCCGGCTGATGCTGGCCTCCGGGCTGCGCGGTTCCAGCGGCCTGATGGGGCGCAACTTCATGGACCACGCGTACCTGCTCGCGTGGGCCCTGTTGCCCGAGGTGGCCGGCACCTTCCGCGGCACCGTCTGCACCGGTGGCATCACCGATCTGCGCGGCGGCCGGTTCCGCCGCCGCCAGGCCGCGTTCAGCGTCGACATCCACAACGACGGCTGGGGCTGGGCCCGCGGTGCGCCGATGAGCGACCTGGTCGACCTGGTGGACTCGGGCGGCCGCTACGGCGAGTCGCTGCGCCAGGGCCTGGTGGACCGGGTCTCGCGTCAGCTGCAGCTGGCGTTCATGGTCGAGGTCCCGGCAAATCCCAGCAACCGCGTCACCGTGGACCCCGCCTACACCGACCAGTTGGGCAACATGCGGCCGATCCTCACCTACGACGTCCCCGAGTACACGATGCGCGGGGTGGCGTTCGCCCGGCAGCTGTCGAAGCGGATCTTCGCCCGGCTCGGCGCCGAGGACCACACCGTCTACGACCCCGCCTTCTGGGGCTACGCCGTCCACGACGGTGAGGGCTACGAGATCCGAGGCGGAAACCACCTGGCGGGCACCCATGTGATGGGCTCCGACCCGGCGGCCTCGGTGGTCGACGCGGACCAGCGGTCCTGGGACCACAAGAACCTGTACCTGGTCGGCGGGGGCAGCATGCCCACCGTGGGCACGTCCAACGTGACGCTCACCATCGCCGCCCTGTGCCTGCGCAGCGCCCGCGCCATGCTGACGCAGCTCGACTCCGAAAGCGGTGCGATCAGCGTCGCCGCCCCACGCCGATCTCAGGAGGAGGTGGCCCCGTGACCGCGTCGACCATCGACAACCGTGACGAGCTGATCGCCTATCTGCAAGCGGCGATGGCGCTGGAGCACGCGACGATCCCGCCGTACCTGACCGCGTACTACTCCATCAAGTCCACCACCAACTCGGACGCCGCCCACATCATCCGGGTGGTCGCGGTGGAGGAGATGCTGCACCTGACGCTGGTCGCCAACGTCCTCAATGCCGTCGGCGGGCAGCCCGATCTGACCCGCCCCGGCTTCGTACCGCCCTATCCGGCCTATCTCCCGGACGGCGAGGAGGACTTCACCGTCGACCTGCGGCCGCTGTCGCCGGAGGCGGTGGAGACGTTCTGCATGATCGAGCGGCCGCGCCGGGCGCCCGACGCCGAGCGGCTGCTCGCGCTGCCCGAGAGCGGGGGGCCGCAGCTCGTCTCCAGCCCGACCGCCGAGAAGATGCGCTTCTACAGCATCGGCGAGTTCTACGCGGAGATCATCGAAGGGCTGGAGAAGGTGGCGGCCGCCGAGCAGGGGAAGCTCTTCTGCGGAGACCCGGCACGCCAGGTGAGTTCCGAGTACTTCTACTCCGGCGGCGGGGACGTCATCGTCGTGACCGACCTGGAGTCGGCCTGCCGGGCACTGAACTTCATCGCCGACCAGGGCGAGGGCCTCGACGCCGGCATCCATGACACGGCCGGGGAGCTGGCCCACTACTACCGGTTCCGGCAGCTGCAGCTGGGCCGTTACTACGAGGTGGGCGACAAGCCCGACGCACCGTCGGGGGCACCGCTGAGCGTGGACTGGGACGAGGTGTTCCCGGTGAAGGTGAATGCCCGGCTCGCCGACTACCCGCAGGGTTCGGAACTCGCCGCCGCGGCAAAGGGGTTCAACGCCGAGTACGGCGGCTTCCTCGCCCTGCTCACCCAGGCGTTCAACGGGAGGCCACAGGTGTTGGAGGAGGCCGTCCGTGCCATGTTCCGCCTCCGCGACGGCTTCAACCGACTGATCTGCAACCCGCTGCCGGGCAGCGGTGGCAGGCATGCGGGACCCACCTTCGAGATCCCGGCGGTGACTCCATGACCGGCCCGTCGTTCCAGGGCTTCCTCTCCCTGTCGGTCGACCTCACCGCCTTCGAGGAGACCGCTCTGCTCGGCACCGGCATGGCCGAGAAGTACCTGGCGAAGGTGCGGGCCGCCTGCGGTGACGAGGCCGTCGTCGCTCTCCTGGACGCGCACCTGTCCGCCCGGAGCGACGCCGGAGGACAGCAGCGCACCGCTCTCGACCGTGACGTGTTCGACCGGGCCCTGCGCCACCGGATCTTCGGTGACGACCGACTCGGCCCGGTCGCCCGCCATGTGATCAAACTCTGGTTCGCCGGGACGTGGTACGCGCTGCCGCCCGAGTGGACCGACCGCTACGGAGCCCGTGCGGGGGGCGAGACCTCCACGGTCACCGCCGCCTCCTACCAGGAGGGACTCCTCTGGCGGGCCATCGGCGCCAACCCTCCTGGCGCCAAGGCGCCCGGCTACGGCTCCTGGGCCGAGCCGCCCCGCATCGAGGACCGCTATCTGAAGGGAGCCACGAAATGACGGATCTCACCGGCCGCCTCGGCCC
The DNA here is from genome assembly GCF_040651475.1 of Streptomyces sp. NPDC048442. Taxonomy (NCBI): domain Bacteria; kingdom Bacillati; phylum Actinomycetota; class Actinomycetes; order Kitasatosporales; family Streptomycetaceae; genus Streptomyces; species Streptomyces sp. NPDC048442. The sequence continues at coordinate 187,809 of NZ_JBEZKB010000004.1, forward strand.
GGACAAAGTGAAGCTGGGCATCTGCTGCACCCTGTGGTGGAACGACGACTTCCCGACCATCGACGCCGGCATCCCCTTCGGACAGGCCGTGAGCGAGATGGCGCTCGCCGGCTTCCAGGGCTGCAGCATCGGCCACAAGTACCCCTCGGACGCCGCCGAGTTGAAGGCCGCCCTCGACCTGCGCGGCCTGGAGATCTCCGAGCCGTGGACGAGTACGTACTTCACGATCTCCAAGATGCGGCACAGGACGATCGCCGCCTTCGAGGAGACGCTGGAGCATCTGAGGGCCCTGGGCGGGTCCGAGCTGGTCGTGGCCGAATTCGGCGCCTCGTCGCATCTGCTGCCGGTCGACGTGTTCGCCAACCGCCCGCAGTTCACCAACGCCCAGTGGGACGCCCTGACATCGGGCCTGGACGAGCTCGGCAAGATCGCGACCTCGGCCGGGATGCGGCTCAGCTACCACCACCACATGGGCACGGGCGTCCAGACCCGCGCCGACATCGACCGGCTCCTGGCCGCCACGGACCCCGCCCTGGTCCACCTCCTCCTGGACACCGGCCACCTCACCTTCGCCGGCGACGACCCTCTCGATCTGGCCAGGGCGCACGCCGACCGCATCGGCCACGTCCACATGAAGGACATCCGGCCCGAGGTCGTCCGCCGGGTGCGCGAGGAAGGACTGTCCTTCCAGGAGGCCGTCGAGCTCGGTGTCTTCACCGTGCCCGGCGACGGCTCGATCGACTTCCGGCCCCTCCTCGGCGTACTGGCCGACGCCGGGTACAAGGGCTGGCTGGTGGTGGAGGCCGAGCAGGACCCCCGCAAGGCGAACCCGCTCGAGTACGCCAAGAAGGCCCGCTCCTACCTCACCGACGTACTGGGCTGGTGACGGACGATGAACGACGTGACCCTGGCGCGGCGACTCACACCGCACCTCGACCGGGACGTGTACTTCAGCTTCTTCATGTTCACGGCCGATCTGCGCCCGCAGGACTCCCGCTACACCCAGACCCTGATCAACCATCTGAAGGCCCTGACCGAGATGGGCTATGCCGGCTTCGACGTACACATCGCCGCCCAACCCGAAACCGTCGACCACAAGCTCGAACTCGACGGCTACATCGCTCTGCGCAAGGCCTTCGACCAGGCGGGCCTGCGGGAGGCCAGGTTCACCACCAACGTCGGTACCACACGGACCTTCGACCCGACCTCGCCCTACGCGGAACAACGCGCACAGGCCCTCTGGTATCTGAAATCGCGCGTCGACATCACCCGTGCCCTGAGCGGCGGCGGCGACACGATCATGTCGGGCCCGTTCCTCTACCCCTACGGCGTCTTCCCGCTCACGGACGACGGCGAGCCACTGTGGAGCGACGCCCTCCAGGAGTGGATCAAGCCGCGCTTCCAGGCGGCCCGTGGAGTCTTCGAGGAGCTGTCGGAGTACGCCGCGGCCCGCGAGGTGAAGCTCGCCATCGAGCCCGTGAAGAGCTGGGAGACTCCCCCGCCCAACATGGTCTCGGAGGTCCTCGACTTCCTGGAGAAGCTCGAACACCGCCAGGGCGGCGTGACGATCGACACCGCGCAGGTCCTGATGGAGAGCCAGGGCCCCTCGGTCTTCCGGAACAACATCGCGCGCGCCGTACGGCAGAACCGGCTGCATTACGTCCATATCTCGGCGCCGGACCGGGGTGCGGTGAAGGACAGCTGGATCCCGTGGGACGTCGTACGCAACCAGATCGAGCCGGTGTACCACGGGCCGTATCTGATCGAGGTGTTCAACGCGATCCCACCGTTCGTCAGTTCCATGCGGATGGCCCGCAGGCGCTTCTGGCGGCCCGGTGAGGACTACCCGGTGCGGGGTGCGGACAGCGCGTACGACGTCGCGAGGGCGGCGCTCGAGGAACTGCACACGCGGATCGCCGCGTAGCCCCGTCCCTGTCTTCTGCCCCGCCCCGTATCCGTATCAGGGAGGTCCTGGATGCCGGCTCAGCTGTCGGACCCCATCGTCATGGTCGTGAAGCAGGCGGGCGACGTCCGCGTGCACACCTTCGTCTCCTCGTTCGGCGACGGCCACCTCGCGAACGCGACGCACATCGTCGAGTCCAGGAACTCCCTCGTACTCGTCGACGGACAGTTCCTCGCCCCGTACGCACGGCAGTTCCGGGCGTACGCGGACAGCCTGCGCAAGCCGATCGACCGGCTCTACCTCTCCCACCGGCACCCCGACCACTGGTTCGGCCTGGGTGCCGCGTTCCGTGACGTCACGGTCTACGCCCTCTCCGAGACCATGACCTTCATCCATGAACACGGGGAGGACTCCCTCGCCGACCACTGGAAGCTCGGCGGCCTCCTCACGGAGCACGTCGTCGTCCCCAAGCAGGTCGCCAGTCCGGGAGAGGAGACGATCGACGGGGTGGCTTACGTCCTGAACCGGGTGACGGACACCGAGACCGACTTCCACCTCACCCTCGGACTTCCGGAACTGGGCGTGTACTTCGCCCAGGACCTCCTCTACAGCGGCACCCATCTGTATCTGACCTCGCAGCTCGGCCGCTGGATCCGGGTGCTTCAGGACCTCCTTGTCTCGGAGTACGAGCTCTTCCTGCCGGGCCACGGCCTGCCCGCCGACAAGAACGAGGTCGCCCGCAACATCGAGTACCTGGAGGCCGCCCGGCAGGCCGCCGGCGACGGCCTCACGGGCACCGCCTTCAAGGACTTCATGCTGCATCGGTATCCGGAGCGCAAGTGCCCGGCCATTTTCGACATCTACCTGTCCCGACTTTTCGGCGGTGCACGCGAGTACTGACCACTGATCACAGAGGAGTTACGCCATGCCAGAGCGCTCCACCGTCGGGCGGTACCTGATAGACCGGCTCCACCAGCTGGGTCTTGACCACCTGTTCGCCATCGCGGGCGACTACTCCATCGAATGGCTCAACCGGTACGTCGCGCCGAGCGGCGTCGAGCTGATCGAGGAGGTCAACGAGGTCAACGCCGGCTACGCGGCGGACGGTTACGCACGACTCAAGGGCATCGGCGCCCTGTGCGTCACCTACTCCGCCGGCGCGCTGTGCGCCGTCAACGCCGTCGCCGGTGCCTATGTCGAGAGGGTGCCGCTGGTACTCATCAACGGCACGCCGAGCGTCAAGAAGACCATCGTCTTCGAGCAGACCGGCTTCAGCGCACACCACTTCATCTCCGGCCGCGCAACGGACATGCAGTGCTTTGAGCACATCACGGCCGTGTGCATCCGCATCGACAGCCCGGACCTCGCACCCGGCCTGATCGACCACGCCCTGCGCACCTGCATCAGCGAGCGCCGCCCGGTCTACATCGAGCTGCTCCAGGACATGATCGACCTCGAGTGCGAGCCCCCCAGGGGCACACTCGAACCGGCCAGGCCCCTGTCGGACCGGGACAGCCTGAAGCAGTCGGTCGAGCGGATCCGCGCCCGGCTCGAAGCCGCCGAGAACCCGCTCGTCTGGGTGGGTCCCGAGGTCGACCGGTACGGGCTCCAGGACAAGACATCGCGCCTCATCCAGCAGCTGAACATCCCCTTCGTCACGGAACTCCTCAGCAAGGCCGTCCTGTCCGAGGACGATCTGCTGTTCGCCGGAGTGCTCGACGGCCAGGCCTCGTCCGAGACCGTCCTGGAGCTCGCCGCCACCTCGGACTTCGTCCTCGCCCTCGGCGTGTGGCTGACGGACATCAACTCCCTGGGCTGGGAACCGGATTACGACAGGACCGCCTTCGCCTCGTTCGAGGCGGTCAAGCTGGGCACCTTCTTCGGCGGCCACGTCGCCCTCGAACACCTCCTTGACGGCATCCTCGCGGAGAAGATCAGGCCCAAGTCCCGGAAACTCCCCGAGCGCCCCGCCCGCAGCGCGCCCGCCGTGAGCGACTCCGAGATCATCACGTACCAGGGGTTCTACGAGTACGTCCAGCGGTACATCGACCGGAACACCGTGATCAGTGCCGACGCGAGCATGAACTACTTCGGGAGCCTGCTGCTCGACGTGCCCGCCGCGGGAAGCTTCATCGTCCAGTCGTCGTACTCCTCGATCGGCTACAGCGCGCCGGCCGCGACGGGAATCTGCCTGGCGAAGAAGCCGAACCAGCGGGTGATGGTGTTCCAGGGCGACGGCGGCTTCCAGATGACCGCCCAATGCCTCTCGACACAGACCAGGTTCAAGCTCGATCCCATCATCTTCGTCATCGACAACGGCGTGTACGCCGTCGAGCAGTGGCTCGCCGATGCGGGGGTCTTCCACTCGGGCGACGCCTTCTACAAGCCGTGCGTCCTGCACCGGTGGAACTACAGCCGGCTGTCCGAGGTGTTCGGCTGCCAAGGGTGGGAGGTCGGCACGTACAGGGAGCTGAAGGAAGCGGTGGCGGGGGCTCTGCAAAATTCGGGCAGCCCGTCCATCATCCAGGTCCGGGTGCCCGACAAGAGCATTCCGGACAACGCCTTGTGGAAGACCGAGTAGCAGAGGGCCGGGCGGCTTCCGCCCCGGCCCCCGAGGGAGGAACCGGCGATGACCGGACGACCCGAACTGCCCGCGCAACCCGTTGTGTACGAGGTCAACACCCGTGTTTGGCTGCGTGAATCCGTGAAGACGGCGACCCTCGCCGACGTGCCCGCCGACCTGTGGGACGAGATCACCCCGCCCGGCACGGACGCCGTCTGGCTGATGGGTGTGTGGGAGCGCAGCCCGGCGGGGCGCGCCATCGCCCTGGCCGACCCGTCCCTGCGCACCGCCTTCGAGAGTGCGCTGCCGGGCGTCAGTGAGCAGGACATCGCCGGCTCCGCGTACTGCATCCGGAACTACACCGTCGACGAGGCACTCGGCGGGCCGGAGGGCCTTGCCGTGGCCCGGAGCGAACTGGCCGCGCGAGGGGTGGGGCTGCTCCTCGACTACGTGCCCAATCACGTCGCCCCGGACAGCCCCTGGGCGACCGAGCACCCCGAGTACTTCGTCCAGGGCAACGCTGAGGACGCACGCCGCGACCCGGCAGGATTCCTGGACACCGGGAAGGCCGTCCTGGCCCGCGGCCGCGACCCCTACTTCGCGCCCTGGCCCGACGTCGTCCAGCTCAACGCCTTCGCTCCCGAGCTGCGCCGCGCCACCACCGACACCCTCACCGAGATCGGCCGGCAGTGCGACGGCGTCCGCTGCGACATGGCGATGCTGCTGATGAACGACGTCTTCGCCCGCACCTGGGGCAGCCGCGCGGGACCGGTCCCCGACACCGACTTCTGGCCCGAGGTCATCGAGGCGGTGCACCGCACCCACCCCCGCATGATCTTCGCGGCAGAGGCGTACTGGGACCTCGAATGGCCCCTCCAGCAGCAGGGGTTCGACTTCTGCTACGACAAGCGCCTCTACGACCGGATCCTGCACGAGAGCGCCGCCTCGGTCCGCGCCCATCTGGGTGCCGGCGAGGACTACCAGCGCCGCCTCGTCCGCTTCCTGGAGAACCACGACGAACCGCGTGCCGCCCTCACCCTCGCACCCGACAAGGAACGTGCCGCCGCCGTACTGATCGCCACCCTGCCCGGCGCGACCCTCTGGCACGAGGGCCAGTTCACCGGGCGCCGGGTGCATCTGCCGGTCTTCCTCGACCGGCGTCCCGACGAGGCCCCGGACCTGGAGCTCCGCACTTTCCACGAGCGACTCCTGACCGCCGTCCACAGCAGTGGCATGCGGTCCGGCAGCTGGCAGTTGCTGGCGGCGCACGGCTGGGGCGACAACGACAGCGCCGACGGACTCGTCACCTCCTGCTGGACGGGCCCGGCCGGCCACTTCCTGACCGTGGTCAACCTCTCCGGCCGCCAGGCCCAGGCCCGCATACCGCTGAACTGGCCGGAACTCGGCACGGGCGCCTGGGAGTTGACCGGACTGATGGACGACAGCCACTACGAGCGCTCGGGCGCCGACCTGCAGGGGAGCGGCCTGTACGTAGACCTGCCGCCATGGGGGAATCACCTGCTCTCCGTCGCCGCGGCGTGATCCGCACGCGGCCAAGGACGGCGGGATTTCCGCGCGCAGTCGGGCCAAGCGGTTGAGTGCCGGCCAATTCCGCGTGAGGGTGTGGCCTGTGGCGAAGGAAGGGATGACCTGTCATTGCCGCCACACCCCCACCTCCTTTCTCGATGACGGCTCTTGATGACGGCGGGAGTCGGTGTCCGACCGAGTCTGCGATGTCAGTCTGTTCCGAGGTCGGTGGGGCCTTGCGGTGGGACTGTGGGGTGTTCTTGTGCTGCGGGTGGCTGTTCCAGGGGCCGTCGGTGCCCAGGAGGGTGCGGAGGGATGAGGTCCCCGGGCGGGGTGCAGCCGCGATGCAGAGAGCGGACGGGTACCGGAGCGGGCGGCGCGTACGGCGCGGTGTTTGCCTGTCCGGTGACCACCATGGACGCTCCGCTTCGGCATCAAGTCAAGTGGGGGTGCGGGTGTTGTAAGAAGGGCCGGTCAGACGGTTATGGCTGGTCAAGAGAGCGTCGGTCGGTGGGGCGGCTGGTGGGTCGGCAAGAAGCCGGGTGCGGATCTGTTCGACGCGGGCGGCCCCAATGTGCAGATGGGTACGCAGCCGTCAAACGCTCACCGGCCGCCCGGTCTGAGTCCGCACTTCCGCGTCGAGCACACGGGCGCGAGCCCACAGATCGGTGTCCGTCGGCCCGGCGCCAGCCGGTCGGACGTGGTCGGTCGGGTCGACCTGTTCAGGTGTGCCGGGGCCCGTGGTGGGCCCGGTACCGCCCAACGGGGCCGTAGCCGCATCCCGGTCGGTTGACGGTCCGGGTGCGGTTGGGCGCGGCGGAGCGTTCAGCGAGAACGGATCCGGCAATGGGGCAGTCAGTGGGGTGAACGATACCTGTCCCCCACGAATCACCCCGCTCACAACCGAATTCATCGTGCCGTAGAACGCGCAACCATCTGGGCCAGGGCTCCGCCGGGCAGGAAATCACGCAAGAGGACGTGCAGCTGGTTGACGGTCCGCACCCGGCTGGGCCTGGGCGAAGTTGCCTCGTCGCTCGTCAAGCAGGGCGAGTGCGGTGGGTGTGACCGACGGCGCCCCCGCAGCCCGCGTTGACTGCCTCACGGGCGTCGGAGACGCGGGTGTACGTGAAGGGATGCATGACAGCGGTCCCCACTTCCGGCGGGCATCCGGCCCACCCGCCAACTCCCGTACCTGGGCCACGGCCCGCGCCACCCCGCCCCTCACCCCCGAACCATCCCCTCCCCTTCCCCCATCCAAGACGGCTTCAACAGCCGAGCATCGAGCACCAGCCCTGGCCCCCGCATCGCGTACCCCTTGCGCCGGGCGTACTGCTCCCAGTGAAAGATCTTGTACGCCAGTCCTTCCGGCGCCCCGAAGTCGCTGTGCTCCCAGGCCGCCTCCCATTCCTCGGCCCCGCGAACCAGCGGATGCCCAGCCACGGCGAGATGCAGGGCCAGGGTGCCCACCTCGTCCATGAGATCCCACCGTGCCCGGCGTTCGTCGACATCGGTCCGCAGAGCGCCGGGCAATTCGTCGAGGACCAGCAGACCGCCGTCCCTCCCGGCACGCAGCACGGGTCGCAGGCGCCCGTCCCGCCTGACGAAATAGGTGAACTCCCCCGCCGTGCTGCGCACTTCGTACGGTGCACGGTGCCGACTGCGCTCAAAGACGAGGTCGTGCTTCCACATCGCCACGCGCATCCTCCGGGCGAGGTAGTAACGGACCGGCGCCTGCCACAGCCAGTCCGTGCTCAGCCGGATGCCGTTCAGCCCTGCCGCGCACACCGCCGCGTAGACCGCGTCGAGCACGGCGCCCGCGATCCCACGCCCTCGCATGCCCGGGCGGACGTACAGCGACCCCAGGCCGAGCATGTTCCCACCGCGCGGCATCGTGTCCACCGTCAAGGTCCCGATCGGGCTGCCGTCCGGACCCGTGATCCAGTAACCCCGGTGAAACTCCTCCCACCGGTCACCACCCCACTCCCGCACCCCCAACCGCTCCCGCGCCCGTGCCTCACCCCGGGCGCCGAGAGTCCCCGCCTCCAGGACCTCGCCCTCCCTCAGTTCAAGAAGAGACACCAGCTCGAATCCCCGGAACCGCACGGACTCCTCCGCCGCGACCACCCGCAACCCCGGCACACACGCCAGCAGTTCATGCGCCTTCTCGATCTCCGCTTCGAGCCTCATACCTTCACGTTAGAGGCCCCCTCTGACAACGCCCGCCCCGTCCTGGTCCCACTCACTCCGCACCCGACGACGGTGAGCCTGCCAGCTCAATCTCCACCACGAGTGCCCAAGCCAGCTCTTCCCGGCCACCGGACTCCACCCACCGGCGGAGATCCACGTCGAACTCCTCAGGATCACACCCCGCCCACTTCGGCACCTCGCACCGCATCCGACTGATGACCAGGCCAGGACCGGAATACCGGACCACCATCGAAATGTCGCCCCAGGGAACGGTCTCGACCACGAGCCCCTGGCACCCGTGTACCCGCAGCCCCTTTCCCAGGCCCAGGACAAACCGCCTTCCGTCCCCGAGCACGACGATGACCTCAGCATCCTTGCCGTTGCCGATGAGCATGAGCTCTTCCAGCGGCTCCCCCTGCAACGGCACATCCGTCATGGTCGGATCCGGCGCGGAGCTCCCGAAGGAGAGATGCCGGCGGACGCTGTGCCTGTGACTGTGATCCTGCATGAAAGTATTCTGGCGGCTCGGGCCGTGCGAGGAGAGTCCCTCACCACAGTCGCCCCACGGTTCACCCCCACTACCGGTGCCGCTACCCGGCCGTCACGGCCGAGTCCGGTCGATCCGGTCGGCCCGGACGGCGTACGCGGCGGGACCTCCACGGGCGACCGCCTCGTGGATGGCCTTCTCGCTGCGGTGCAGCCTCTCGATCATCTCCAGGGTGCGGAGCTGATGGTTGTCGAGGTAGAACAGCACCGCCGCCCATAACCGGACCGGTTCGATCTCCTGGCCCCGGGTCTTGATCCGACCTGCCGATGTAGCACGAATCAAGTCCGCACTGCCTTGGAGCAGTTGGTTAGCATCTTCTGGCATTCGAACCGTGGTTGCAGGCGCAGGCCCACCATTGAACCCTGCGCCCGCACTGGGGACTGAACGACAACGTCACCAGCCGCACGGACTCACAGGCCTGGGAGCAGGGCTGGCGGGCAGGGTGGGCGGCGCGATGCTCCTCCTCCTGCTCGTCGTGTTCTGGTCCCAGATCTGGATGTACGTCGCCATCGCCCCCGCCTCCGCCTCCGCCTCCGCCTCCGCAGTAACAGGCGGCACCCTCTGGTGGCTGTCGCGCACGAACCGGCTCCTGCGGCAGCGGGACCACACCTGGCGGCAGGCCGATGCCGTCCAGGCCGGGCACCGTATCTGAGATGCAAAACTCGCCACCCACATGACCCGCGAAGAGATCGCCCAGCTCGTGCATTCCGCCGTCGATCTCGGCGCCCTCGTCCGGCAAGCGGACCTCAAGGACAAAGCCGCGATCTACCAGCAGCTCGGGCTCACCCTCACCTACGACTCCGGACAACAAAAAGTGCGGGTTGAGATGAATCTCAACCCGCACTGTGCGGTAACCCGTGGGCTACCAGTTGGTGTCCGAGGGGGGACTTGAACCCCCACGCCCGATAAAGGGCACTAGCACCTCAAGCTAGCGCGTCTGCCATTCCGCCACCCGGACAAGGTGTCTGTCGTTCGGGGCTGTTTTGTGCTGTCCCGTTCCGACATGGAAAACAATACCAGGGGTTCGGGGTGGGTTTCACCTGCGTTTGACGTGGTCAGTGACCTGCGGCTGCCTTGTTGAAGGTGATGTGGTCGTCGTTGTGCTGCCAGGCATACAGGGTGTTGCCGGACGTATACGCGTAGTAGAGGCCGCAGCGGAGGGTGGCCCTTCTCGCGGGGCTGCGACGGGCCGTCCTCGGGAGGTGTTGGGCCGTATGGGTCAGGCCAGAGGACTGTTGTACGTACGACTGAGGTGGCATGCGGAGGGGTGTCCGCCCAGGGGGTGCGGTGCGGCCTAGCTTCGCGGGGTGAGTACTCCAAGCGGTTCGCGCTACCGCAGGCCACGCGCCCTCTCGCCGCTGCGCGAGCATCTGCGGGACACCTTCTGGTTCGCGCCCACCGCAGGGATGGCGATCGTGGTGGTGCTCTGGGTGCTGGCGTCATTCTTGGACACCGAGATCGTCACGCTCCTGCAGGCCGACCGGGACTTCGACGCCGTCGCCGGGTTGATCGGGTTCGCCGAGGACGCCAAGACGATCATCACGAGCGTCAGCTCCGCGATGATGACCTTCATCGGTGTGGTCTTCAGCATCTCGCTGGTGGCCGTGCAGATGGCCAGCGGGCAGTTCAGTCCGCGGGTGGTGCGGATCTTCGTACGGAGCCGGATCACCAAGCTGACGTTCGCCGTGTTCCTGGCGACGTTCGTGCTGTCGCTGTTGGTCATGGGCGCGTACGACGGCGAGACCGATCCCGAGCTCGTGAGTTCCGTGCCGTTGGTGCAGAGCGCGCTGACCATGGTGATGGTGGGCTTGAGTCTGCTGCTGTTCATCGCGTACGTGAGCTCGACGCTGCGGCTGATGCGGGTCAGCCATGTCATCGACCGGATCAGCCGGGAGTCCATGGCGCTGTTGAGGAGGCCGGAGTGGGCAGGGACGTGGGAGACGGGCGGGGCCGGGGGCGAGGGCCAGGGTGAGGGTGAGGGGCTTGGGGAGGAGGTCGCGCGGTTCGCGCACCAGGGGCGGGCCGGGGTGCTGCGGGACGTGCACATCGCGCGGCTGGTACGGGTGGCTCGGCGGCGGGGTGTGGTGCTGCGGTTGATTCCGCGGATCGGGGACTTCGTGGTGCCGGGGACCCCGATGATCGCTGTGCATGGTGGGAAGGGTGTGACGCCGAAGGCCTTGCGGTACTCGGTGTCCGTGGGGGTGGAGCGGACCTTTCACCAGGATCTTGGCTTCGGGCTGCGGCAGTTGGCGGACATCGCGCTGCGTGCGCTGTCGCCCGCGGTGCACGATCCGACAACGGCCGTGCAGGCGCTCGACCGGATCGTGCAGTTCCTGTCGGCGGCCGCGGAGCTGCCGCTGGGGGCGCTGTGGCACCGGGACGCGAAGGGGGTCGTGCGGTTCGTGCAGGACGTGCCGGGGTGGGCGGATCTGGTGGACCTGGGGCTGAGCGAGATCCGTGGGGCCGTGATGGGCAACCCGCAGGTGTCGCGGCGGATGATGGCGGGCGTCGAGGACCTGTTGCTGCTCGCGCCGGAGGGGAGGCGGGAGGTGTTGCTCCGGCACCGTGCGCTCCTGGTGGAGACGGTGGAGCGTACGGTGCCGGATGCTGCCGAGCGGGAGTTCGCGCTCACGGCCGATCGTCAGGGGATCGGGTGAGCGGCCCTCGCAGGGCCTCGCAAGCCCTCGCAGGTCCTCACAGGTCCTCGCAGGCCCCTGCAAGCCGCCGCAGCCCCCGCAGCCTCGTCGGCCTCGTCGGCCGCTTCGCCTCCTCGCCCGCCGTTGCGTGTCAGTCGCGGCGCTCGCGCAGGGAGTGCAGGTGGGCGCTGGACTTCCGGGCGAAGGCGAACGCATCGGTGGGGTTGTCGTGTTCGACCTGCCAGTGGTGGTCGCGGCGGCCGTGGTGGGTGCGGTTGACCGCGGAGATGAAGCGTTTGTAGTCGATGTCCCCGTCACCGACGTCGGTCATGCGGTAGCCGTCGCGGGCGGCCGCGTCGTGCTCGCCGTCCTTGACGTGGAAGAGCGGGTAGCGGTGGGGCTGCTTGAGTACGTAGCGGAGCGGGTCGAAGGGGGCGGGGGTGCCGTCGGCCCTCTTCGAGAAGCGGAACTGGCCCACGTAGGCCCAGTAGATGTCCATCTCCAGGTGCACGAGGTGCGGGTCGGTCTCGGCGAGGAGCACGTCGTAGAGGCGGGTCCCCGGCTTGTCGGTGGCGAAGGAGAATTCCTCGGCGTGGTTGTGCTGGTAGAACTTCATGCCGCGCTCGCGGGCCGCTTCGCCGTACGTGTTGAACTCCTCGGCGCAGCGCTTCCAGCCGTCGACGGTCGTGCCGTAGCGCCAGGGCCCCGACGCGGTGCCGATGTGCTGGAGGCCGAGGGTCTGGGCGTCGTCGAGGACCTTGTTGAGGTTCTGGGCGAAGGTGTACGCGTTCGGGTTGTTGTCGTAGTAGCCGACGTGGCTGCCTATGCCGCGCAGGCCGTGGTCGCGGGTGAGGCGGCGGAGTTCGGGCAGGGTGAGGGGGCCGGCCGAGCCCTGGGTGTAGCCGGCGTACTCGACCTCGTCGTAGCCGTAGAGCGCCAGCTCGGCGAAGACCTTGGCGAAACCGAGGGCCGCGACCTTGTCGCGCAGAGAGTAGAGCTGCACGCCGAGGCGGCCGGGCGGGAGTACGGGCTGCCCGCCGTGGCCCTTGTCGCGGGAGGCCTGCGGGGCTTCGGCGGCGAATGCCGGAGTCGCGGCCGCGCCCAGGAGGGCGGCGGCGGTGGTTCCGGCGGCCACTCCGAGCATGTTCCGTCTGGAGAGGCGGTGGGTGAGCTCGGGGTCGTGGGCCTTGCTGGTGTGGTGGGGCATGCGGGCTCCTCGTACGGGTTTGGGTTGGGGACGCGTGGGTGTCACTGCAGGCCCGCCAGGTGGAGCAGCAGGGCCTTCACTTCGGTGGCTGCGGTGCGGCCGGTGAGTGCGTGGGGGGTGGAGCAGAGGATGAGCGGGCCTTCGTCGTCGCTCGCGGGGAGGCGGCCGTGGCTGCCGCGGATGGGTGTCGGATCCAGGGGGACCACCGCCATCCGGTAGCGCATGCCGAGCTTCTTGCGGGCGACAGCGGCGGCTGCCCTGAGTCGTACGTACGGGTCGAGGGGGTCGAGGAAGAGCTCGACCGGGTCGTAGCCGGGCTTGCGGTGGATCTCGACGAGCTGGGCGAAGTCCGGGGCGCGGGCGTCGTCGAGCCAGTAGTAGTACGTGAACCAGGCGTCGGCGGCGGCGACGGCGACCAGTTCGCCGGAGCGGGGGTGGTCGAGGCCGTACGCCTTCTTGCCCTCGTCGTCGAGGAGTTCGGCGATTCCGTCGAGCCCTTCGAGCGCGGCCCGTGTCGCTTCGAGGTCTTCGGGGCGGCGTACGTAGACGTGCGCGATCTGGTGGTCGGCGACGGCGAACGCCCGTGAGGTCATGGGGTCCAGGTACTCCATGCCGTCCTGCGTGTGGACCTCGATCAGGCCGGCGCGGCGCAGGGCCCGGTTGATGTCCACGGCGCGCGAGACCCGGGTGATGCCGTATTCGGAGAGCGCGACGACGGTACGCCCCTCGGCCTCGGCGTCGTCCAGGAGGGGCGCCATGACGGCGTCCAGGTCGGCTGCGGCGCGGTGGGCCCGGGGGTCGTCGGGGCCGTAGCGCTGGAGGTCGTAGTCGAGGTGCGGGAGATAGCAGAGGGCCAGGTCGGGGTGGTTCGTACGGAGGATGTGGCGGGTCGCGCCGACGATCCAGCGGGAGGACGTGAGGTCCGCGCCCGGCCCCCAGAAGTGGAAGAGCGGGAACGTGCCGAGTTTCTCGGTCAGCTCGTCGTGGAGGGACGGGGGGCGGGTGTAGCAGTCGGGTTCCTTGCGGCCGTCGGCGTAGTAGACGGGGCGGGGGGTGACGGTGATGTCGGTGTCGGCGCCCATCGCGTACCACCAGCAGATGTTGGCGACGGTGTAGCCGGGGTGGGTGCGGCGGGCGGCGTCCCAGATCTTGTCGCCGGAGACCAGGCCGTTGTGCTGGCGCCAGAGGAGGACTTCGCCGAGTTCGCGGAAGTACCAGCCGTTGCCGACGATGCCGTGCTCGGCGGGGGTGGTGCCGGTGAGGAAGGTGGACTGGGCGGAGCAGGTGACGGCGGGGAGGACGGTGGTGAGGGGGGCCTGTGAACCGTTGCGGGCGAGCCTCTTGAGGCGGGGCATGTGGTGGAGGAGGCGGGGGGTGAGGCCTACGACGTCCAGGACGAGGAGGGGGGTGAGGGCCGGCGCTGGGGTGGGGCTGCTGTGGGGCTCGGGGAGCTCGGGAGGCTGTTGGGGCGGTCGGGTCATGGGAGCTCCTTCAGGCCCAGGTCGGTCAGGAGGTCGCGGGCGAGGGTGAGTTCGGCGGCGATGCCGTCGGCGAGTTGGGCGCGGGTACGGGGACGGAGCTCGGGCGGGAGGGCCTGCCAGGTGTAGGTCTCGACCTCCAGGTGGTGGGTGAGGGGATGGCCGGAGGGGTGGGCCATGAGGTGAGCGAGGGCGTCCCGGAGGACGGAGAGGGTGGAGGTGAGGGGCGGGGCGGGCGAGGTGTGGAGGGGGACGTGGAAATGGGCTCGCCAGGGGGTGGCGGTGGGGAGGGAGGTGGTGGTCAGGGCCTCGGGGAGGTCGTCGGTGCCGTGGAGGGTGTGGGTGTGGGGAGGAGGGTTTGGCGGGAGGGCGGGGGCAGTGGGGCGGCGGGAGGCTTCGGCGGTCGCGGGGACGTGAGAGGGGGTGGGGGTGGCGGTCGCCGGAGAGCGGGCTGGGGTGGCGGTCGCCGGAGAGCGGGTGGTGGCGGCCGTGGAAGGGCGGGCGTCGCCGGCAGCCGCAGAGGAGTCGGCGCCGACAGCCGTAGGAGGACGGTCGGTAGCAACCGCAGGAGAGCAGGCGTCGGCAGTCGCAGCAGGACGCAGAGCGGCGGCCGAGGAAGGGCAGGCGTCACCGGCAGCCGCAGAGGAGTCGGCGCCGACAGCCGTAGGAGGACGGTCGGTAGCAACCGCAGGAGAGCAGGCGTCGGCAGTCGCAGCAGGACGCAGAG
>NZ_JBEZKB010000004.1:202681-396596 GCF_040651475.1 Streptomyces sp. NPDC048442
AGCGGCGGCCGAGGAAGGGCAGGCGTCACCGGCAGCCGCAGAGGAGTCGGCGCCGGTAGCCGTAGGAGGACGGTCGGTAGCAGCCGCAGGAGAGCAGGCGTCGGCAGGCGCGGCAGGACGCAGGGTGGCGGCCGTGGAAGGGCGGGCATCAGCGGGTACAGGAGGGTCGGCGTCGACGACAGCTGCAGAAGGGCCGGCGTCGGCCGGCGCGGGCCGCAGGGAAATGGCCGCTGCGGGAAGGCCGGCGTCGAAGTAGGCGTCAGCGGCCGCGGGGGCGGGACAGAGGGTGGTGGTCGCCGGAGGGCGGGTGGTGGTGCGGGTCTGGTGGAGGAAGCGGGGTTCGGCGAAGTGGGAGAGGGCGGTGCGAACTTCGGGGAGGTGGGGGTGTTCGGCGTGCAGGGCGGCTGAGAGCTGGGCCTTCGCGATGGGGATGTGCGCGGTGGTGAGGGCGTTGAGTGCGGTGGCCGGGTCTTCGAAGGACGTGGCGAGGTGGCAGGTGTCCACGCAGACGCCGATGCGGGGGCTGGCGAGCGTGGTCAGCGGGCCGATGGCGTCGGCGGTGGTTTCGATGGTGCAGCCCGGTTCGGGTTCCAGGCCGATGCGGATCGATTTGCCGGTCAGGTCTTCGAGGGCGTCGAGCCGTTCCGCGAGCGTGGCGAGGGCGGTGCGGGCCGTGGTCGCGGCGGTGGGGTGCTGCTCGTACGGGGTGCGCCAGGCCAGCGGAAGGGTGGAGATGCTGCCTTCGGTGACGTCGTCGGGGAGGAGTGCGGCGAGGAGGCGGGCCAGGGTGGTCGTGTAGGAGAGGCGTTCCGGGTCGGTCCAGTCCGGCTTGTAGACGCGGTACTTGACCTCTTGCGCGCCGAACCCTTCGTACGGGAAGCCGTTGAGGGTGACGACTTCGAGGCCGCGCCGGTCGAGTTCTGTGCGCAGGCCGCGGAGGGCCGCCGGGTCGGTGGACAGGGCGTGCGCGGCGGGCCCGGCCAGCCACAGACCGATGCCGAGACGGTCCCGGCCGAGGCGTTTGCGTACGGGCTCGCAGTGGTCGCGGAGCTGAGCCAGTACGCCGTCGAGGGTCTCGGCGGGGTGGACGTTGGTGCAGTACGCAAGGTGGACGGTCGAACCGTCGGGGTGGCGGAAGCGCATGCGGGATGTCCCCTTCCGGTGCCGGGGTGGGGGTGACGGGTGAGAGCGGGGGCGAGGGGCTCTATTCGCCACCGCGGAGGATGGAGTTGCCCTCGTGGAGGAGCGGCGGCGCGGCGGGGGCCGTCAGGTCGAGGCGGCCGCTGAGGCCGTAGAAGGCGGCGGGGTTGCGCCACATGACCAGGTCCACGTCGTCGGCGGAGAAGCCTGCGGCGAGCAGCGCGTCGGCCGCCTTGCGGGTCTTGAGGGGGTCGCTCCTCCCCCAGTCCGCCGCGGAGTTGACCAGGATGCGGTCCGTGCCGTGCTCCTTGACGATCGCGACCATCCGGTCCTCGTCCATCTTGGTGTCCGGGTAGAGGGAGAAGCCGAGCCAGCAGCCGCTGTCAGTGGCGGCCTCTACGGTTGTCTCATTGAGGTGGTCGAGGAGGACCCGGTCCGGGGGGAGGTGCGATTCGCGTACGACGTCGAGGGTGCGGTGCAGGCCGGCGAGTTTGTCGCGGTGCGGGGTGTGGACGAGCGCGGGCAGGCCGTGGTCCGCGGCGAGTTGGAGCTGGGCGGCGAGGGCGTGGTCCTCGGCCGGGGTCATCGAGTCGTAGCCGATCTCGCCGACGGCGACGACGGAGTCCTTGACCAGGTAGCGGGGCAGTTCGTCGAGGACGGGGGTGCAGCGGGGGTCGTTCGCCTCCTTGGGGTTGAGGGCGAGCGTGCAGTGGTGGGCGATGCCGTGCTGGGCCGCGCGGAAGGGTTCCCAGCCGAGGAGGCCGTCGAAGTAGTCGAAGAAGCTGGCAGGCGAAGTGCGGGGCTGGCCGAGCCAGAAGGCCGGCTCGACGACGGCACGGACCCCTGCGGCGTACATCGCCACGTAGTCGTCGGTGGTGCGGGAGGTCATGTGGATGTGCGGGTCGAAGATACGCATCAGGACTCCTCCGAGGGGGCCTCGGGAGCGGGGGCTGGGGTGCGGGTGACCTGTGGGGCGGGGGTCTGCGGGGCGGCGGTCTGCGGGGCAGGGGTCTGGGCCGTGACGGCCAGGACGTGGTGCAGGTCGGCGGGGACGGGGCGGCCGGCGGCGGTGCGTTCGGCGGCGTAGTCGGTGAGCATGCGGGCGAGTTCGGTGTCGCCCCGGGCGCGGTGGGCCAGGGCGTGGACGGTGTCGACGGGGACTTCCGTGAAGAGGCACTTGAGGACGGCGTGCCGCCAGGCGTGCGGATCCAGGTGGGTCGCGGCGTAGGGGCCGAGGGCGGCGGCGACCAGACGGGTGTCGTTGGTACGGAGCGCGTCCTCGACGAGCGGCAGGCCAGAGCCGTCACGGGCGTGCTCGAGGTGCGGCAGCGCCAGCAGAACCGCTCTGCGCTCGGCGGCCGTGCCGCGGGTGTAGAGGCGGTGGGTGGTGGGGCGGTCGGCGTGGGCAGCGCAGAGAAGGAGGATGCGGGCTGCGGTGGCGGGGTCGGGGGTGGGGGTCGGAGTGGGGGTGGGAGCACGGGCCGGAGTGGGCGGCGCGACCGGGCCTGGGGCGGCCGGGGCAGGCGGCACAACCTGGCCCGGAGCCGCTGGGGCAAGCGGCACAACCGGACCCGGAGCGGCCGGGGCAAGCGGCACAGCCGGGCCCGGAGCCGGCACGGGCGGTGCGAACAGGCCCGGAGCCCGGACAGGTTGCGCCACCGGGCCTGGGGCGGACTGCGCAACCCGCTCCGGAACCGGGACCGACTGCGCAACCGCGCCCGGGGCCGGGCCAGGCGGCTCGGCTGAGTCCGGAGCTGGGACAGGCGGCACGACCGCACCTGGAGTGGGAACAGGCGGCGCGACCGCACCTGATGTCGGAACAGACTGCACGCCCGGGGACGGGACAGGCGGCGCGACCAGGCCCAGAGCCCGGACATGCTGCGCCACCGGGCCCGGGGCGGGCTGCGCAAGGTGCAAGGGAGCCGGAGCCTGGGGCACCCCGGGTGCCTCGGGTGCCTCGGGTGCGCGGGGTGCCTCGGGTGCCTCGGGTGCGCGGGGTGCCTCGGGTGCCTCGGGTGCGCGGGGTGCCTGAAGTGCCTGAGGTGCGTCGGATGCCCGAGTCCCCCACGCCGCCGCGGCAAGCGTGCCGTTGGTGCGGCAGTAGCGGCCCGCTTCCGCAAAGCGGGTTTCCCAGGTGGGGAGGTCTGTATTCCGCGCGTCCCGTACCGGTGCCGGTGCGCTCACCGACTCTCGTGCGCTCTCCGTTGCCCGTGAGCTCTCCCTCGCTGCTGCGCTCTCCGTTGCCGAACCGCCCCGCGCAGAGGCCGCCGCTGCCTCGGCCAGGGCTTCGTGGAGCCAGGCTCTGGCCGCACCGCCCAGGTGGGCTTCGAGGGCTTCCCTGAGTGCGGTGGGGCTGCCCGCCGGGACTGTCGTCACAGTGTGCCTTTCGCCGGTGGAGTGGTCCGGGGCTGCTGCGTCGACCGGGAGGCCGCCCGGCCGAGGCCCGCCGTCGCCTCGCACAGGAACTTCCTTGAACTGCGGGCCAGTTCGGGCCCCGCGTGGGAGTGGCGGGGAAGTTCGACCACGGTCAGGCCCTGGTATCCGGTCGCCGCCAGTGCGGCCAGCACCGGCGGGAAGTCGATCTCGCCCTCACCGAAGGGCAGGTGCTCGTGCACACCTCGGCGCATGTCCTCGATCTGTACGTGGCGCAGCCAGGGCGCCGCCTCCCGTATGCAGTCGGCGGGCGAGGCCTCTTCCAGGCACTGGCAGTGGCCGATGTCGAGGGTGAGGCCGAGGTGTTGCGGGTCGCCGAGGGCGCGGCGGAGACGGTGGAAGTCGGCGAGCGTGGCGAGGAGGTGGCCTGGTTCTGGTTCGACGGCCAGGGGGACGCGGGCCGCCGTGGCCGCTTCGACCACCGGAGCCATGGCGGCTGCCAGCCGCTGCCACGCGGCGTCGGGCGGCGTACCGGCCGGGACCGTACCGCTGAAGCAGTGCACCGCGTGGGCTCCCAGTTCCGCGCCGACCCGGACTGCCGTACGGAGGAGATCGGCTCGGGCGGACCTGCCGGCGGGGTCGGGGTCGAGGAGGGACGGGCCGTGCTTGCGGCGCGGGTCCAGGACGTAGCGGGCACCGGTCTCGACAGTGACGGTGAGGTCCAGGCGGTCTAGGCGTTCCGCCAACTTGGCTGTGAGGCTATGCAGTTCGGAGGACAGAGGGTCGAGGTGCATGTGGTCGAGAGTGAGGCCCACGCCGTCGTAACCGAGGTCGGCGAGAAGCGCCAGCGCGTCGTACAGGCGGAGGTCGGTGAGGCCGTTGGTTCCGTAGCCGAAGCGGAGGGGTGGGGTGCGGAGGGGAGGCGTGGCGCGGGTGTACGGGGCAGGGTGCGGCGCACAGTGCTGGACCGACTGCCGGGCGGGCTGCCGGACGGGCTGCGGGACGGGCTGCGGGACCAGCTGCTGGACGGGCCGCTCGGACGGATCTTTCGACGACTTCACGTGGGGCTCACCTTCCGCGCAAGGCGGCGGGCCAGCGGCGCCAGAACCAGCAGCGCCACCCCTGTTCCGGGGGCTCCGGACCTGGCCGCCAGTGCGGCCTGGAGCGGGATCATGGCGCGGATACCGCCACCGACCGCGCGTTGGGTGAGTGGCGGGGACGGGTTGAGCGCGGCATGGAGGAGGGGACGCGCGGCGGTACGGAGGTAGGCCGCAGCGAGCACGCAGACCAGGATCCGGCCGGACCGGGCGCCGTGTCGCGGGGCGGCGGCCCCGGGGGCGGACCGCAGGTGAGCCGCGCTCAGCGGCGCGGCAGCCCGGCGAACGGCATTCGACGGCACAGCCCGCCACGGGACGCTCCCCTGGCCCGCCCAACGGGGCACCCCCGTCCCCCCACCCGCCCATGCCCTACGGGACACCCCCGTCCCGCCACCCGCCCCTCCCTTCCGAGACAGACCCACCGCTATCGCTGCCACCGCCCCAAGCGCCGCCATCGGGCCGGCCGTTGAGCCCCCCTCTACCTCGTGTCGCGACACCTCCGTCACCCCGTACGTGTGGGCACCGAGCAAGGTCGCGGCGGACAAGGCCTCGAACAGGGCCGTGCGGGGAAGTCCGGTGCTGGTTGTCTCCCCGAGTGAGGGCCCGCTTCCTCGCGCGGTCGGGCGGGAGGGTTGTCGACCGGGCGGCTGGGCCGTTCCCGGCGCCGAGCCCTCCGTCGCCACCGCCCCCATCAGCAGGTCCAGTGCCCTTGCCGTCGCCATCGCCGCCGGAGCCAGTGCCGTGTGCTTGAGTTTCAGGTCGTACGCCCAGACGGTCGCGGTCACCGCCGTCGCCACGGCAAGTGCGGGCCTGCCCGCGCGCGACGCCAGGGTCAGGCCCGCCGCCGACAGGGCGCAGGCCGCCGACAGCGCTGCCGTCGGGGCGATCCGGCCCGAGGGGATCGGCCGGTGCGGGCGGTCCTGTGCGTCCTCGGCGCGGTCCGCCCAGTCGTTGAGGGCCATGCCCGCCTCGTACAGGCAGAGGGAGGAGGCGAGTGCCAGTGCCGTGCCTCTGTTGGGGCGTACGGAGAGGGCTGCCGCTCCCCCGAGGGCGTCGCCCGGGACGGTCAACAGGGCTGATACGCGGAGGAGTTCGAGCCAGGCGCGGACATCGGCACCGAGGGCCTTCGTCATGCCGCTCCGCCTCCCAGCTCCGTACCGAAGGCGATCAGGTCCGCGTACTGGTCGGCCAGTGCCGCCGATCCCGCGCCGTGCGGGTCCTTGAAGTAGAAGGCGAGGGCAGGCAGCGGGCCGGAGATTCCGCATTCGTGGGCGCGGGCGAGGAGTCGGGCGAGGTCCAGGACCAAGGGGGCGGCGAGCGCCGAGTCGCAGCCCTGCCAGGTGGTCTGGAGGGTCATCCGGGCGCCGAGGAAGCCTTCGAAGGCGATGTGGTCCCAGGCCGTCTTCCAGTCGCCGAGTGCGGGGACTTCGTCGATGTGGACGTCGCCCTGCGGGAGTTGACCGAGTGCGTCGGTGAGGACGCGGGTCTTGCCCGCGTTCTTCGCCGCCGCCGCTGCCGGGTCGGCGAGGGCTGCTCCGTCGCCGCCGCCGAGCAGGTTCGTACCCGACCAGGCGCGTACGGACAGGGCGCGCTGGACGAACATCGGGGCGAGGACCGCCCGCAGCAGCGTCTGACCGGTCTTGCCGTCCCGGCCCGCGTACGGCAGTCCGCTCGCGGCCAGGTCCGCGGCGAGGGTGGGGGCGCACAGGCCGGTGGAGGGCGTGAAGTTGACGTACGGGCAGCCGGCGCGGATCGCTGCCGCCGCGTAGAGGGAGCTGGGCGGGAGGGTGCTGTCGGACGGGGAAGGAGCCGGCTCGGTGGAGGAGACGTTGACGACGACCACCCGCGCCAGGGCGTGGCGGGTACGGAAGGCGGCCAGGTCCGCCGCGAAGGTGGCGATCAGCTCGTCGTCCGTGCGGGTGTCGCCCGGCAGTGGGCCTCCCGGCCTGATCTCCGCGTCGGCGGCGGTCAGTTCGGCGCGTACGGCGGCAGTCAGGCCGTGCGGGAGTACGCCGCCGGCCTCCAGTTCCTCCGCCCGCTTGGGCAGCGGGCAGCTCGCGGTGTCATGACCGCCGAAGACCAGGGAGGGGAGGGAGGGGAGGCCGGATTCCGTGAAGGGCGCGGTCTCGGTCACCATTCCGGTCGGCGGGTGCAGGCCCGCCGTCGTCGCCGCGCAGCCCGCGACGGAAGTGGTCGCCACCGAGCCGCGGGCGCCGATGAACCAGACGCCGGTGCGAGCCGATTCGGGAAGATTTCGTACGACATCTGTGGGCACTGCTGAGCCTCCCTGCGCTGAAGTACCGAAAGCACTGAGGTGTGGTGGAGAGGTGGTGGGGAGGGGCGGATGACATCTCCCCTCCCCACCAGAGGAGTTGCGCAACTGCCCTTACTCGGAGGGAAGTTCCTTCAGCTGGATGTCGCGGAACGACACCTGGTCGCCCACCCCGTGGTTCTGCAGGCCGATGTGGCCGTCCTTGAGGCTGCGGGCCGGGTCCGTGTTGGTGAAGTCGTTGATCTTCGCTCCGTTGAGGAAGATCTGCAGACGTTCGCCCTGGACCCGGATCTCATAGCTGTTCCACTGGCCCGGCGGGCGCAGCACCCGGTCGCGTTCCTTCACGTTCGCGGACTTGAAGGAGTAGACGGAGCCGGTGGTGCGGTCCGGTGCGTCGGTGGCGTCAATCTGGACCTCGTACCCCTTGTTGACGGCCGACCACGGGTCGTCGGACGCCGGGAAGCCCACGAACACACCGGAGTTGTCGTCGTCGGTCATCTTCCAGTCCAGCTTCAGGGAGTACGACTTGAACTCCTTTGCCTGGTACCAGAGAAGACCCATGCCGCCGTCTGAGCGCAGCTCGCCGTCGACGACGTCGAACTTGCCGGGGCCCGCCTGCTTGAAGCCTTCCAGGGTCTTGCCGTTGAAGAGCTGCCGGTAGCCGGTCTGCGGCTTGCAGTCGGCCTTGACCTGGCCGGCCGCGTAGCGCAGTCCGCCCAACAGGTGCTGGCGGAAGGCCGGTTCGGCGTACGACTCCTTGGTGTGGCCGCCGCCGGTGTAGAAGGAGCGGCCGCCCTCGTACGTCTGGCACCAGGCGGTCGGGTGGTCACCCTTCATGGTGCCGCCGGTGTACGTCGTCTCGTCGAGCGTGGCGAGCACGCGGACCTTGCCCCGGGGGTTGGTGCGGTAGTTGTACCACTCGTCGGTGCGCTCCAGGGACTCGCCGAGGTGCGCGGTGGCGGGGTGCTGGGAGTCCTCGACCCGTACGGTCGCCTTCTGGTTCTGCGGGTGAGAGGCGAAGTACGCACCGACCAGGCCGCCGTAGAAGGGCCATTCGTACTCGGTGTCGGCGGCCGCGTGGACGCCGACGTAGCCGCCGCCGGTGCGGATGTAGTTCTCGAAGGCCTTCTGCTGGTCGGCGCCCAGGACCTCGCCCGTCGTCGACATGAAGACGACCGCGTCGTAGCGGGCCAGGTTGCTGGTGGTGAACTGGGCTGCTTCCTCAGTGGAATCGACGGTGATATTGCTGGTCTTGCCCAGCTCCTTCAGCGCGGCGACGCCTTCGGGGATCGAGTCGTGGCGGAATCCGCCCGTCTTGGAGAAGACCAGGACCCGCTTGGCCGTCTTGTCCGGGGCGCTGTTCGACAGCTCGAAGTCGTCGAGGTCGTAGAGCGCGCCGGGACCGCCCTTGAAGACGAGGAAGAGTTCGGTGGTCTTCTTCGGTACGTTGCGCAGCGGTACGTCGACGTCCTGGAAGGTCTCCCAGCCGCCGGTCACCGGGATCGGCGCCGAGCCGAGGATCGGGCCCTTCGCGGATCCGGTACGGACCTCAAGGAAGCCGCCCGCGCCGCCGGAGGAGATACGCGCAGTGAGCTTGGTGGTGCCGGTGAGGTGGTAGGGCTTGAAGGAGATCCAGTCGTTGTTGTCGATGTCGCCGACCGTCTTGCCGCCGTGCGCCGCCGCCTTCTCGTAGACCTTGATCCCCGACTGGCCGTTGAAGTGCTCGGCCTGCCGGTGCCTGGGCTGGAGCTGGGCCTGGTCGTGGGTGGTCAGCGGGGCCTGACCGCCGCCTCCCGCGTCCGTGTACTGGGCGTCGAAGACTCCGAAGATGTTGGCGTTGGGGTCGTGGCCGCCGTCGGACGAGGTCTTGATGGTGCCGGAGCAGCCATTGGCCGAGGTGATCGGGTGGCCGTGGCTGTCGTGGCCGAGGATGTACGTGACCTTCACCTTGGTGCAGTCGATCGGCTTGCCGCCCGCGCCGTCCTCGGCGTCGGTCACCTTCACCTTGAAGGGAATCTCGTCTCCGAAGCTGAACAGCGTTCCCTGAGCGGGGAGTTCGAGCGTCACCTTGGGCGCGGTGTTGCCGACGACGACGTGCGCGCTCGCCGAACCGGTGCGACCTGTCGGGTCCTTCGCCGTCACGGTCGCCGTGTACGTGCCGTTCTTCTTGTACGTGTGGGTGGGGTTCGGCTCCGTCGAGGCGGGCGTGCCGTCACCGAAGTCCCAGCTGTACGTGAGGGTGTCGCCGTCGGCGTCGACGGTACCCGCCGAGGAGAACGCGACCTTCAGCGGTGCCGTGCCCGAGGTCTTGTTCGCGGTGGCGACGGCGACCGGGGAGCGCCCGCCGGTGGCGTTCTCGATGCGGTACAGGGCCGAGTTCTCGTCGCCGCCGAACCAGGCGGTGCCGTAGTCGAGGACGTACAGCGCACCGTCGGGGCCGAAGGCGCTGTCCATGACCTGGGTGCCGGTCCACGGGAACGGGTTGATCTTCTGGACGGTGCCGTCCTCGCCCTGCTCGATCCGCTTGATCCAGCGGCGGCCGAACTCGGTGGCGAAGAAGTCGCCGTCGTACGCCTCGGGGAACTTCACCGGGGAGGTGTTCGCCGGGTCGTAGCGGTAGACCGGTCCGCCCATCGGGGACTCCGAGCCGGTGCCGAACTCGGGCAGCGAGCCGCCGTCGTACGGGATCCAGGCGGCCTGGGCCGGCGGGAGGTCGACGAGTCCTGTGTTGTGCGGCGAGTCGTTCTTGGGGGCCGCGCAGTCGAAGGGGGCGCCGGAGGTCTTCGTCGCGAAGTCGTAGTCGACGTACGGCTGGTTGCTGCCGGTGCAGAACGGCCAGCCGAAGTTGCCGGGCTTCGTCACGCGGGCGAACTCCACCTGCCCGGCCGGGCCGCGCTTGGGGTCCGCGGCGCCGGCGTCCGGGCCGTAGTCACCGACGTAGAGGATGCCCGTCTTCTTGTCGACGCTGAAGCGGAACGGGTTGCGGAAGCCCATCGCGTAGATCTCCGGGCGGGTCTTGGCCGTGCCCGGGGCGAAGAGGTTGCCGGTGGGGACGGTGTACGAGCCGTCGTCGGCGACCTTGATACGGATGATCTTGCCACGGAGGTCGTTGGTGTTGCCGGCGGACCGGCGGGCGTCGAAGGCCGGGTTGCGGTCGGGGCGCTCGTCGATCGGGGTGAAACCGTCGGAGGCGAACGGGTTCGAGTCGTCGCCGGTGGAGAGGTAGAGGTTCCCTGCGGCGTCGAAGTCGATGTCGCCGCCGACGTGGCAGCAGATGCCGCGGGTCGCGGGGACGTCGATGACCTTCTTCTCGCTGGCGTTGTCGAGGGTGCCGTCCGCCTTGAGGACGAAGCGGGAGAGCCGGTTCACGCCGTCGAACTTGGCGAAGTCGGCGGCGGTGCCGGTTTCGGGGGCGTCGCCGGCGGGGGTGTCGAGGGGTGGGGCGTAGTAGAGGTAAAGCGCTTTGTTCTGGGCGAAGTTGGGGTCGAGGGCGATGCCCTGGAGGCCTTCCTCGTCGTGCGAGTAGACGGGGATCTTGCCCACGACGCGGGTGTTGCCCGCGGCGTCGGTGGCACGGAGCTCGCCGTTGCGGGAGGTGTGCAGGACGGTGCGGTCCGGGAGGACGGCGAGCGACATGGGCTCACCGGTCTCCTCGGCACCCTTGGCGAGGGTGACCTGCTGGAACTCCTCGGCGGCGGGGGCGGGTGGTGCGGCGGCGAGCTGGGGGGCGGTGAAGGCGAGGGAGGTGGCGGCGAGAAGGGTGCCGGTGAGGAGGGCTAGGGAGCGGCGGGCTCTGGAGCGCTTTCTGTGCACGGGGTCCTCCGGAGGGAATGGCCGGGCGGAGCGGGTGGGGGGGCTCCTGCGTGGGGTGCAGGCGACTCATGTCATGTACACGCCGTGGACGGTAGCTTCGTTTGTACGGGGCGGATAGGGCTTGCGCGGCAAGAAGTTGAGCTTTGCCCCGGACGTGGACAAAGTCCGGGGCACGCTCCTGTCTGCGCCGGGCCTGCCCCTTAGCCCGCTAGCCCTCTTGGGCAGCGGGCCCCCGCCGCCTCCTTGGGCAGCGGGGCCGCCCCCGCCAGCCTTCAGCCCCGGCCCTCCAGTCCCCCAGCCCCCAGCCCCCTAGCCCTCTTGGGCAGCGGGGCCGCCCCCCGGGGGCGGAACGGGTGGGCAAGGGGGCGGCCCCCACGAGGAGCGCAACCCCTTCGCGACCGCACCCGCTCCGCCACCGCACCCCGTGCGGGCCGGATGGCCGTTTCGCGGATTCGGCCCCTCCCCGCCCCTCCACCTCAACCGCTCGCCGCGGGGCCGGTGGGGGCGGGTGTTCCGGGCTGCGCCCGGTGCACGGCTGCGCCGCGCCTCCTCAAACGCCGGACGGGCTGAAGGTGCCCCCCTACCCCCCTCCGAACGCCGCGTCGAACGCCGCCCCCGGCGCCTCGAAGTCGAACCGTTTCAAGTGCGCCAGCGCCTCCGGCGCCCCCGCCAGTCGGTCCATCCCCGCGTCCTCCCACTCGACCGACACCGGGCCCTCGTACGAGATCGAGCGCAGCATCCGGAACACGTCCTCCCACGGGACGTCCCCGTGCCCCGCCGACACGAAGTCCCAGCCCCTGCGCGGGTCCCCCCACGGCAGGTGCGAGCCGAGGCGGCCGTTGCGGCCGTCCAGACGCATCCGGGCCTCCTTGCAGTCCACGTGGTAGATCCGGTCGCGGAAGTCGTACAGGAAGCCGACCGGGTCGAGGTCCTGCCAGACGAAGTGCGAGGGGTCGAAGTTCAGGCCGAAGGCGGCGCGGTGGCCGACCGCTTCGAGGGCGCGGTGGGTCGACCAGTAGTCGTAGGCAATCTCGCTCGGGTGGACCTCGTGGGCGAAGCGGACACCTTCCGCGTCGAAGACGTCGAGGACGGGGTTCCAGCGTTCGGCGAAGTCCTCGTAGCCCCGGTCGACCATGTGCGCGGGGACAGGTGGGAACATCGCCACCAGGTGCCAGATGGACGATCCGGTGAAGCCGACGACCGTACGGACCCCGAAGGCGGCGGCCGCCCGCGCCGTGTCGGCCATTTCCGTGGCGGCCCGGCGACGTACGCCCTCCGCCTCGCCGTCGCCCCAGATGCGGGGCGGCAGGATCGCCTTGTGGCGTTCGTCGATGATGCTGTCGCAGACGGCCTGTCCGACCAGGTGGTTGGAGATTGCCCAGCACTTCAGGCCGTATTTGTCGAGGAGGGCGTGGCGCGAGTCGAGGTAGGAGGGGTCGGTGAGCGCCTTTTCGACCTCGAAGTGGTCGCCCCAGCAGGCGAGTTCGAGGCCGTCGTAACCGAAGTCACGTGCGTACGCACAGACTTCTTCGAGCGGGAGGTCCGCCCACTGGCCGGTGAAGAGAGTGAAGGGGCGGGGCATGACAGGGGCCTCCTGGTCAGCGCGGGACGAGCGGGACGGGCGGGATGGCCGCGACGGGTGTGTAGACGGCGTTCTTCTGCGCGCTCTCCTCCACCGCGGCCAGCACCCGCTGCACCTGGAGACCGTCCGCGAACGACGGCTGCGGGTCGGTTCCGGTGGCGATGGCTTCGAGCAGGTCGCGGGCCTGGTGGACGAAGGTGTGCTCGTAGCCGAGTGCGTGGCCCGGCGGCCACCACGCCTTCAGGTAGGGGTGGCCCGGCTCGGTGACGAGGATGCGGCGGAAGCCGGCGGACTGGGCGGGTTCGGTGTGGTCGTGGAAGGAGAGCTCGTTGAGGCGTTCCAGGTCGAAGGCCAACGAGCCGCGTTCACCGTTGAGTTCGAGGCGGAGGGAGTTCTTGCGGCCGGCCGCCATGCGGGTGGCTTCGAAGGAGGCGAGTGCCCCGGAGGCGAGCCGGCCGGTGAAGAGTGCCGCATCATCGACGGTCACCTCGCCGCGGGGGGCGGGCGCGTCCGGGTCCGGCCAGGGCCGCGACCGTACGAACGTCTCGGTCTGCGCGGAGACCCCCACCACCGGCTCCCCCGCCAGGTACTGCGCGAGGTCCACGATGTGCGCGCCGAGGTCGCCCAGCGCTCCCGAACCCGCCCGGTCCCGCTGGAGCCGCCAGGTCAGCGGTGCCTGCGGGTCAACCAGCCAGTCCTGGAGGTAGGCGACCCGGACGTGGCGCAGCGCGCCGATCCTGCCCTCGGCAACGAGGGTGCGCGCGTACGAGAGGGCCGGAACGCGTCGGTAGTTGAAGCCGACCATGGCCAACTGGCCACGTGTGCGCGCTTGTTGGGCGGCAGCCTCCATCGACTCCGCCTCGTCGACCGTGTTGGCGAGGGGTTTTTCGCACAGGACGTGCTTGCCCGCCTCCAGTGCGGCGATCGCGATCTCCGCGTGGCTGTCGCCCGGGGTGCAGATGTCGACGATGTGCACGTCGTCCCGGGCGATCAGGGCCCGCCAGTCGGTCTCGGCCGCCGCCCAGCCGTGCCGGTCCGCCATCGCCCGTACGGCGCTCCGGTCGCGCCCGCAGACCGCTGCCAGGACGGGGCGGGTGGGCAGGTCGAAGACCCGGCCCACGGTGCGCCAGCCCTGGGAGTGCGCGGCGCCCATGAAGGCGTAGCCGACCATGCCGACGCCGAGCGTGGGGGGTTCCGCTTCTTTCATCCGGGTCTCTCCTTGTCCGTCGTGGCTTGGCACACTGCGGGCGGCGAGCAGCGGTCAGCTGAAGCCCTGGGGCAGGTACTCGTCGACGTTTTCCTTGGTGACGACGGCCGAGTAGAGGGTCACCGAGGCCGGGATCTCCAGCTCGGCCATGCCGCCGACGCCTTTGCCCTGGCCGAGCGCACGGGCCAGGTCGACGGCCGATGCGGACATGGTCGGCGGGTAGAGGACGGTGGCTTTGAGGACTCCCTTGTCGGCCTTGATGGCGTCCATGGCGGACTTGGCGCCCGCCCCGCCGACCATCAGGAAGTCCTTGCGGCCCGCCTGGGCGATGGCGCGCAGCGCACCCACTCCCTGGTCGTCGTCGTGGTTCCACATCGCGTCGAACTGTGGCTGGGCCTGGAGGAGTTGGGCCATCTTGGCCTGGCCCGACTCCACGGTGAAGTCGGCGGCCTGGCGGGCGACCTTCTTGATGTTCGGGTAGTTCTTGAGGGCGTCGTCGAAGCCCTGGGTGCGGAGTTTCGTCAGTTCGAGGCTGTCGACCCCGGCGAGTTCGATGACCTTGGCGTTCGGCTTGTCCTTGAGCTGCTCGCCGATGTAGCGGCCGGCGTTGAGGCCCATGCCGTAGTTGTCGCCGCCGATCCAGCAGCGGTACGCCTGCTGGGAGGCGAAGACCCGGTCCAGGTTGACGACGGGGATGCCGGCCTTCATGGCGGCCAGCCCGATCTGGGTGAGGGCCTTGCCGTCGGTGGGGAGGATGACCAGGACGTCGACCTTCTTGTTGATGAGGGTCTGGATCTGGCCGATCTGGGCGGCGGTGTCGTTGGAGCCCTCGGTGATGTCGAGGGTGACGTCGGAGTACTTCTTGGCGCGCTCGCGGGCGTTCACGTTGATCGCGTTGAGCCAGCCGTGGTCGGCCTGCGGTCCGGCGAAGCCGATGGTGACCTTCTTGCCTGGCTTGTCGTCGGCGGCGGGCTGGTTCTTGGTGGCGGGCCCTTCCTTCCCGGCGGGCTCGTTGCTGGTGCAGGCGGTGAGGAGGGCGGTCGCGGAGACGGCGGCGCCGCCGAAGAGGATCCCTCTGCGACTGGTTCCCCTGCTGGTTCCTGAACTTTGCGGCATGACGGTCGGACCCTTCGACTCGGGTGGTCAATTGGCGGGTGGGGATGGGGAGTTGTTAAGTGGATTCGCCGCGTACCGTGCGGCGCTGGACCAGGACGGCGGCGACGATGATCGCGCCCTTGGCGATCTGCTGGACGTCGCTCTGCAGGTTGTTGAGGGCGAAGATGTTGGTGATCGTCGTGAAGACGAGGACACCGAGTACCGAGCCGACGATGGTGCCGCGTCCGCCGGTGAGCAGGGTGCCGCCGATGATCGCGGCGGCGATGGCGTCGAGTTCGTACAGGTTGCCGTTGGTGTTCTGTCCCGAGCCCGACAGGACGATCAGCATGAAGGCGGCGATGCCGCAGCACAGGCCGGACAGCAGGTAGAGGTAGAGGCGCTGGCGGCGTACGTCGATGCCGGCGAGCCGGGCGGCTTCCGCGTTGCCGCCGACCGCGAGGGTGCGGCGGCCGAAGGTGGTGCGGTTGAGGATCAGCCAGCCGACGACGGTGACCAGGCCGAACACGAGGACCAGGGGCGGGATCCCGAGGACGTACGCGTCGGGCACTCCGAGGTCGAGGACCGACTCCACGGTGACGATCTGGGTCCTGCCGTCGGTGATCTGGAGGGCGAGGCCGCGGGCCGAGGCGAGCATGGCGAGGGTGGCGATGAAAGGGACCAACTGGCCGTAGGCGATGAGCAGTCCGTTGACGAGACCGCAGGCGGTGCCGACGATCACCGCGGTGAACAGGATGCCCGCGAAGCCGAATTCCTGTGTGGCGAGGGTCGTCGCCCAGACGGAGGCGAGTGCGACGATCGCACCGACGGAGAGGTCGATGCCGCCGCTGGTGATGACGAAGGTGACGCCGACGGTGACCACACCGATCACCGACGCCTGGGTCAGGATCAGTTGGAGGTTCCCGGTGTTCAGGAACTGGTCGGGCTTGGTGATGCCGCCGACGGTGATCAGGACGGCGAGCACCCCGAGGAGGGAGAGGTTGCGGACGTCGAGGCGCAGCCCGATGGCCCGCCAACCCCCGCTCGACAGGGGAGACTTGACGACCTTCTGCTGGTGCGGCTCGACGCCGGGCGCGTCGGAGACGTCGGACTGCGTCATGAGGCGGGGCTCCCTTCCATCACGAGGTCGAGTACGCGGTGTTCGTCGAGTTCGTGCGCGGGTGCGGTGTGTACGAGGCGCCCTTCGCGCAGGACCAGGACCCGGTCGGCGAGGCCGAGCACCTCGGGGACCTCGCTGGAGACGAGGAGTACGGCGAGGCCCTCGTCGGCGAGGCGGCGGATCACCGCGTACAGCTCGGCGCGCGCGCCGACGTCGACGCCGCGGGTCGGTTCGTCGAGGAGCAGGACGCGGCAGCCTCGCAGCAGCCAGCGGGCGAGTACGGCCTTCTGCTGGTTGCCGCCGGAGAGGGTGCGGATCCGGGCGTCGGGGTTGTCGGGCCTCAACGACAGCTCACGGGTGGCCTGTTGGGCGGCTCTCCGCTCGGCGGTGCGGTCCAGCCAGCCGCCGCGGGAGAAGCGGGAGAGGGCCGAGACCGAGACGTTGCGGGTGACGGATTCGAGCATGAGAAGGCCCTGCGCCTTGCGCTCCTCGGGGGCGAGACCGATGCCCGCACGGACCGCGGCACGGACGCTGCCGGTCTTCAACTGTCGTCCGCTCACTGCCACTTGACCGGCGGTCGGCCTGCGCGCTCCGTAGATCGTCTCCAGGATCTCGGAGCGCCCCGAGCCGACGAGTCCGGCCAGGCCGACGATCTCTCCGGGGTGGACGGTGAGGTCGAGTGGCTCGAACTCACCTTTTCTGCACAGCCCTTGGACGCGCAGGGCGGGCTCGGACCGGTCCTGCTCCCTCCGTGTCCGTCGCTCCGGGAAGACGTACTCGACGTTGCGTCCCGTCATGAGCGCGACGATGTCGCGGGTGGGGGTGGCACGGGCGGGCAGCCCGACGGCCACCGCGCGGCCGTCCTTGAGGACGGTGACGCGGTCGCCGATGCGGCGGATCTCCTCAAGCCGGTGCGAGATGTAGACCACGGCGACCCCGTCGGCGGTGAGGGCTGCGACGATCCGGAAGAGGTTGTCGACCTCGTCGGGGTCGAGGGCCGCCGACGGTTCGTCCATGACGATGAGGCGTACGTCGTGGGAGAGCGCGCGGGCCATCGAGACGATCTGCTGCTGGGCGGCGGACAGCGAACCGACGAGACGGGCGGCGTCGATCTCGGGGTGGCCGAGGCGGGCGAGGAGCGCGGTGGCCGCGGAGCGCGCGGCCCTTCCCCGTACGACGAACCCGGCGGTGGTCGGCTCGTGGCCGAGGAAGACGTTCTCGGCCACGGACAGGCCCTCCACCAGGTCGAGTTCCTGGTAGATGGTGGCGATGCCCAGACGCATGGCGGCGATCGGGGACTTGAGCCGGACGTCCCCGCCGGACCAGGTGATCTGCCCGCCGTCGGGCTGGTGTGCACCGGCGAGCACCTTGATGAGGGTGGACTTTCCGGCACCGTTCTGTCCGAGGAGGCAGTGCACCTCGCCCGGCAGGACCTCCAGGTCGACTCCGTCGAGGGCGCGGACGCCGGGGAAGGACTTGGTGATGGCGGACATGGTGAGGAGGGGGGCGGGGGCGGTGTCACTGATGGGGGCGGTATCGTGTGCGGGCCCAGGTCCGGAGGGCCTTGCGGGTGTGGGCCCGCCGGTTTCGGCCGAGCCGTCCGGCGGGGGTGCCGGTGGTGGTGTGTCCTCTGGTGCCATGACGTTTCCCCTCGGCGGATACGGCCGTGAGCGGACAGGGCGGTGCCAGGTGCGGGGGCGGGTGGTGCGGGTGGTGCGGGGGCGGGTGGGTACGGCTGGCGCCGGTGGGGGTGGGGGTTCCGGGCTGCGCCCGGTGCACGGCTGCGCCGCGCGTCCTCAAACGCCGGACGGGCTGGAGTGGCGGGACGGGCTATGGAGGTTGGACGGGCTGAAGGACTGCGTCGTAGGGGCTGGGGAAGGCAGGGGCTGGGACGGAGGCGTCAGGCCGGGGAGAAGACGTGGTCGCTGATCAGGCGGGCAGCGCCGATGACGCCTGCCGCCGGGCCCAGCTCGCCCAGGACGATGGGGAGGTTGCCGGTCGCCAGGGGCAGTGACTGGCGGTAGACCTGGGTGCGGACGCTGGCGAGGAGGTTGTGGCCGAGGCCGGTCACCCCGCCGCCGATCACCACCAGACCGGGGTTGAAGAAGCTGACCAGGCCCGCGATGACCTGGCCGACCCGGTTGCCGCCCTCCCGGATGAGCGCGAGGGAGGTCGCGTCGCCGGCCGCTGCTGCGGCGGCCACGTCGGCGGCGGTCAGGTGGCCGGCCGCGTCGAGGCGGCCCGCGAGTTCGGCGGAGTGGCCCGCGTGGGCGGCCGCCTCGGCGTCGCGGGCCAGCGCGGCGCCACTGAAGTGGGCTTCCAGGCAGCCCTTGTTGCCGCAGGCGCAGGGGCGGCCGTCCGGCTCCACCTGGATGTGGCCGATGTCGCCCGCGCTGCCCGTCGTCCCCCGGTAGACCTCGCCCGCGACGACGATGCCGCAGCCGATGCCGGTACCGATCTTGACGCAGAGGAAGTCGCCGACGGAGCGGGCGACGCCCGCGTGCTGCTCCCCCATCGCCATGAGGTTCACGTCGTTGTCGACCATGACGGGGCAGCCCAGTTCCTGGCTGAGTGCCTCGCGGACCGGGAAGCCGTCCCAGCCGGGCATGATCGGCGGGGCGACGGGGATGCCCTCGGGGAAGCGGACCGGGCCCGGGACGCCGATGCCTGCGCCGTCGAAGCCCTCCGCGATGCCGGAGGCCTTGAGTTTGGCTGCCATGGCGAGGGCCTGTTCGAAGACCGCGACCGGGCCTTCTCGTACGTCCATGGGGTGGTTGAGGTGCCCCAGGACCTCCAGCTCGGCGTTGGTGACGGCGACGTCGATGTGGGTGGCGCCGATGTCGATGCCGAGGAAGCGCAGTCCGGGGGCGAGCCGGATGTTGTGCGAACGCCGGCCACCGCGCGAGGCGGCGAGTCCGTCGGCGACGACGAGCCCCGTTTCGAGGAGCCGGTCGACCTCGACGGCCAGCTTGGAACGGGAGAGGTCGACCTGATCACCCAGCTGGGCACGGGAGTTGGGACCTCCGTCGCGCAACAGGCGGAGCAGCCGCGCCTGATGAGCGTTCGCGGGTCGAGCCGTCATACGCCTCACGTGCCCCCTCCTACCTCCGCGACCAGGGCCGCAGGCATCAACTGGCCTGTTCCTGCGGTGCTTTGGAGGGGAACGTAGCAGCGGCTGCCGGGGCTGGGAAGAAGTTGCGCAGGAATCTGGCACAACTTTCTCCACACCGAGGACAAAGGGGCTCAGGCACGTCCGGTTTGACCCACCATAAGCAGTTCGCGCATGTGTTCGAATACCGTGGGTCCGCTGTGCTACGTTGCGCCCTCTCCCGGGGGCTGTTCCGCGCCGAACGGCCTCCGCCTGATGTCTTTTTGGAGGAGCTGCGTGACCGCACAGCAGAAGCCGAACCGAAGACGATCGCTCGTACGCGGAGGACTCGCCGCCGCGCTGGCCCTGTCGGCCGCCGGCGGAGCCCTGCCCTTTCTCCTGACGGATGCCCACGCCGAGCCCGCCCCGCTGACGATCCCGGCCCCCGACCGCTTCGAGCCGGTCGCCAACCCGGTGTACGCGGCGGGGCCCGGCGGTGTCGTGGAGCGTACGGAGGTCAAGGACCAGAGCGCACTTGGTTACTACCGCTGGACCCCGGACGGCGGTACCCCGGTCGACCTGCCCGCCTCATCACCGTACGACGACGTCAACACGGTCGACGGAGCCGGTCATGTGTCCGTCACCAGCGGGGACATCGTCGCGATCTACGACTTTCCGAACAAGGTGCAGCTGAAGGACATGAAGTCCGCCGCCACCACCACGTACACGCTGCCGGACGGCCATTTCTACCGGGGCGTCTTCGGCTCCGCCGTGCTCACCGCCACCAGGGACGCGAACGGCGACAAGAACGTCCTGCACGTGCTGCACATGGCGGACGGCCGGCTCACCGACACCCCCGTCACCGGTCTGAACGGCTGGGTCGCCGAAGACGGCATGACGCTCGGCGGCGACGACCGCACGGCGGCGATCTCGTACGCGCACCCCGACGGCAGCCGCGGCATCGGCCTGCTGGACCTGGCCACGGCCAGGGTCACCCCGGTTCTTCCGGGCGCCACAGGCACGAACGCCCAGGTCGTCTTCTCGGACGCACACGTCGCCTGGTACTCGCCCGAAGGCGGCAACACCACGGCCCGCGTGGTGCCCCGCGCCACCCCGGAGGCGGCCGACACCCCGATCGAGCTCGGCGCGGGCGGCGAGGGCACCCCGCGCCTCGGTCTCGTCGGCGACTGGCTGCTGACCACGCGCCGGATCGAGCGGGCCGCAGACGACTTCCTCGTCCGGGAGGGCGCCCCGCTCACCGCCCTGCCGATCTCCGGCGGCGAGCCCAAGGCCCTGCTGGCGCACGCCGGCTGGCGCATGGCGCAGGTCCCTGGCGGCGGCCTGGCCGTCACCGGAGGTGCCTCGTCCCGGGACTGGGCCGTGCACCGGGTCGTCGTCGGCGACGACGGCGCGCCCGTACTGCGGACGGTGCGCGAGGTGGCGCCCAAGGAGGGCAGGCTCACCCGACTGTCGCTCACTGCCGGGCGCCTCGTCACGGCCGAGTCCGACACCACCTACCTGCCGGCGCTCTTCCAGCGGAACGTCACCCTCGCCGCCGCCCCTTCGGCGGGCGAGCGGTCGCTGCTTTCGCGCCCGGACGCGCGGACGACCGGCGAGAGCGCACAGCGCGTCTACGACTCCCGGCAGCCCGTCGGCACCGGAGACGGCCGTACCGTCCTCGCCACCACCGACGCGGACGGTGCCCAGGTACTGGTCGTGCTGGCCGCGGACGGCACGAAGACCGTCGTACCCGCCGTGGACCCGCAGACCGGCGAGAAGATGCCGACGGGCTCCGACCACTCCTCGGCCGTGCGCTCGGCCTCCGGCCGCTATGTGGTGTTCGGTGACAGCGGGCGCGGCCTGGAAGACCGGCAGTACGTCGTCGACCTGGACGCGCCCGGCGGGCCGAAGGTGGTGCGGGTCCGTCAGGGCCAGGGAGGGCTCGCGGTGTGGGGCACCCAGCTGTGGATGCCCGGTGACACGGCCGGCACGCTCCGGGCCTTCGACCTGAAGAGCGGCGCGGCGACAGAGACAGAGCCGATCACCGACAACGGCTGCGTGCCTCAGCAACTGCAGGCCGTCGGGCCCTGGGTGTACTGGGACTGCTACCCCTCGGGGTCCATCAGCACCGGTCACGGCGTCTACCACACACAGACCCGGCAGGGGTCGTGGGCCCCGCGCGGCACTCTCGGCGACAGCTACGTGGTGGCGTACGACTACGGCCGCGGCCGGCTCGATCTCACGCCGATCGGGGACGCGCCGCGCACCATCGAGGCGTTCGCCTCCCGGAACAACGGCCCGCTCGTGGGGGCCGACCGCTTCGGCGGCACGATCGCGTACGCGAAGGAGAACAGCGCCCGGATCACGGTGCTCGACTCGGGTGTCGCCACCTCCCCGGTGGCCGAGATCGAGTCGCGGGTCGACCAGTCCCTGAACCTCGCATCCGCGACCGACTCCGTGTGGGACGCCGACTGGCAGCTGTCCAAGCCGGTCACCGACGCCCGGGTGACGATCCGGAACAAGGCCGGGCACCCTGTGTTCACCGGGGCGGCCAAGGAGTACGCCGCCGCCGTCGCCTTCTCGTGGGACGGCCGGGCCGACGACGGCCGGTACGCCGGCGAGGGCACTTACACCTGGGAGCTCACCGGCACGCCCGCGGACGGCAGCGGTACCGCCCTGAAGGCCACGGGCCCGGTCGAGCTCACCACGCGTACGGAGACCGCGGCCCGCTGAGGCGCGGACAAGAGCGCCACATACGGCCTCGGGGGAAATGGTGATCGCCCCGGTCGGGCCGTGACCTGAGAAGGACCGCACGGACGGGGTGAGTCATGAAGCCGGCCCGGGTCCGTGCGGTCTGTTCCCCTCGTCCTTCTCGGGGAACACCACCACCCGCGCGTCCGCCGGGCGAGGGGGCAGGCCCTAGGGACAGCGCACGACCTGCCCCGCGTACGACAGGTTGCCGCCGAAGCCGAACAGCAGGACCGGAGCGCCGGAGCGGATCTCGCCCCGCTCAACGAGCTTGGAGAACGCCATCGGGATGCTCGCCGCCGAGGTGTTGCCCGAGTCGACGACATCGCGGGCGATCACCGCGTTGACCGCGCCGATGCGCTGGGCGAGCGGCTCGATCAGCCGGAGGTTGGCCTGGTGCAGGACGACTCCCGCCAGGTCCTCGGGGGCGATCCCGGCGCGCTCGCACACCTTGCGGGCGATCGGCGGGAGCTGGGTGGTGGCCCAGCGGTACACGGTCTGGCCGACCTGCTCGAAGCGCGGCGGCGTGCCCTCGATCCGTACCGCATGGCCCATCTCCGGTACGGAACCCCACAGCACCGGGCCGATCGCGCCCGCGTGCGTACCGGCGAAGCCCTCGCCGGCCGGCTGCTCGGTCGCCTCGACGACCGCGGCACCCGCGCCGTCGCCGACCAGGACGCAGGTGGAGCGGTCGGTCCAGTCCGCGATCTCGGTCATCTTGTCGGCGCCGATGACCAGCGCCCGGGTCGCGGACCCGGCCCGGACCGCGTGGTCGGCGGTGGCCAGCGCATGCGTGAAGCCCGAGCAGACGACGTTGAGGTCCATGACGGCGGGCGAGCCCATGCCGAGGCGGGCGGCGACCCGGGCTGCCATGTTGGGCGAGCGGTCGATGGCGGTGGAGGTGGCGACCAGCACAAGGTCGATGTCGGCGGGGGTCAGCCCGGCCGACGCGAGGGCCTTGGCCCCGGCGTGCGCGGCGAGCTCGTCGACCGGCTCGTCCGGGCCCGCCATGTGCCGGGTTCTGATGCCGACCCGGCTGGTGATCCATTCGTCGCTGGTGTCGACCAGCTTCGCCAGGTCTTCGTTCGTGAGCACCTTGGCCGGTTGGTAATGCCCGAGCGCAACGATCCGTGAACCGGTCATGCGGCGCTTCCACCCCTCATTGCGGACAGTCGGAGCGTCCCAGTCTTCTTTGTGACTCACCGGTACGAGGGTGCGTGAATCAACAGCATTCGCCACCCGGACTTTGGAGCTTCCCGCCCACCCCACGGACAATGGGCGTCGCCACACGCGCCTCCGCTCGTTTCTTCACCCTTTTTCACTCTTAGTCACTCTTCATCACCCTCATCAACTTCGTCATTCTCGTCATCCCTTCACCGTCGGGCAGGACTGAATCACCATGGGCCGGGTCACCGCACGCCGCCGTACCGTCCGCATCAGGGGCGGAGCCGTCTCCACCCGTCCGGACACACTGGTGGCCGAGGAGCCGCTGGAGATCCGGCTCAACGGGAAGCCGCTGGCCATCACCATGCGCACGCCCGGCGACGACTTCGCGCTGGCCGCGGGTTTCCTGGTCAGCGAAGGCGTGCTCGGCGACGGGGCGGAGGTCGCGAACATCGTCTACTGCGCGGGCGCCCAGGAGGACGGTGCCAATTCGTACAACGTGGTGGACGTCAGGTTGGTTCCCGGGACGCCGGTCCCCGACATCACCCTGGAACGCAACGTCTACACGACGTCCTCGTGCGGGCTGTGCGGGAAGGCCAGCCTCGACGCGGTCCGCACCCAGGCGCGCTTTCCGATCGCGGACGCTCCCCCGGTACGGGTGACGCCCGAGCTGCTGTCGTCCCTGCCGGACCGGCTGCGCGCGTCCCAGCAGGTGTTCGACAAGACGGGCGGGCTGCACGCCGCCGCGCTGTTCTCCGACACCGGGGAGCTGCTCGACGTACGGGAGGACGTGGGGCGGCACAACGCGGTCGACAAACTGGTCGGGCGGGCGCTGACGGACAGACGGCTGCCGCTGTCGCGGGCGATCCTGCTGGTGTCGGGGCGAGCGTCGTTCGAGCTGGCGCAGAAGGCGGTGATGGCGGGGATTCCGTTCCTGGCCGCGGTCTCCGCTCCGTCGTCGCTGGCCGTGGACCTGGCGCTGGAGACCGGTCTGACGCTGGTCGGGTTCCTGCGGGGGCCGAACATGAATGTGTACGCGGGCGAGGAGCGGATCCTCCTGCCGTAAGGGCTCCGTGCCCGGCGTCCCGTGCACGCGTCACGCCCCGTGCCCGGCGTCCCGTGCCACGCGTCCCGTGCCCGGCCTCCCGTGCCACGCGTCCCGTCAGCGCCTCTTTGAGGTGCGGTTCTCGACGGGTGCCGGGAAGAACTGGAGCTCCAGCGTCGCGGGCGGCTTCGCGATGCCGGGGCCGCCCGCCGCGACCCAGGCCAGGATCTCGTCCGTGGCGTCGTCGTCCAGCGCCCAGCCGACCCAGGCCGCCCGGCCGCCCCGGCGGCGCCCCTCGGTGGACGGCTGGACGACCACGACATTCGCCTGTCCGCAGGGGCCGAGGCAGTCGCTCGTACGGACGATCAGGCGGCCGCCGGACCCTGCCGCGGCCTCGCGCAGCCGGGCGAGCTGGCCCGCGTGGTCGGTGCCGGGGTGTTTGCGGGCGTCGCCGCAGCAGCAGCCCCTGCACACGGTGAGAGCGCAGGGGCGGGAGCCGAAGGTACGTATCGCTGAGGTCACCCGGTGATCTTGCCAGCCGTCGGCGCGGGACGAAATGACGGGCCCTGCTCATCCAGGTGGAGGCCCTCCTGCGGGAGGCCCTCCTGCGGAAGTACGTCCCTGCCGCGCCTGCGTGCGATCACCGCGCAGACCATCAGCTGCATCTGGTGGAACAGCATCAGCGGCAGTACCGCGAGGCTCGCGTGCGCCCCGAACAGTACGGTCGCCATCGGCAGCCCCGCCGCCAGGCTCTTCTTCGACCCGGCGAACTGAATCGCCACCCGGTCCGCCCGGCCGAACCCGAGCCGCTTCGTGCCGTACCAGGTCAGCGCCAGCATCGCCGCGAGCAGCACGGCCTCCACGGCGACCAGTACCGCCAGCCGGACCCCGGAGACCTGCTGCCAGACGCCCTGGACCATGCCGGCGCTGAAGGCCGCGTACACGACGAAAAGTATCGAGCCCCGGTCGAAGTAGCTCAGGCCCTTCTTGTGGCGGGTGACGAGGCCGCCGATCCAGCGGCGCAGCAACTGCCCCGCCAGGAACGGCACCAGGAGCTGGAGCACGATCCTGAGCAGCGAGTCCGTGGAGAAGCCGGCCGAGCCGCCGCTGATCAGGAGCGCCGCGAGGAGCGGGGTGAGGAGGATGCCGATGATGCTGGAGAAGGATCCGGCGCAGATCGCGGCGGCGACGTTGCCGCGGGCGATCGAGGTGAAGGTGATCGAGGACTGGATCGTCGACGGCACCAGGCACAGGAAGAGGAAGCCGTTGTAGAGCTCGGGCGTGAGGGCGTACGGGACGAGGGCCCGGCCGGCGAGTCCGAGCAGCGGGAAGGCCACGAAGGTGGCCGCAAGCACCGTGAGGTGCAGCCGCCAGTGCTTCAGTCCCTCCAGCGCCTCCGCCGTCGAGAGCCGCGCCCCGTACAGGAAGAACAGGAACGCGACCGCCCCCGTCGTGAGGTGCCCCAGCACTGTCGCGGCCGTGCCGGACACGGGCAGCAAAGTGGCGACGACGACGGTGCCGACCAGCGCCAGTATGTATGCGTCGACCGGCAGCCAGGAGGGCAGCTTGAGGCGGTTCATGGACGTCATCGTCCCTCCCCGCCCCCTGATCGGGAAACCCGTACACCGTGCTCACAGTTATCGCCGATTGCGATGGCACGGCGGGTGGGCCGCGCGCTAGCGTCGCGTCGTATGTACGAACCCACGCATCTGCGCACCTTCCTCGCGGTGGCCCAGACCTTGAGTTTCACCCAGGCCGCGC
Source organism: Streptomyces sp. NPDC048442 (assembly GCF_040651475.1). Taxonomy (NCBI): domain Bacteria; kingdom Bacillati; phylum Actinomycetota; class Actinomycetes; order Kitasatosporales; family Streptomycetaceae; genus Streptomyces; species Streptomyces sp. NPDC048442. Next base: position 228,184 of record NZ_JBEZKB010000004.1, read on the forward strand.
GCCGTCTCGGGCTGCGCCAGTCGACCGTCAGCCAGCACGTGCGGCGGCTGGAGGAGGAGGCCGGGCGGCGGCTGTTCGTACGGGACACGCACCGGGTCTCGCTCACCGAGGACGGCGAGGCGATGCTCGGCTTCGCCCGGACGATCCTGGCCGCGCACGAGCGGGCGGCGGCGTTCTTCACCGGGACGCGGCTGCGCGGGCGGCTGCGGTTCGGGGCGTCGGAGGACTTCGTGCTGACCCGGCTGCCGGAGATCCTGGAGACGTTCCGGCGCGACCATCCGGAGGTCGATCTGGAACTGACGGTGGAGCTGTCGGGCATTCTGCACCGGCAGTTGGAGAGCGGCCGGCACGACCTGGTGCTGGCGAAGCGGCGGGCGAACGACACGCACGGGGAACTGGTCTGGCAGGACCGGCTGACGTGGATCGGGGCGCCGGGGCTGCGGGTGGACGCGGAGCGTCCTGTTCCGCTGATCCTCTTCCCGGCACCGGCGATCACCAGGGCGCGGGCGCTGGAGGTGCTGGAGACGCACGGGCGGGCCTGGCGGATCGCCTGCACGAGCGGGAGCCTCAGCGGTCTGGTGGCGGCGGCGCGGGCGGGGCTCGGGGTGATGGCGCACACCCGGGGGCTGATTCCGCCGGGGCTGGCGGAGGTGACGTCGCGCGGCGGGCCTTCGGTGCGGGGCGGGGCGGCTGTCGCGCTGCCCGACCTGGGCACGGTCGACTTCGTGCTGCTGCACGGGACGAGGAGACCGGCGGCCCAGGAGGCGGCCCAGGCGCTGGCGGGGGCGATTCTGGGGGGGGCGGACCGGCTGCACAGGAGCGGTTGAGGGGTCTGCGGGCCACCGCGGCCGGACGGACATCCGTCCGATTCCGACGGCCGGGAACGCGCACCCGTAGGTGCCCGGTGGCCGCCGCGTACAGATTCCGTGGAGATTCCACTTGGCTCGACTTACCCGGAAGTAAGGTCGCCGTCCGAGGCTCCCGCACCGGGGCGCATTGGGGTACCGTCACCGGCGCTGTACGGAGCGCTACAAGGAGTCAGGTCATTGCGCGAGTTCACTGTCCCACCCATGGCTGCGTCTCCTCAGGTCGGCGGACTGGCGGACGTCGTGTTCAGTCACGCCGAGGAGGACCCGCACCGGGTCGCGCTGGGCCGCAAGTCCGCGGACGGCCACTGGCAGGACGTGACCGCCGCCGCCTTCCGTGACGACGTACTGGCGCTCGCGAAGGGGCTGCTCGCGCAGGGCGTGCGGTTCGGCGACCGCGTCGCGATCATGTCCCGTACGCGCTACGAGTGGACGCTCTTCGACTTCGCGCTCTGGGCGGTCGGCGCGCAGCCCGTACCGGTCTACCCGACCGCGTCCACCGAGCAGGTCTTCTGGACGCTGCACGACGCGGAGGCGGTGGCGTGCCTCGTCGAGCACGAGGACCACGCGATGACGGTGGCCTCCGTGATCGACCGGCTGCCGCGGCTGCAGCGGCTGTGGCAGCTGGACGCGGACGCGGTGGGCGAACTCGTCGCGTCCGGCGCCCAGGTGGACGACGAGGTGGTGCACCGGCACCGCCGCGCGGTCACGCCCGACTCGGTCGCCACCGTCATCTACACGTCCGGCACCACGGGGCGCCCCAAGGGCTGCGTCCTCACGCACGCGAACTTCATGACCGAGACGGACACCGTGATAGCCCGCTGGGAGCCGGTCTTCCGGTCCTCCCCCGGCGACGAGGCCTCCACGCTGCTCTTCCTCCCCCTCGCGCACGTCTTCGGGCGGATGGTGGAGGTGGCGGCGGTGCGCGGCAAGGTGAAGCTGGGGCACCAGCCGGCCATGTCCGCGGGGGAGTTGATACCCGACCTGGCGGCCTTCCGGCCCACCTTCATCCTGGCCGTCCCGTACATCTTCGAGAAGGTCTACCACGCGGCCAGGCGGAAGGCGGAGGCGGCCGGAAAAGCCGGCCCCTTCGACAAGGCAGTGGAACTCGCGGTCCGGTACGCGGAGGCGGTCGAGCACAAGGCGTTCGGTACCGGCCCCGGCCCCTCCGCCTCTTTGAGGATGCAGCACCAGCTGTACGAGAAGCTGGTGTACGGCAAGGTGCGCGACGCGATGGGCGGGCGCGTGCGGCACGCGATGTCGGGCGGCTCGGCGATGGAGCGGCGGCTCGGACTGTTCTTCGCGGGCGCGGGCGTCACCATCTATGAGGGTTACGGGCTGACGGAGTCGACGGCGGCGGCGACCGCCAACCCGCCGGAGCGCACCCGCTTCGGGACGGTCGGCCTCCCGCTGCCCGGTACGACGGTGCACATCGCGGACGACGGCGAGGTCTGGCTGCACGGCGGCCACGTCTTCATGGGCTACCTCAACGACCCGGTCGCGAGCAGGGCCGTCCTGCACGACGGGTGGCTGTCGACCGGTGACATCGGGGCCCTCGACGAGGACGGCTACCTCACGATCACCGGGCGGAAGAAGGAGATCCTGGTGACGTCCGGCGGCAAGAGCGTGTCGCCGACGGGCCTGGAGGAACGGGTGCGGGCGCATCCACTGGTCGCCCAGTGCATCGTCGTCGGCAACGACAGGCCGTACGTGGCGGCCCTGGTCACGCTCGACCTGGAAGCGGTCGACCACTGGCTGTCGATGCACAACAAGCTGCCGCTGGCCCCGAAGGACCTGGTCCGGGACCCGGACCTGGAGATGGAGGTCCGGCGGTCGGTGGTGGCGGCGAACACGCTGGTCTCGCAGGCCGAGTCGATCCGGACGTTCCGGATCCTGGCCCACCAGTTCACGGAGGAGCAGGGGCTGCTGACTCCGTCGCTGAAATTGAAGCGGAAGGCGATTGAGAAGGCTTACGAGGTGGAGGTCAACGCGCTCTATCGGTGAGCGGCGGGTCGCGGGCGCGTGCTCCGCAGCGGGCTAGGGGAGGTAAGGGGCAGGCATTTAGGGGCGCGGGGAACTGCGCGACCAGCCACGACGCACCCGCACGACGACCACCGGCCCCCGAAATCCGCCCCGCCCCGCGAAATCCGCTCGCGTGCAACCGCCCCCGCCCCCTACCCTCTCTCCCATGTCTACGCCCCGCGTTTCCTAGCTGAGGACCCACACCCACGTCACCCGTGTGTCCTCTTGCTGTTCCGGAGCGTAATTACATGATCACCGTGCGCGGTGCCGACATTCGTGTCGGCGTCCGATCCCTGCTGTCCGGCGTTTCCTTCCACATCGCCCCCGGCGACCGCATCGGCCTCGTCGGCCGTAACGGCGCCGGCAAGACCACCCTGCTGAACACCCTCGCCGGGCAACTCCCGCCCGCCGCCGGGGAGATCGCCCGCACCGGCTCTCTCGGGTACCTTCCGCAGGACTCCCGGGCCGCCGACCCGGCGGTCTCCGTGACCGACCGGATTCTCTCCGCCCGCGGTCTCGACCGTGCGGTGCGCGCCCTGCGCGCTGCCGAATCCGCCATGGCCGAAGCCGCGTCCGGCGCCGCCGAGCGCCGCGCCATGGCCGCGTACACCCGCGCCGAGGCCCACTTCCAGTCCTGCGGCGGGTACGCCGCCGAGGCCGAGGCCGCCCGCGTCGCCGCCGGTGTCGGCCTGCCCGCCCCCCTCATGGACCGTGCCGTCGGCGATCTCTCCGGCGGTCAGAAACGGCGCGTCGAGCTGGCCCGGATCCTCTTCGCCGACCACGGCACGCTGCTGCTCGACGAGCCGACCAACCACCTCGACGCCGACGCGGTCACCTGGCTGCGCGCCTTCCTGCTCGCCCACCGGGGCGGTCTCGTCGTCATCAGCCACGACACCCGCCTGCTCGCCGACACCGTCAACCGGGTCTTCCACCTCGACCCGGCCCGTACCGCCCTGGACGTCTACAACACCGGCTGGCACGCCCACCTCGCCCAGCGCGAGGCGGACGAGCGGCGGCGCACCCGGGAGCGGGCCGCCGCCGAGCGGAAGGCGGCCGCGCTGCACACCCAGGCGGACCGGATGCGGGCCAACGTCGCCACCGCCGTCGCCGCGAAGAACATGGCCCGGCGCGCCGACCGCATACTGACCGACCTGGCGCCCGTACGCCGCAAGGACAAGGTCGCGCGGATCCGGCTGCCGGAGCCCGCACCGTGCGGGCGGACGCCCCTCGGCGCGATCAGTCTGACGAAGTCGTACGGGATCCACGGCAAGCAGCGGGTCCTGCGCGGTGTCGACCTGGCCGTGGACCGGGGCAGCAGGCTCGTCGTCCTCGGCCTCAACGGGGCGGGCAAGACGACCCTGCTGCGCACCCTCGCCGGCCGCGAGGAGCCCGACTCGGGGCGCGTCGTGCACGGGCACGGTCTGCGCCTCGGCTATTTCGCGCAGGAGCACGACACGCTGGAGGCGGCCCGTACCGTACGGGAGAACCTGGCGTCGGCGGCCCCGCACCTCGACGAGGGCGAGGCCCGGCGGGTGCTGGGGGCGTTCCTGTTCACGGGGGACGACGCGGACAAGCCCGCCGGGGTGCTGTCGGGCGGCGAGAAGACCCGCCTCGCGCTGGCGGGCCTCGTGCACTCCGGGGCGAACGTCCTGCTGCTCGACGAGCCGACCAACAACCTCGACCCGGCCTCGCGCGGCGAGGTGCTGGCCGCGGTCGGCGCGTACCCGGGGGCGATCGTGATGGTCACGCACGACGAGGGCGCGATCGAGGCCCTGCGCCCGGACCGGGTGCTCGTGCTGCCCGACGGGACCGAGGACTTCTGGAGCCCGGACTACCTGGGGCTCGTCTCGCTCGCCTGACAAGGGCGGGGTAAGGAGCGGTAAGGAGCGGCATCCTGGACACCGCTCCTTACCCCGCACCCCTCAAAGAGGCTTGCGCGCCTCGATGAGGAAGCGTGCCGTGTGCGCCACGAACGAGCCGTCCCGCCGGATCTGCTCGTCCATCTCGCGCAGCCGGTCCCGGTACTTGTCGACCGTGAAGCCGGGCACCATCCAGATCACCTTCCGCAGGAAGTAGACAACCGCCCCGATGTCGAAGAATTCGGTCCGCAGCGACTCCGCCCGCAGGTCGACGACGTCCAGACCGGCCGCCTCGGCCTCCTCTCGCGCCGTCTCCGGGCGGCGCCCCAGCCGTGCTTCGGGCTGCGGGCCGAGGAAGTACTCGACGACCTCGAAGACGCTGGCCGGGCCCACGTGCTGGGAGAAGTACGTGCCGCCCGGCGCGAGCACGCGCGCGATCTCCGCCCACCACGCCTTCACCGGATGCCGGCTGGTGGCCAGGTCGAAGGCGCCGTCGGCGAACGGCAGGGGCGGCTCGTCCGCGTCGGCGACGACGACGGCGCCCAGGGGGTGCAGCAGCCGTGTCGCCTTGGCGACGTTCGGCGGCCAGGATTCGGTGGCGACCATCACGGGGGGCAACTTCGGTGCGCCCGCGAGCACTTCGCCGCCACCGGTTTGGACGTCGAGCGCGGCGGACGCGGTGGCGAGCCGCTCGCTCATCAGCCGCTGGTACTTCCAGGAGGGCCGCTGCTCAGTGGCCCGGCCGTCCAGCCAGGAGAAGTCCCAGCCGTCGACGGACACCGAATCGGCCTCGTCGATGAGCTCGTCAAAGGTGCGGTCGGCAGTCATATGCGGATGATCTACGTAAATCTTGTGAAAAGCTACTTGGAGACAGGAAATCGCCGTATCCGGGAATGCGCGTCCGGCGATGATCGTTAAGCACAGAGAAACCCCCGACGACCTAAGGACCGTTTCCTCGTGAGCAAGGCCCCCTCCCTGACCCTCAACAACGGCGTCGAAATGCCGCAGCTCGGATTCGGCGTCTGGCAGGTGCCGGACGACGAGGCCACGGCAGCGGTGAGCACGGCTCTGGAAGTCGGCTACCGGAGCATCGACACCGCTGCGGTCTACCGCAACGAGGAGGGCACGGGCCGCGCGCTCGCCTCCTCCGGAATCGCCCGTGACGAACTGTTCGTCACCACCAAGCTGTGGAACGACAAGCAGGGGTACGACTCCACCCTGCGTGCCTTCGACGAGTCGCTCGGCAAGCTGGGCCTGGACTACGTCGACCTGTACCTGATCCACTGGCCGGTGGCCGGCCAGGGCACCTTCGTGGACTCGTTCAAGGCCTTCGAGAAGATCCTCGGCGACGGCCGCGCCAAGGCGATCGGCGTCTCCAACTTCCTTCCGGAGCACCTGAAGACGCTGCTCTCCGAGACCTCGGTCGTCCCGGCGGTCAACCAGATCGAGCTGCACCCGCAGCTCCAGCAGGGCGAGCTGCGCGCGTTCCACGCGGAGCACTCCATCGCGACCGAAGCCTGGTCGCCGCTCGGCCAGGGCAAGGGCCTGCTGGAGGTCCCGACGGTCGTGGCCGTCGCCCGCAAGCACGGCAGGACCCCGGCCCAGGCAGTGCTGCGCTGGCACCTCCAGCTGGGCAATGTGGTGATCCCCAAGTCCGTGACGCCTTCGCGGATCGCGGAGAACTTCGACGTCTTCGACTTCGAGCTGGACGCCGACGACATGGCGGCGTTCGCCGCGCTGGACGAGGGCAGGCGCCTGGGCCTCGACCCGGCGGTCTTCGGCGCGTAATGCTCCGCTGCCGCAGGTGAGCGGGCCGCCGTCCAGTGCGGGGCGGCGGCCCGCTCACTCATTTCTCCGGGAGGTCGAACGGCTCGATGTCCGCGCCGGCCCAGATCCTCCGCGAGGCCTCCTCCGGGTACGGCACCGCCGCCGCGCTCCCCTTCCCGTCGAACACCCGCGCCCTGCGGCCTTCCGCGTCGTACGGCGCCCAGCCCGGGTCCGCGTCCTTCACGAAGGCCACCCACGCGTCCCGGATCTCCGCCGAGAGCGCCCGCGCCTCGTCCCCGGGATTCTCCCCCAGGACCATCCGGCCGCTCGGGCTGTCGAACGTACCGAAGAGCAGCGGCACGTCCAGGCTGTGGCAGGCGCCGAGTGCGCCACCCATCCCCGGGGCGGGCCACGTCAGTTCGAAGAGGTACGTGGTCCCGCCCGCAGCCGCGTTCGCCTCGGCGAGCCGGGCCGTGGGCATCCGGAAGAGGACGTCCGACTGGACGGTCTCGAAGAGTTCGCCGGGAGTGGCGCCGGGGAAGGCGGCCCGGTAGGCCGCCGGGCCGTCGAAGTCCTCGCCCCCCTTGGCCGTCGGGGCGAAGCGCCGCAGGGCAATGTCCGCCGCCGCTTCGGAGAACTCGGGCGACCCCATCATCGCCAGGAACAACCGGAACTCGTCCTGGGTGTGCCCGGTCAGCAGCTCGACCCCGTTCGCCCGCCCGTCGCGCAACGCCTGCCAAGGGGTTTCCGGAACCAATTCCCCGTCCAGCACGGGCGAGAAGGGCGCGGCCAGGTGGCCCGCCCTCCCCCACCGGTCGCCGTGCGCGGGCATCTCCCGCAGGAAGCCGCCGATCTCCTCGGCCAGCCGCTCCGGCGCGACCGCCCCGAGCCCGGCCACCGTCGGGGCCACCCCGAGCCGGTCGGTCAGGGCTGCGGTGAAGTCGGAGGCGAACTCCGGTGTGCAGTACATACCGGGGACCGACTGGGCGACGGCCCGCCGGAAGAGTCCGGCCGCACGCTCCACGGTGAGCAGCGTGGCGATGGAACCCGCACCGGCGGACTCGCCGCAGACGGTGACGCGCGCCGGATCACCGCCGAAGGAACCGATGTTGTCCCGCACCCACTCCAGGGCGGTCAGCTGGTCGAGCAGCCCCCGGTTGTCGGGCGCACCCTCGATACGGGCCCAACCCTCAGCACCCACCCGGTAGTTGAAGGTCACAAGGACCACGCCCTGTCGGGCGAGCTGCGCACCGTCGTACATCGGGTCACTCGACGCCCCGGAGATGTACGCCCCGCCCTGGAACCACACCAGAACAGGAAGCGCCTCGCCCTCCGAACGGTGCTGCGGGGACCACACGTTGAGGGTGAGCCAGTCGTCCCCGGTCGCCGCCGAGGGCACCAGAGCCGGCCCCGACTGGGGCGGCGGCGGGCCGAACGCGTCGGCGTCCCGTACCCCGTCCCACGCATCCGGCACAACGGGCGCCGCGAAGCGGAGTTCACCAACGGGCGGCTGGGCGAAGGGAATTCCCCGGAAGACCGCGAGCTCCTGCTCGACCCGGCCCCGCACAACTCCGTAAGCGGTACCTACCTCTACAGACGTCATGAATCCATCCTGCCACCCGGTTCGAACCTCAGAGCGACCGGCCCGCGCCGCCGTCGATGCGGGTGGACTCGCCGTTGATGCACGCGGCGCCGCGTGGCCCGCCTCCGTCGGCGTCGAAAGTACGGCTGTACGCGATTTACCGTACGATCGAACCGTCGAGGCGGCATATCACCGTACGAAGGTCGTCGTACACTCGCGGCATGGCCATGCACCACCCCGACCGTGATCAGCTCCTCTTGGAGGACGTCCTCGCCGCGCTCGGCAACCCCGTGCGGCTCGGCATCGTGCGCGAGCTCGCCGCGTCCGAGGGCGAGCGCACCTGCGGCAGCCTGTCGCTGGAGGTGACCAAGGCGACCGCCACCCACCACTGGCGGGTACTGCGCGAGTCCGGGGTGACCCGGGAGCACAAGGTCGGCCGCTACAAGGCGATCGAGTTGCGGCGCACGGATCTCGACACACGCTTCCCCGGGCTGCTGGACGCGGTCCTCAATACCCCCTCCGTGGAGGACCGTTCATGACGCACGCCGCCCCCTCGGGCACGTATCTGCTGCGCAACGTCGGCAGCGGGCTGCTTCTCGAAGTGCGCGACGGCGCGAAGGGCAGTGGCGCCCCCGTCCAGCAGGGCAAGGACAGCGGGGCCGCCGCCCAGCACTGGGTGCTGACCCCGGTGCACGAGGGCAGCGGGCTGCACCACGTCGTCAGCGCCGCCAGCGGCAAGCGCCTGGACGTCGCGGGCGCCAAGGTCGAGAACGGCGTGCGCATCCAGCAGTGGACGGCCAACAACTTCGGCGCCCAGGAGTGGATCGTCGAGCGGCACCCGGACGCGCCGGGCCGGGTGAGCCTGGTGAGCTACATCAGCGGACTGCTGCTGGAGGTCGCGGACCGCAGTACGGCCGACGGTGCGCGGGTGCAGCAGTGGGAGGACACCGACTCTCCCTTCCAGTGGTGGCAGTTGGAGCCGGTTTCGGCCAACTGACCGCCCAGGAACGCCACTTGACAGTCACATGATCTCCCCGACTCACCCCAAACCCTTGCCCGCCGCACCTCCCCCTCCAAGAATGCCCCTGACATTCGTCACTGGAGGGGGACCCCCGCATGCGAAAGCCATACCTCGGTGCACTGCTCGCGCTGACGCTCCTCGGCGCCGGCGCGGCACCCGCGATCGCGGCCACGAGCCAGGACACCGCGGCCACCACCGCGAAGTCCGCGCAGTCCACACCGAGCACCGCGGCAGCCGCTCACCGGTCGAAGCCCAAGCCGGTCGACTTCGCCGGGACGGTCGCACTCGACAACTGTTCGGGCTTCGTGGTGCGCATGCCGCAGTCGCGGCCGAACGACCCGGCGCTGCTCCTGTCCAACGGTCACTGCATCACCGAGCAGGACATGCCGGGCCCCGGTGAGGTCGTCGTCGACCTGCCGTCGAAGCGGACCTTCGGCCTGCTGAACGCGAAGGCGGAGCAGGTCGCCGCACTGACCGCGAGCAAGCTGGCGTACGCGACGATGACCGACACGGACATCTCCCTGTACCAGCTGACCAGCACGTACGCGCAGATCAAGAAGCAGTACGGGATCAAGGCCCTGGAGCTGAACACCGAGCACCCGAGGCAGGGCCGGGCCATCACGGTCGTCTCCGGGTACTGGAAGAAGACGTACGGCTGCAAGGTCGACGGCTTCGCGTACCGGCTGAAGGAGGCCGACTGGACCTGGAAGGACTCCCTTCGGTACACCGCCGACTGCCAGACCATCGGCGGCACCTCCGGCTCGCCGGTGATCGACAACCGCACCGGCAAGGTTCTCGCGATCAACAACACCGGCAACAACGACGGTGAGCGCTGCACCCTCGACAACCCCTGCGAAGTGGACAGGCACGGCAAGGTGACGGTGCGTCACTACATCAACTACGCCCAGCAGACGTACGGCATCGCGCGCTGCATCTCCTGGAACAGCAGGGTGGACCTGGACCGCCGGGGCTGCCGCCTTCCGCGGCCCGCCGGCAAGTCCTAGTCACCGGGGGCGCATTGCGGCCTGGGGCGATTATGTGTCCCCCTGTGCTGCAATGCGCACAGCAGCCTCACAGGCGCCCTCTTGTCCGGTGGGACGAATCCCCGAACAATGCCCATGACAAACCGGGGCCTCCCAGCCCCGGTCACATAAGGCACTGAGGGGACCCCACATGAAGAAGCCTCTCGTCGGCGCTTTCCTCGCCACCCTGCTCATCGGGGCAGGCGCGTCACCCGCGTTCGCGGCCACCGGCCAGGACGCGGCGCCGACCAGTACAACATCGGCCTCCAAGGCCTCAACGAGCCTCAAGGTCAAGGCGGTTGACTTCGCCGGAACGGTCGCACTCAGCAACTGTTCCGGTTCGGTCGTGCGCACAGCCGCCTCACAGCCGAACGACCCGGCCCTGGTGATGTCCAACGGGCACTGCCTGGAGACCGGCTTCCCCGCCCCCGGACAGGTCGTCGTGAACCGGGCGTCGTCCCGCACCTTCTCGCTGCTCAACGGCGCGGCCCAGAAGGTCGCCACGCTGCGGGCCAGCAAGATCGCGTACGGCACGATGACCGACACGGACGTCTCGCTGTACCAACTCACCAGCACCTACGGCCAGATAGAGAGCCAGTACGGCATCAAGGCACTGGAGCTGGACGCCACACGCCCCGCACAGGGCAAGGCGATCAAGGTGGTCTCCGGCTACTGGAAGAAGACGTACAGCTGCAACGTCGACGGGTTCGCGTACCGTCTCAAGGAGGGTTCCTGGACCTGGAAGGACTCTGTGCGCTACACCTCCGCCTGCCAGACCATCGGCGGCACCTCCGGCTCCCCCGTGCTCGACACCAGCTCGGGCAAGGTCGTCGCGGTGAACAACACCGGCAACGAAGACGGCCAGAGCTGCACCGACAACAACCCCTGCGAGGTTGACGAGGCCGGCAAGGTGACGGTGCGCCAGGGCATCAACTACGGCCAGCAGACGTACAACATGGTCCCGTGCATCGTGGCGGGCAGCAAGATCGACCTGACTCGTCCCGGCTGCGGGCTCCCCAAGCCGTAACGCTGTCGGCGCACGACCGGCGTCAGCCCGCAGCCGCCCTGCGGTGCTCCTGCGGGCTGACGCCGCGCACCCGTTTGAAAGCGGCGCTCAGCGCGAACGAACCGCTGTAGCCCACCTTCCGGGCGACCGACTCCACTGTCGCGTCCGTCGCCCGCAGCAGATCGGCGGCCAGCGTCAGCCGCCACCCGGTGAGGTACGCCATCGGCGGCTCGCCCACCAGCTCGGTGAACCGGCGGGCGAGCCCGGCCCGCGACACCCCGGCCTCGGTGGCGAGCGAGGCCACCGTCCAGGGACGGGCGGGCTCGTTCTGCATCAGCCGCAGCGCCCGGCCGACCACCGGATCACCCATCGCCCGGTACCAGGCGGGCGCCTCTGCGTCCGGCCGGGAGAACCAGGCCCGCAGCGAGGCGATCAGCAGCAGATCGAGCAGCCGGTCGAGGTAGACGCTCTGCCCGGGGTCGTCCCGGCTGATCTCGTCCTCCAGAACGGGCAGCAGCGGGCAGTTCCAGACCTCGCTCGGGAGGTACGACAGCGCAGGCAGCGCGTCGAGGAGCCGCCGGCCGACCTCCCCGTCCAGCTGGTAGGTGCCGATGAGCATCACCGATTCGCCGTCCGCCCGGTCGCCCCAGGTCCGCACGCCCAGCTGCATCGACTCGGCGAGCGGGACCCCGTGCTCGGAACTGCACACTCCGCCGGGCCCGATCCTCGCCCGTACCGCACTGACCGGGGTGTCGGCGCAGGTGTACGGGTCGGGGCCGCGCGCGATGGCGATGTCGCCCGGACGCAGCAGTACGGGGTCGCCCGAGTCCGGCATGACCCATGCGGTCGAGCGGGTCATGCACATGAGGGTGAGCAGGGCCTCGTCCTCGATGCGTATCGACCAGGGCGGGTCCATCACGGCCCGCAGCAGGAAGGCCCCGCGGGCACGCGGCCCGTCGAGGAGACCGGCGAGTGCGTCCATGTCCGTAACTCTAGCCGGGGAAAGGGAAGTTGGACGCATACGTATGGAAGTGAGCCTGTGCAGCATGGCCCGTCCAGCCCTCCGGGACGAACCTTGAGTCATGACAACGAACGAGAACGTGAACACGGTGTTGGTGACGGCGGCCTCGGGCAAGACCGGTCGCCGGGTGGCGGAACGGCTGGCGGCGCGCGGCATCGGCGTGCGGGCCGGATCACGCAAGGGTCAGGTGCGGTTCGACTGGGAGGACGAGAGGAGTTGGGGGCCCGCGCTGGCAGGTGTGGAAGCGGCGTACGTCGCGTACTACCCGGACCTGGCGGCGCCGGGCGCGGTGGACGCGATGGGCGCGTTCGGCCGGGCGGCGAAGGAACAGGGGGTACGGCGCCTGGTCCTGCTGTCGGGACGCGGCGAACCGGATGCGGCCGTGGCGGAGGAAGCGCTGCGAGGGGCGTGGGGCGAGGGTGAACTCACCGTCGTACGGGCCGCGTTCTTCGCCCAGAACTTCAGCGAGGGCGCGATGGCCGAGGGCGTGGCGGCCGGCGAGATCGCCTTCCCCGGCGGGGAGACCGCGGAGCCGTGGGTGGACGCGGACGACCTGGCGGACGTGATCGTGGCAGCCCTGACGGAGAGCGGTCACGCGGGCCGGGTCTACGAGGTGACCGGCCCCCGCCTGCTCACCTTCGCGGAGGTGGCGGCCGAGATCGGCCGCGCGGCGGGGCGGGAGGTGCGGTACGTGCCGGTGTCGGTGGCGGAGTACGCCGCGGCGCTCCAGCAGTACGGCCTGCCGGCACCGGAGGCAAAATGGCTGGCGGGACTGTTCGGCACACTGCTGGACGGCCACAACGCGTCGACGACGGACACGGTGCGCAGGGTGCTGGGGCGGGAGGCCCGGGACTTCCGGGGGTTCGCGGAGGGGGCCTGGGGGCACTGAGGGGGTCTGGGCGGGGGCGGGGGCACTGCACGACGGGGCACTGACAGGGGGGCCTGGTGCGGGCGGGGGCGCCGCACGACGGAGCCCTCACGGGGCTCTGGTACGGGCAGGGGGCGCCGCACGACAGAGCACTGACAGGGCCTTGGCGCGGGCGGGGGCGCCGCACGACAGAGCACTGACGGGGCCCTGGTGCGGGCGGGGACCGCCGTACGACGGGGCACCGACGGGGCTTGGTACGGGCCGGGGGGCTCCGCACGACGGGGCACTGATAGGGCTTGGTACGGACGGGGACCGCCGTACGACGGGGCACCGACGGGGCTTGGTACGGGCGGGGACCGACGCACGACAGAGCACCGACAGGGCCTTGGTGCAGGCGGGGACCGCCGCACGACAGAGCACCGACAGGGCCTTGGTGCGGGCGGGGGCGCTGCGCGAGGTCGCGCTCCCCGCGCGGGTCAGGGGGCAGGGACTGTCTTGCGGAAGCCCTTGACCCGGTACTCCGGGTCCTGCCGCCTCCGCTCCGCCTCCGGCAACGCCCGCAGTTCCTCCGCCACCCTCTCCCCCACGTCCCATCCCGCACGGAACCACGACGCGAACTTCCCCCCGAGCAGTACCTCCGCCGCTCGCCGCGGGGTCCGGCCCTGCCCGTGCCCGGTGAAGCGTGCTTCCCCGGACAGTTCCAGTCCGCACTCCCCTGCATACGCCGCGATACGGTCCGACCGGTCGGAGGCCGCCGAGTCGTCGCGCCACGGAGCGAGCACCGCGTCGATGTCGCTGCCCACGTCGTGCGCCGCGTCCTTGTCCACCGTCGTGACGAACACCCCGCCGGGGCGCAGCAGCCGCGCCGCCTCCGCGACGGTGCGGCGCGCGGTCGCCTCGTCCACCAGGTGCAGCAGCCACACCGCGCTCACCGCGTCGAACGCCCCGTCCACGAACGGAAGTCGGCCCGCGTCGGCGAGAACGACGGAGTCCGGGCCGAGCCGGCCGGCGGCCTTGCACAGCATTCCGTGCGCCGCGTCCGCACCCCGCACCCGGAGCCCCGGGCGGGCGGTGACCAGGCGGGCCGTGACGATGCCGGTGCCGCAGCCGATGTCCAGCAGGGTGCGGGTCCCGGCGGGCAGCAGGCCGAGCACGGCCTCGGCGGCGGCCTCCGCGCGGGGCTCGCCGCCCCTCGTCCTGTCGTAGACCGCGGCCTCGGCGTCATAATCGAGCAACATGCAGCCGACTCTACGTCCCACGATCGGCAGCCCGTACGACACAACTTTCGCATGCGTATTGCCGGGGGTATCCGCGCCCCATAACTTGCCGGTATGGAGCTGGAGTTGCGCCACCTGCGGACCGTACGAGCCATTGCCGATGCCGGGAGTCTCACCAAGGCCGCAGCCGCGCTCGGGCTTGCGCAGCCCGCGCTCAGCACTCAGCTGCGGCGGATCGAACGGGCCCTGGGCGGGCCGCTGTTCGACCGCGATCACACGGGGTCCAGGCCGACCCCGCTCGGGGAACTGGTCCTGAACCGGGCCCGGATACTGCTTCCGGCGGTCCAGGAGCTCCAGGAGGACGCGGTCCGCTTCGCCAATTCCTGGGCGAATCTGGACCGCTTCCGGCTCGGCGCGACACACGGCCCGCTGCTCGGCGGCCTGGTGGACCAGCTGGCCACGGCACGGCCCTCCGTACCGGTCACGACGTACACGACCTGGTCGGTCGGCGAGATCAGCACCATGCTGGTCGAGGGACGCCTCGACTTCGCCCTGATCGGCACCTGCGGCGAGAGCCGACCTCCTGCGACGGACCGGCTGAGCTGGGAAGTAGTGGGCGTCGACCCGGTGTTCGTGATGCTTCCCGAGAGCCATCCGCTGGCCGGGGAGCGGGAGTTGGAGCTGTCACGACTGTCCGCGGAGTGCTGGACCGACGTGCCGGGCGAGGGCTGCTTCGCGGACTGTTTCACCGCGGCGTGCGCGCGGGCCGGGTTCGCTCCGATGCAGGTGTACGAGACGGACACCGCGTCGTGCGTGCATCTGGTGCAGGTGGGCCGGGCGGTGGGCCTGTGCCGGGCCACGTTCCCGCCCGCTGGCGGGATAGTGACCAGGCCGCTGGCCGGGGCGCCGCTGGCCTGGCGGCATTTACTGGGCTGGCACCCGGGCGCCCCCGCGGCCGACGCGGCGCCGGCGGTCTCCGGGTACACGGGCACCGCCTACGCGGAGGCGGTCGCCCGCAGCGCGAGCTACACGCGGTGGCTGGCGGACGGCCCCCGCCCCGGCTTCGGCGCGCGGGGCGGGGGCGAGAGCGGGAGCGGGAGCGGGTTGGTGTGACCCTTTTCCGTATCGCAGGCGCTCTGCCCCGTACGCCAGAAGGGTCAGCTCGCGCCGTGGCCCGGTGCGATGTCCTCGACCCGGCGGGCCAGCTCGAAGTCCAGGTCGGTGACCGCGCCGCCCGCGCTGTGTGTGTTCACGGACAGCGCGACGGTGTGATAGCTGAGCACGAGGTCCGCGTGGTGGTCCAACTCGTCCTGGATTCCCGCCACATGGACGACCATCGCGGCCGCCGCGAAGTGCGTTCCGAGCCGGTAGGTGCGGGCGATCCGGTCCTCCTCCAGCGACCAGCCGGGTAGTTCGCGCAGTCGGTCCTCGATCTCCTTCTGCGACAACGGCTCACTGGCCATGGTTGAGCTCCCTTCGGTGCCGGTCCGGCTCACCACCTGTGACAGATCAAGCCTGCCACCTTCTGCCCGAAGTCGCCCCTACTCCGCCGGCCAGGGGTCACCCTGCACCCGTGCGTGCAGATGCTCGTCGTGCCAGCCGTCGTCGTGCAGCAGGGCGCTGCGCATGGTCCCTTCGTACGTGAATCCGGCCTTCTCGGCAACGCGGCAGGACGCCCGGTTGGCCGTGGAGTGGGTCAGCTGCACCCGGTGCAGGCCCAGGTCGTCGATGGCCCAGCGGGTCAGCCGTATCGCCGCCTCGACGGCCACGCCCTTGCCCCGTCCGGCGGGCAGCAGCCAGTAGAGGATCTCGCCGTGGCCCTGTGCCAGCACGATGTCCGCCACCCCTGCCGCTCCGACCACCTCCCCTCCCCCGGGCTCCGCGATTCCCCCGGGCTCCGCGATCGCGAAGATCGCCGACCGCTCGCTCCGCCACCGGCCCGCCCACCGTTCGATCCGACGCTCTGCCTCTTCAACGGTCACCAGCCCCGGACGGTTCCAGTGCTGGATGTCCAGATCCTGACTCGCCTCGACGAATTTCGGGGCGTCCGCCGGCCGCCACGGCCGCAGTTCCAGCCCGCGCGGGAGGGACAGCACCGGCCGCTCCATGTCCCGCATCCGTCCGGCGGGCACCACATCTGCTACTTCGTAGGTCATCGGCACATCCTGCCAAGGGCTCCGGATCCGCGCTCCGGTTACCTTCGTCGTATGACAACCCTCTCCACCCACCAGGGAGTTGGCGCGATGCTGCGCCACTGGCGCGAGAACCGGCGGCTGAGTCAGCTGGAGCTCGCACTGCGCGCCGACTCGTCCGCCCGGCACATCAGCTTCATCGAGACGGGCCGCTCCCGCCCCAGCCCCGACATGGTGCTGAAGCTCGCCGAGCACCTGCACGTCCCGGTGCGGGAGCGCAACGACCTGCTGCTGGCGGCCGGTTACGCCCCGCAGTACGCCGAGACCCCGCTCGACGACCCCTCGATGGGGGCGCTGCGGGCCGGCATCGACCAGCTGCTCCAGGGGTACGAGCCCTACCCGGCGATGGTCGTCGACGGCACGTACACCGTTGTGGCCGCCAACAGCGGCATCGGGATGTTCCTCGACGGCGTCGCCGAGCACCTCCTCACCGCACCGCTGAACGCGATGCGCCTGACCCTGCACCCCGAGGGCCTCGCCCCGCGCATCCACAACCTCCCCGAGTGGCGCGGGCACCTGCTGCACCAGATGGAACGCCAGATAGCCCTGGCCAGGTCGGCGCCGCTGCGCGCGCTGTACGACGAGGTGGCGGCGTACCCGCTGCCGCCCGCGCGCGAGGGCACGGCCCGGCCCGTGGACCCGCCGTACGCCCACTTCGCGCTGCCCCTGCAGATCGAGCACAGCGGGCAGGTGCTGTCCTTCGTGTCGTCGATCTCCACGTTCAACACCCCGATGGACGTGACGGTGGCCGAGCTGGCCATCGAGACGCTCCTCCCCGCGGACCGGGCCACGGTCGACTTCCTGCGCGCGACGGCGGCCGGCTGACCCCCGGCGCCTCTCCGGCCGGGCGTCTCTCCGGCCGGGCACCTCTCCGGCCGGGCATCTCTCCGGCCGGGCATCTCTCCGGCCGGGCCCCTCTATGAGGCGACGCAGGCCGGTGGCGGGTACGGGCGGGTGAATCCACGGCGGGTCGGCGGCCCGTTGGACGGGGTCGGGGCAGTGGGCGGTGCTCGGATGGGCCCCGATCTTTGGCCCGGCCATCCCACGGCCTTCCCCAGGGCCTGTCCACAGCCTTCCCGGAGGGAACCCCATGCCCGCCTGCACGACCCGTACCGCCACCGTCGCCACCGCCGCCGCCCTCGTCTCCGTACCTCTGCTGCTCCTCGGCGCGGGTGCGTCCGAGGGCGCGGACGACAAGAATCCGCCGGCCATGTCGATCGCTCTCACCGACGGCGTCGACACCGTCCGTTCGGGCGCCAGGCTGGCGTACACCGTGACCGTGCAGAACCAGGGGCCCACGCCCCTCGCCGGCCTGCGCATCGAACAGGCGCTGCCCTTGGGCTCGTCCGCCGCCACGGCCGGCCAGCGGGCGAAGGTAGCGGGCGGCAAGGCGGTGTGGACCACCGACGTACGGAGCCACGGCAAGACGGTGCTGACGTCGTCGGCGACGCTCGGATCCGCGCGGGCGGAGGCGGGGGCGGGGGCGCTCCGGGCGGCGAGCACGGTGTGCGCGTACCTTCCCAAGTCGGAGGTTGCCGTGGTGTGTTCCAGCGACATGAACATGCTGCCCACGGGCTCGCAGGCGGAGGGCGCGGCGGGCCCTGGGCCGACGGCCGTGAAGCTGGCGGACGGCGCCGAGGACTCCACCCTGCTGGGGATGGACCCGGCCGTGGCGATCGGCGCGGCGGTGGGCGCGACACTACTCGTGGGCGGTGGCGTGCTGGTACTCCGCCGCCGCTGGAGGGTCAGCGGATTCTGAGCGGGCCGCCCCCCTGAATTGAGCACACGCTCAACCAACTTGAGCGTCCGCTCAATTCACTCGGAACACCGGACCCCTGGCCGTGAACGGCAGTGACGCCCCCTGCGGGATCAGGAACGCGTGCTCGCGCCTGATCCGCAGGACGTCGGTCCAGCCGTCCGTGATGACCAGCAGCGGCGCCGCCGCGGGAAAGTCGTCGGCCCGCAGCAGCAGGTCGATGCCCGGCTGGAGCACGGTGCCGCCGCGGCCCCGCACGCGTACCCGCCCGGCGATCTCGGTCGGTGGCAGGAAGCCCGCGTCGTACGGTGCGGCGTCGCAGAACACCACCCGCGCCGCCGGTACGTCGCGGGCCTCGGCGTACGAAGCGATGGCACCGAGCGCCTTGCCGAGCAGGGTCCGGTCCATCGACCCCGACGTGTCGAGCACGACGCCGAAGGTGCAGCGGGCGATCTCCTCGGGCGGGAAGTAGCGGCCCGCGCGCGGGATGCCGGGTGTGGACGCCTGGCGGCGGGAGGGACGCGCGTACGTACGCAGCGCCACCGGCCGTGGCACGAACTCGTCGAACCAGCGCGCGAGTTGGGCGTCCCACGGCACGGGCGGATGCGACAGCGCCCTGATCTCCTCGACGAGCCCGGCGGGCAGCAGCCCGCGTTCGCCGTACGAGTGGAGGTCGAAGCCCTGGGTGAGGCCGCGTCGGTAGAACTCGTCGAGGTCGACGTAGTCGCGGACCTGTCCGAGCGGGCGGTCGAGGATGTCGCCGAGCCCCTTGCCGCGCAGGGTGGCCAGACGGCGACGGCGGCGCAGGTCGGTGGTGATGCGGTCGTACACCTCCTCCGTCGAGAGGCCCTTCAGCTCGGCGTCGTACAGCAGCCCTTCCGGCATGTCGCCCACCCGCATCTCCACCAGCCACCCGTTGATGACGTAGTCGGCGGCGACGTTGAAGAGGTAGGGGTCGCGCGGGCCCGCACGCTCGCCGTGCCGCAGGGCGGCGTGCAGCATTTCGTGGGCGAGGACGAAGCGCCACTCCTCGTCGGTGAAGCGCTTGAGCGGGTTGACGTAGATCTCCCCGGCGGTGGCGTTGACGGCGGCGACGGAGATGTCGTGGGCGCGGGCGAGTTCGGCGTCGGCGACGACCGTCAGTCCGGCGGCGACGCCGCCGAGCAGCGGGTACGAGGAGACGAACCAGTTGAGGGCACGGTCCCAGGGCTGCTGGGTGACCCGCTCCCCGGTGAGTTTGTCCCGCCGGCCGCCGGCGACGTCCATGGCGGCGGAAACGGTACGGGTGAGGGCGTGCGCGAAGGCGAGCTGGTGGTCCGGGGGCGGGCCGTGGTTCGGCCACGACTCCCACGTGCTGAGGATCTGGTCGGGGTCGCTGCCGTTCGTCCCGCCGCGGCGGAAGACGTCCGGAATGCCGTCGCGGTGCCAGCGGGCGGCGAGCTCCTCCTCGTCACTGCCGGGATACGCGGCCGGGAGGTCCTCAGGGGCGCGGCCGACGGGTGAGGCGGCCAGGAACCGGTTGACCACGGTGCAGCGGGCGGCGACCTGCGCGGCGGCGGGCTGCACGCGCTCGCCCTTCTCCGCGGGAACGTGGCCGAAGCCGAGGTGGAGGAGGGCATGGGCAATCGCCCAGGCCCACTCGCCCGGCTCGGCGCGGCGCTTGGGGTGGGCGTGCAGGACACCGTGGGAACTGACGGCGACGAGGCCGTCGTACGAGACACGGGTGCACTTCTCGTCGCGGCAGACGGTGACTTTGACGGCCGCGAGGGCGGGGTTGCGCATGACGAGGGCAAGCCCGGCGGAGAAGGCTTCGGTGGCAGGGTCGGGCTTGTCCCTGCGGGACTTGGAGGGGGTACGGCGAGGAGTCATGGGGTCCGTCCGTCGGGGGTCGAGGGCGTCAGCCGCCCGGGGTGCTGAGGGCTGAGGGCTGAGGGCTGAGGGGCAGTCTTTTAGGGGCGCGGGGCTGTGTTGATATGCGGCTCCGCCGCGTGGGCGCGACCAGCCACGACGCACCCGCACGAAGACCTACCGCCCGACCCCACCGCACCCGCACGACGACCACCGGCCCGCCCCGCCCGCCCCCACCGCCCCCTACCTCCGCGCCTCCACCAACCTCGGCATGTCCCGTGCCGCCTCCACCAGGAACCACGCCGGCAGCACCGGCAGACCGTCCGCGTCCTCCGCGATGACCGTCTGGGCGACCTCCACCGAGATCTCGGCAAGCTGGACGAGCAGCGACTTCGCCCGGTACGCCGTCTGCTGCATGGCGGGCGAGACGTGGGCCTTCTCCGCCGGAAGCTCCTTCGACAGCCGCCCCCGGAAGGCTTCCGCCAGGTAGTACAGGAGGTCGCGGTCCTCGACCCGCCCCGGCCAGGCCGCGTCCCCCTTCAGGATCGCGTCGAGTCCGTAGGCATTGCGGACGATCTTCGCGTACCCGCAGAAGGACACCGCGTGCGCGGGTGTCAGCGTGCCGTGTGCGACGACCTTCAGCGTCTCCTCGTCGAGGGTCGGCCCGAAGGAGTGCAGTGCGTCGGAGAGCATGTGCCAGGAGCGCGGCGTGGAGAACGGCTCCTCCGTCTTGGGCGCGGGCGACCACAGGTGGTCGGGGCGGTCGCCCAGGTAGTCGACCACCCACGGATGGATGCCGTTCTCGCCCGCCCACACCAGCCAGTCCGTGGACGAGGCCCGCAGGTGGACGTGGGTGAGCCGGTTGACCAGCGCGGACGCGATCGGCCTGGCGAGCGCGTTGTCGGTGGCCCGGTTCCCGGCGCCGATGACGATGCTCCCCGCGGGCAGTTCGTACGAGCCGATCCGCCGGTCGAGGATGAGCGAGTAGAACGCCTTCTGCACATCGGGGCTCGCCGCGTTCAGCTCGTCCAGGAACAGGCAGTACGGCTCGTCGCGGGCGATCGCCTCCGGCGGGCAGAACACCGACCGCCCGTCGCGGATCTGCGGCACCCCGATCAGGTCCTCGGGCGCCAGCTGCGTCCCCAGCAGACTCACGCACTCCAGACCCAGCGAGTCCGCGAACTTCCGTACCAGCGACGACTTCCCGATGCCGGGCGCTCCCCACAGGAACACCGGCCGTACGGTCGCGAGGCCGAGCAGCAGCTCGGGAATCTGGGCGGGGGTGACGGTGACGGCTGCCTGCACGCGGGAGCTTCCTCGGGGTCGGAACGGGGTCGGAATACGGATGTCCGGTACGCGCCATCATGTGCGTACCGGACACCACCCCGCACCCGAATTACCACCCCGCGCCCCCCTTACCGGGCGGCGGCCACTTACCGGACGGCGGCCACGCGCTTCTTGTGCGCCGACATGCACGCGTACACGATCACGCCGGCGAAGAGGAAGAGAACTCCCTGGTAGACCGCCGCGTAGCCCGATCCGGCGACCAGCCACATCGAGAAGCCCGCGGCCAGGGCGGCGAGGACGCCGTCCCGTACGAGACGTCCCCGGTTGACCCGCTCCGACTGTCCGGAGAGGAGGAAGTACAGCTGGGCCGCCGTCGCCAGCAGGTACGGGACCGTGGCGGTGAACGTCGTGACCAGGACCAGGATCTCGAAGACGCCGTCGGAGCCGGCCGTGTAGTTGTAGACGGTGAGGAGCGAGGCGAGGACGACGGTGACGATGACGCCGACCGTCGGGACACCGCGCCGCTTCGTGGCGAAGACCGCGGGGAAGAGGCCGTCCTTGGCGGCGGCGTACGGGGTCTGGGCGCTCAGCAGGGTCCAGCCGTTGAGTGCGCCGAGGATGGAGATCAGCGCGGCGCAGGCGACGACGGTGCCGCCCCAGGTGCCGCCGAACATGTGGTTCACCGCGTCGGAGAAGGGCGCACCGGAGTCGACGAGCTTGTCGTGCGGGACGTTGCCGAAGACCGACAGGGTGCCGAGCAGGTAGACGAACGCGGCGGCCAGGGTGCCGAGGATGGTGGCGCGGCCGACGTTGCGGCGCGGGTTGCGGACCTCGCCCGCGCTGACGGCGGCCGACTCCACGCCGAGGTAGCTGAAGAGCAGGATCGCGGCGGACGCCGAGACCGCGCCGACGGGTCCTGAGCCGCTCGCCTGGAAGGGGCCGAGGTTGTCGGCGCTGAAGGTGAAGAGGCCGCCGATCGCGACGAGCAGCAGCGGGGCGAACTTCAGGACGGTGGCGACGACTTGCACGACGCCCACGTAGCGGGTGCCCGCGAGGTTCGCCGCCGCGGGCAGCCACTGGATGACCAGGGCCGCGAGCATCATCGCGAACTTCGAGTCGCCGAGCGGGATCAGTACGTCGAGGTAGCCGACGGCCGCGACGGCGAGTGCCGCGTTGGACACCCAGGCGGTGATCCAGTAGCTCCAGGCGGCCAGGAATCCGGCGAAGTCGCCGAACGCCGCACGGGCGTAGACGTACGGACCGCCCGTCTGCGGGAGCTGGTTGGCCAGCTTGCCGAAGACCAGCGCGAGGCAGATCGCGCCGAGGGTCAGGACGCCGAAGGCGACCAGGCTGATGGTGCCGAAGGGGGCGACGGAGGCGGGGAGCAGGAAGATCCCGCCACCGATGATGTTGCCCATGACGAGGGTGGTGGCAATGCCGAGCCCGAATCGGCGGGCGTGCTTGCTCCCGTCTTCCGGGCCTTCGGCGGTGTCAGCCGGATCCGACTGCGGAACGGGTCCGGTGTCTTGCATGGGGTGGTGCCTCTCGCCGTACGAAGTGCCCAGGGTCGCCGGGCGTCAGCCATGGTCGGGTACGGGGAAGCATGCACAAAATCAAGCCTTTTCATCCTGTACGGCACGGTCCGTGGCGGGAAAACCTCCTTCGGTGAGGACCGTCGACGAAGAATTCTGCACGGGTCCGACCGGCACCTGAGGGCCCTGGCATTCGCGCAGCCAGCGGCGGAGTACCTGGTGGACGCGTTCCGCGCCGACGATTTCGTCCCCTTCCCCGACCGGCGGCGAGAGCACGAGGGGCGAGAGGAGGAAGGGGCGCGTCTGTTCGCCGCCGAGACCGCCGTGCGAGCCGATCTGCTCCTCGAAGGCGTGTACGTGGCCTGTTTCCGGGTCGTACGAGGAGTTGACCATGATGTCGGCGGTGTGCGGGAAGCCGTCGGTGCGGCGCACCGCGTCGGCGGTGCCCCTGCCGAAGGGCTTCAGCGGGCCCTCGCCGTCGCGGAGTTCGGGCACCGGGATCTCCGCGCCGCCGGGGCCGAGCACCACGGCCCCGTACGCCTCACTCCGTACGAGCAGGAATCCGACGCCCGGGTGGCCCGCGAGCGTGCGCAGCAGGGCGGGGTGGCGGCGGTCGATCTCTTCGCGGGTGGCGCGGCCGGGGAGGTCGGGGAAGCTGATCAGGCCGAGGTTGCCCGAGGCGAGGACGATCGGGTCGGAGCGGGTCGCGTCGGAGGAGCCGTCGGAGCCCGGTGGCACCGGGGGCACCTCGTCCTGCGCACCGCCGACCGGCCGGTGCAGCACGGTGCGCACCGCGTCGCGGGCCTCGGCGCCGCTCCTGGTGCGCTGGGCGCGGCGCGGGACGGGCAGGCCGCAGCTGACGCGGACGTAGTCGCGCAGGGTGAGGCCGTAGCGGCCCTCGAAGGTCTCGCCGGGGCTCTGCCCGTGGTCGGAGAGCAGGACGATCCGGTACGCGCGCGGGGCATGCTCGGCGATCTTGGTGATCAGGGCGAGGGAACGGTCGAGGCGCCGCAGGATCTGGTCGGCGTCGCGGCTGCGCGGTCCCGAGTGGTGGGCGACCTCGTCGTACGCGACGAGGTCGGCGTAGATCGCGGTGCGGCCGGAGAGCAGGTCCCCTATGACGGCGGCGACCACGACGTCGCGCTCGACGACGGTCGCGAAGGCCCGGATGAAGGGGTAGAGGCCGCCGCGGCCGATGCGCGGGGTGTCGTTGCGGAGCCGGGAGCGCACGGAGGAGCGGATCTCGCGGACGACCTCGGCGACGAAGGACATGGCGGTGCGGACCGCGTTGGCCGGGTCGGAGAAGTACGCGAAGTATCCGGCGCGGGAGCGGTTGTTGGGGCCGCGGCGGGCGGCGATGGACAGGACGAGGGCGAGCTGGTCGGCGCCGCCGGAGAAGAGGTTGCCGCGGCTGGCGCCGTCGAAGGTGAGCAGGCCGCCGTCGCCGGTGCGCTCGACGGCGCGCTGCTGGAGCTCGGCGGTGCTGACCGGGCTGGAGCACACCATGGTGCGGCCGGTCTCCTTCTCGTACCAGCGGAAGGCCGGGACGTCGTGGTTGGAGCCGTGCAGGATGCCGAGCTGGCTGGCGCCGGTCTGGCTGGACCAGTCGGTGCGCCAGAGGGTGAGCCGGTGGGTGGGGAACGCCTCGGCGGGGTCGCCGGCGGCCGGGCGGTCCTCGCCGGAGGTCTGCCCGAGCAGGCGGGCGACGGTGGGCATCAGCCCCTGGTCCAGGGCGCGGCGCAGGGTGTCGTGGCCGAGGCCGTCGAGCTGGAGGAAGAGGGTGCCGGGCATGCCGTGCCTGCCCTCGTCGCGGCGGCCGCCGCGGCGGCGCTGGGCCAGCCGGGCGAGTCTGCGCCGGTACGCGTCGTCGTCGCGGACGGCGAGCGCGGTGGAGGTGGCGGACGCGACGGCGGACATGACGGCGGCGACGACCACGGCGGTCTGCGGGTCGGCCTCGCCCCTGCCGTCGGGGATCACGCTGAGCGCGATCAGCAGCAGCGAGCCGTTGAGGAAGAAGACGAGCAGGCCGAGGACGAGGGCGGGTACGAGGAGGAGCGCGCGCACCGCGAGAGGCCACACCAGCGCGGACAGCAGCCCGAAGGCGCCGGCCGCCGAGCCCGCGGTGAGGGCGACGCGGGTGATGCTCTCGTTGTCGTCGCTCTGGAGCTGGAAGTCGGGCAGGATCCCGGCGAGGGCGAGCATGGTGAGGGTGGAGACCGCCCAGACGGTGACCACTCTCAGGAGCGCTCCGCCCGCCCGCCGCCAGCCGCTTCTCCGCCAACGCCCCTCGGCCACCACGCCGTACCCACCTGTTTCTCGGGCCTGTTCCCAGGCTGTTTTCTACTTGATTCCGGCAAACGGAATCCTCGTCAACGGAAGTCCGGCAGAGGGAATTCTGGCAAACGGGATCAACAGCCGTCATATCCGGCTGTCGGCATCGAGAGCCTGCGGTGCACGTCGGCCTTCATCGGCGCGCTGTAGACCGGCTCGTCGAGCCCTGCCGTCTCCAGTCGTACGCCGCGCCGCTCGCACTCGGCGGTGAAGTCCCGGGCGGAGGCGAGGGCCTTTTCCAGGACGCGTTCGTTGGGGACGACGAAGCAGTCCACGGCTCCGGCGTCGACGTCGGCCCACAGGGCGCGGTGGTCGGAGCGCAGGCCGTGCAGGACGAGCTGGCGGGTGACGACGTATCCCTTGTCGGCGGCCCAGCGCACGCACATCGCGTGCTGGCTGCGGGTGTCCACCAGGAAGGGGTCGTGGTCGAGCTCCTCAAGAGGCGTCAGGCTGGCGATGGCCGCGACCCGGACGTCGTCGGTGTCCGTACGTGCGTCGTCCATGACCCGTCCCCTTCGCCGCCTGTCGCCGCCGACCCTACTCCGCGCGGCCCCGCGCGAGGAGGCGCACACGGGCGGCGCGGGGGTCGCCGTAGGGTGGGTCGGGCGTCGCGGAAGGAGTCCGGTCCACTTGAGCAGCGAGAACAGCGAGAACAGCGGGGCCAGGGCGGGAACGGTCATCACCTGGTGGGGGCACGCGACCTGCACGGTCGAGGACTCCGGGGTCCGCGTCCTGACCGACCCGCTGTTCGTGCGCCGGTTCGCCCACTTGCGGCGGCGCAGTGGCGCCCTGCCGGCCCCCGAGGCGGCGCTCGCCGACGCGGTGCTGATCTCGCACCTGCACTCCGACCACCTGCATCTGCCGTCGCTGGCCCGGCTGGCTCCGGGCACGCTGGTGGTCGTGCCGCGCGGTGCGGTGCGCCAGGTGCCGGGGCTGCGCCGGTTCCGTACGGCCGAGATCGCGCCGGGCGAGCGCCTGCGGGTCGGCGCGCTGACCGTGCGGGCGGTGCACGCGGAGCACGACGGGCGGCGGCTGCCGGTCGGACCGCACCGCTGTCCGGCGCTGGGTTACGTCGTCGAGGGCGCGTCCGCCACGTACTTCGCCGGGGACACCGGGCTGTACGACGGGATGGCGGAGGCGGTCGGCCCGGTGGACGCGGCGCTGCTGCCGGTCGGCGGCTGGGGGCCGAGACTCGGGGCCGGGCACCTGGACGCGGGCCGGGCGGCGCAGGCCCTGGCCGCGCTGGGCCCGCGGCACGCCGTGCCGGTCCACTACGGGACGTACTGGCCGATCGGTCTGGACGGGGTGCGGCCGCACGAGTTCCACTCGCCGGGCCTGGAGTTCGTACGGAAGGCTGCCGCGCTGGCGCCGGAGGTGGCGGTGCACCGGCTGGAGCACGGCGAGAGCGTACGGACGGAGGGGCCCGCGTGAGCGGTCGTCAGGTGGCCGCGCAGTGGGTTCTGGACGCCGCGCAGGCAGTGGGCGTGCAGGTTCCGGCGGAGTCCACACAGCAGGCGGTCGGCTATCCGGCGCTCTTCGCGCTGGTGGCACTGGGTGCACTGGTGCCGGTGGTGCCGACGGGAGCACTGGTGAGTACGGCTGCGGTGGTCGCGCTGCACCAGAGCATCCCGCCGGTGTCGCTGCTGCTCGTCTTCGTGGTGGCGGCGGCCGGCGCGTTCGTGGGTGACCTGGCGCTGTACTGGCTGGGGGTGCGCGGGGTGCGTTCCGAGCACGGCTCTAAGTGGCTGGACGCGCTGCGCAAGCGGGCGCCGCAGCACCGGCTGGAACAGGCGCGGGGCAAGCTGGAGGAGCACCGGTGGCAGGTGCTGACGTTGTCCCGGCTGGTTCCGGCGGGGCGGATTCCGGTGATGCTGGCGTGCCTGTTGGCGAAGATGCCGATCGGCCGGTTCGCCCGTGGGGACGTCCCGGCCTGTCTGGCGTGGGCCGCGGCGTACCAGCTGGTGGGGGTGCTCGGCGGCACGCTGTTCGGCCGGCCGTGGGAGGGCGTGGTGGCGGCGGTCGTCCTGACCCTCCTGATCAGCGGGGTGCCTTCGCTGTGGCGGCGGGTGCGGCGGGCTACGGCCTGATCGCTGTGGCGGCGCGTAAGGCGGGCTACGGCCTGACCGGGCGCGTCACGTGAGGACGCGGGACGAGCCCACCGGCAGGTCCCACAGTTCCTCGCGCGGGCGGCCCGCCCGGTCCCAGGCGGCGCGGACCCGGGTGAGGGGTTCGAGCACCGGCTCGGCGGAGAGCACGAAGGTGCCCCAGTGCATGGGGGCCATCCGCCGGGCGCCCACGTCCGTACAGGCCCTTACCGCTTCCTCCGGGTCCAGGTGGACGTCGCGCAGCCACCAGCGGGGGTCGTACGCGCCGATGGGGAGCAGCGCCAGGTCGAGGCCGGGATGGCGGTCGCCGATCTCGCGGAACCAGTGGCCGTATCCGGTGTCGCCCGCGAAGTAGACGCGTCGGCCGTGCCGGTCGGTAAGGACCCAGCCGCCCCAGAGGGTGCGGCAGGTGTCGATGAGGGAGCGCTTGCTCCAGTGGTGGGCGGGGACGAAGTCGAACCGTACGCCGTTCAGTTCGGTGCCTTCCCACCAGTCCAGTTCGGTGACGTGGGTGAAGCCGCGGCGGCGGCACCAGCGGGCGACGCCGGCCGGGACGAAGAGAGGGGTCTCGCGCGGAAGTCTCTTGAGGGTGGGGGCGTCCAGGTGGTCGTAGTGGTTGTGGCTGATGACGACGGCGTCGACGGGCGGCAGGTCCGCCCAGCGGACCCCGACGGGGGTGACCCGGGCAGGCGTGCCGAGGATCTTGCGGGACCAGACCGGGTCGGTGAGCACGGTGAGCCCTCCGACGCGTACGACCCAGCTGGCGTGGCCCGCCCAGGTGACGGCGACCGTCGAAGCGTCGACGGCGGGCAGCGGGCCCGGCTCGAAGGGCAGTCGCGCGATGTCGCGCAGCCCTTCGCGGCCCGGCCGCATCGCGCCTTCGCGGGCCAGCCGGGCGAGCGCCCGGACTCCGGGGAGGGGGGCGGTGAGGCGGTCGGCGAAGGTACGGGGCCAGGAGGTGGTGCGGAGCTCACAGAGGGGCCGGGTTCCGGAGGAACGTACGGGCTGCCGGGATCGTTCCGCCAGGTCCGATACACGGCCTTGCGACGCACGGCCCGCGGACCGTTCCGGAGGGTCGGTGAGTTCGGTCTGTTCCGTCATCGAAAGGCTCCGTTCGGCTGCGGGTACGACGGCGGGTACGGCTTTCGGACTCGTCGAGGACTCGTCGAGGCGCAGGCAGCGCGGTCCGACCGGTCCGGTTCGGTCAGCCCAGCTCCGTGAGGGCGGCACCCAGTTCGTTCAACATCTGCTCCACATGCGGAAGTTCAAGCGGCTCCTGGGCCGTCAGGGACTCCATTCGCTGCTGCGGGGTTGCCCCGAGCAGGGGCGCGGTGGAAAGGCGCACCCGCAGGGCGCCCAGCGGGTCGCCGAAGCGGTGGCCGCCGGGGACCGGGGTGCCGAGACGCTCGGTGAGGTGGTCCTCCAGCTCCATGGAGTCGGTGACGCCCCGGGCGGCGAGGCCGTCGCGCAGCGGGTCCAGGTCGACGTACAGATGGCGGCCCGCCGCAGGGGGCCGGGACAGCGCACCGGCGGCGAGGACGGCCCGGTGCACCGCGCCCTGCACGCGCGCGTGCAGGGCGGCGGCGGCCTCGGCGCGGGCGACGACGGGCTCCGGGTCGCTCAGCGCGTACGCCGCTGCCTCGACGACCGGGGCCGGCACGGTGGCGCCGAGCGCGGCGAGCACGTCGAGGGCACGGGCCCGCAGGGCCGCCCCGTACCCGGTGCCCGGCAGCCGGGCGATCGCGGCGGGCCAGGAGGTGGGGGTGAGGGTGCCCGCCAGATCGGTGAGAACGACGACCTGGTCGGGGAACATCTCGGCGGGGCTGAGGAAGACGGGCCGGCGGGACGGCCGCCCGTCCTGGGTCTCCGCGGCGACCGTACGGTGCACCGTGTCGCGCCACGTCTCGTCGCTGACGACGTACAGCCCCTCGGCGAGCGCGACCTCGCAGACCTGGTGCACCACTTCGGGCGGGGCGACGGTCGCCGTCGGGTCGTCCGGGACCGAGAGCAGCAGCAGCCGGGGCTCCCCGCCCTCGGCCCGTACGCGCCGGACCGTCTCCATCAGGGCATACGGATCCGGTACGCCACCGCACTCGGCCGGGGTCGGCACGTGGAACGCGGATCTGCCGTCGCCGAGCAGCCGGACCTGGGGCGCCCACCAGGCGGGGCAGGGCCTCGGCAGCAGCACGTCTCCCCCGGCCGCGGCCATCAGGGCGAAGAGGAGGGACGGCGCGCCGGGGCCCGCGACGATGTCGTCAGGGTCGGCCCGCAGACCTCGGCGCAGCCAGTGGCCCGAGGCGGCGGTACGGATCGCGGCCCCGCCGCCGGCCGGCTCCGACACGGTGCGGCTCGCGGCGGCGGCCAGGACGGCGGCGATTTCCGGGAGGACGGGGAGGCCTGGTTCGGGGGCGGGCGGGCCGTGCTGGACGCGGCCGCGGTCCCCGGGGAGCGTCCGCTGCATGCGTGGCCTCTCGTCCGCGGGTGGAGCTCGGGGCACGGGCGGCCCCTCTGCCCTTTATATGCGGCGATGTACGGACGCGCACGGGGACCGGCACGGGGACGGATGCGGCAACGGGTACGGGAAACGGGTGCGGATGCGGATGCGGATGCGGATGCGGATGCGGCAACGGGTACGGGTACGGGAAACGGGTGCGGGCGCGCCGCCCCTGCGCGCGCGAACTAGGCCGCTTCCTTCAGCGCCTGCGCCCGCAGCCGCGTGCAGCACCTCGTGATCAGCCGCGACACGTGCATCTGGGAGAGCCCCAGGTCCTCCGCGATGCGGCTCTGCGTCATGTCCCGGAAGAAGCGCATGTAGAGGATCCTCCGTTCCCGCTCGGGGAGTTGGCGCAGTCCCGGCTTGACCGCCTCGCGGTCGACGATCACGTCCAGGGCCGGGTCGGCGCCGCCGATGGTGTCGATGAGGGAGTAGCCGTCCTCGCTGCCGGAGATTTCGGCGTCGAGGGACAGTGCGGTGAAGGCGTCCAGGGCTTCGAGCCCGGAGAGCGCCTCCGCCTCGGTCATGTGTGCCTGGGCGGCAATCTCGGCGACCGTCGGGGAGCGTCCCGTCATCGTCTGGGCGAGTTCCTGGTGCGCGGCGCGGACCCGGTTGCGCAGGTCCTGGACGCGGCGCGGCACGTGCAGGGTCCACATGTGGTCGCGGAAGTGCCGCTTGATCTCACCGGTGACGGTCGGTACGGCGAAGCTCTCGAACGCCGCCCCGTGCTCCGGGTCGTACCGGTCGACGGCCTTCACCAGGCCGAGTGCGGCGATCTGCTGCAGGTCCTCCAGGGACTCGCCCCGGTTGCGGAACCGGCCGGCCAGCCGCTGGGCCATCGGCAGCCACGCGTTGACGATCTCCTGCCGGATCACGTCGCGTTCGTGGCCCTCGGGAAGTCCGGCGAGCCGGTGGAAGGCGTCCGCCGTGTCCGGTGCGTCGTCGTGCGGGTGTTTTCCTGGCGTGTGAGTGCGCATCGCATTGCTCCCTGGAACCTCGGCACCAGCCACCGCCCCCACGGAAGTGCTCCGGAGCGGAGCACGGGGATCGCCTGCCCCGGCCCGGAGCGGGCAAACGGGGGGCGAAGGGTTCCGCGGCCTGGGCGCCCGGCGGTCCGTGCCTGCTCCCGCCCGGGGGCCGGGATGCCCGCTCCGCACACCGGGACACCCGGTTCGGACAGTCCGGGCAGGGTACCGGTTCGGACAGTCCGGGCAGGGTAGCCGGGTGCCATGTCCGACCCGATAGCGCGTCTTCCCGCCCCTCCCCGTATCCCCACCCCCGGTCGTCTCGCGGACTGGTTCACCGCCCGCGACCACGCCGTCTTCCGTGCCGTCGCGTCCCGGCACTGGCCGGTCGCCGACCGGGTGCTGCCCCGGCTCAGCCGCAGCGCCAACCACGGGCTGCTGTGGTTCGGCGCCGCCGCCGGCATTGCCGCGTTCGGCGGCAGTACGCGCTCCCGCCGGGCCGCGATGCGCGGTGTGGCCTCCCTCGCGCTGGCCTCCGCGACCGTGAACACCGTCGGCAAGCGCTCCGTACGCCGCACGAGGCCCGTGCTGGACCACGTACCGCTGATACGGCAGCTGAAGCGCCAGCCCCTCACCACGTCCTTCCCGTCCGGGCACGCGGCGTCCGCCGCCGCCTTCGCGGCCGGTGTCGCCCTGGAGTCCCGGGGCTGGGGCGCGGTCTTGGCGCCGGTGGCGGGCGCGGTGGCGCTGTCCCGGGTCTACACCGGTGTGCACTTCCCCAGCGACGTACTGGTCGGCGCCGCGCTCGGCGTGGGTGCCGCCTTCGCCGTACGGGGCCTGGTGCCGACCCGCGACCAGCTGCCGTCGCCCGGCCGCCCGCACACCGACGCGCCCCGGCTGCCCGCCGGCCAGGGCCTGGTGGTCGTCGTCAACAAGGCGTCCGGCAGCGCCGCCGCCAAGGCCGCTCTCGTACGCGACGCCCTGCCCGAGGCCGAGGTGCGCGAGGTCGCCCCCGAGGACCTGTGCGCCGAGCTCGACAAGGCCGTGGAGAACGGCACCGCGCTCGGCGTCTGCGGCGGCGACGGTACGGTCAACCGGGCCGCAGTGGCCGCCGCCCGCGCGGGAGTTCCGCTCGCCGTCTTCCCCGGCGGCACCCTCAACCACTTCGCGTACGACCTGAACATCGAGACCGTGCACGACACCTGCCGTGCGCTGGAGGCGGGCGACGCGGTCAAGGTGGACCTCGGCCGCTTCACCCCGGGCCCGGACCCGGACGGCTCACCCGGCTACTTCCTGAACACCTTCAGCCTCGGCGTCTACCCGGAGCTGGTCCGCATCCGCGAGCACTGGTCGCCGCGCATCGGCGGCTGGCCCGCCGGGGTCCTCGCCGCGTACCACGTCCTGCGCGGGGAGCGGCCGTTGGAGGCGGAGGTGCGGGGCAAGCGGCGCGGCATGTGGATGCTGTTCGCCGGGAACGGCCTGTACCAGCGGATGGGCCCGACGCCCGGCCGCCGCTTCGACCTCGCGGACGGGCTGCTCGACGTCCGGGTGGTGCACGGCGGCCGGCTGCCGGGGCTGCGGCTGGTGCTGGCGGCGCTCTCCGGGCCGCTGAGCCGATCCCCGTTCCACTCGGCGGGCCGGATGCGGCGGCTGCGACTGGCGGGGATCGAGCCGGGGACACCGCTCGCGTACGACGGCGAAGTGGCGGAGGCCCCGCCCGCGTTCGTCATCGACAAGGCGGACGAGGCGCTCACGGTGTACCGGCCGCTGCCTACCGCCCAGACGGCTCTGTAGGCCCGAACCGCTTCGGCTGCTCCCGAGGCTGTTCCCGCAGCTCCTGCCGCAGTTCCTGCCGCGGTTCCTCCCGAGGGTCCTCGCCCGGTACGAGTTCGCCGGTGGCGGCCTCGTCCGTGGGGGCCTCCGTCACATCGAGGAAGACCTGGTCGGCCTCCGGCCAGGTCTTCCGTATGTGCATCTTGATGCGCTCGGAGACCAGCTCGACGCGCTCGCTGTCCAGCCCCGGCATCAGGTCGACGCGGGCCGCCACAAGGATCGATTCCATGCCGAGCCGCATGGTGAGCAGGGCCGCCACCCGGTCGATCTCCGACTGGGAGCCCAGGAACTCGCGGATTTCTTCGCGCAGTTCGGGTTCGGCGGCCTCGCCGATGAGCTGGGCGCGGGCGTCGGAGCCGAGCCGGTAGGCCACGTACACCAGGAGCAGTCCGATGGTGAGCGAGGCCGCGGCCTCGTAGGCGACCTGGCCGGTGACCATGTGCAGGGCCATGCCGGCCATGGCGACGAGCACGCCGACGACGGCGGTGCTGTCCTCGGCGACGACGGTACGCAGCGCCGGGTCCTTGCCGAGGCCCTGGCCTGGCTGTTTGCGGACCTGCCACAGGGCGCGGACGAGGGAGCTGCCCTCGGCGGCGAGTGCCACTCCGAGGACGATCAGCCCGGCGGCGTACCCGCTGGTGGACTCCTCGGCCGACGGCTTCCGCAGGGCTTCGACGCCCTGGAAGAAGGAGAATCCGGCGCCGAGCACGAAGATGCCGACGGCGGCGAGGAGCGACCAGAAGTAGCGCTCCTTGCCGTAGCCGAAGGGGTGCCGGCGGTCGGCGGGGCGGCGGCTGCGGCGCAACGCGGCCAGCAGGAAGACCTCGTTGAGGCTGTCGGCGACGGAGTGCGCCGCCTCGGAGAGCAGGGCGGGTGAGGCCGCGACGAGCCCGCCGACGGCTTTGGCGGCGGCGATGAGGAGGTTGGCCGCGAGGGCCACCAGGATCGTGATGCGGGTCTTGCGGTCGGAGCCGCTCTCGGCGTTCGCGGCGGGATCGGTACGTTCGTTCTGCGAACTGTCGCTCACAGAAGGTCAGTTCCGGGGCAGCAGGGGCCCGAGCGGCCCCAGGTCGATGTTCAGGTCCTCCGGCTCCAGGCCGAACTTGTCCCGCAGGATGTCCATCCGGTCCTCCAGCAGCATCAGCGTCATGCCGATCCTTTCCTCCTGGTCCTCGGTGAGCTCGCCGGTGTCGACGCGGCGCAGCGCTTGACGCTCCATGAGCTGGCGCAGCAGCTCGACGACGGTGAGGACAAGTTTGGCGAGGTCGCGCTCGACGGTGTCGGCGTCCAGCTCGACCTGTTTGCGCCTGGCCTCGTCGCCGGCGGTCGCGGGGGCCGCGCCGCTGGAGCCGAGGCTGATGTTCCCCGCGCGGCCGGTGGCCACGGCGGTGTCCAGGTCGGCGGCGCCGAACTCGGCGCTGGTGGTGGCGCGGGGGATGTCGGTGACACCGGCCAGGTCGGCGATGCCGGTGGGGTCCACAGGACCGGTGAGGTGTTTGTCGCTCACGGCAACTCCCCTCCTCTCCATGTCAGTTCAGGTCCTCGAAGGGGGACGGCACGTTCTCGCTGACCGAGCTGATGAGTGCATTGAGGTCGATGCGTACGAGGTCGACGTCCGCGATCCGCAGGGTCAGGTCGCCGGAAAGCACCACTCCGCCCCCCAGCAGCCGGTCGAGGAGGTCGACGAGGGCGATCTCGCGCTGGGCGAGGGCGTCGATGTCGTGGTCGTCGGTGTAGTGGGTCACGCGGCACCGCCCTCCGCCGTGGATTGCCCTTCGCCCGCCTCGGCTGCGGCCTCGTCGCCGATGTCGGTGAAGGAGTAGGGCGCCCACGGCCCGGTCAGTTCGACCGTGACGTTGCCGCCGTCCTCGGGCGACGGCGTCAGGGCCTGCACCTGCTCCACGAAGGCCTCGCTGGTGCCGCGCGGCACCAGATAGGCGGCGTTGAGCACGTTCTGCCCGCCGCGGCCCGAGAGCCGGCCGTCCTGGAGGCGGTGCAGCAGGGCCGCCTCGGCGGACTGCGAGAGTTCGGCGTGGACCTTGCGGCAGAAGGCGTCGGCCTTCTTCGAGTCCGATTCGCGGCTGCGCCGCTGGGCGAGCCGCTGCCGGAGGTAGCTGCGCCCTGCACCGGGCTCGCCGGCCGAGGGCGGCGGGGAGGAAGGCGCGGGGGCGGTGGGCGCGGGCGACGGGTCCCCCTCGGAGGCCTCGGAGGCCTTGGGTGCCGCCTCCGCGTACACCTTGACTCCCCACTCGACCCGCCCGTCGAGCCGCTCCAGCGCCCGTACGAACCGTTCCTTCCCGCTCTCCAGGAGCCGCCGCACCCCGTCGTCGTCACGGCACACGGTCGCCAGCCGCAGCGGCAGCGGGGTGGTGACGGCGGTCAGGGCGGTGACGACCGCCTGGTGGGTACGGGCGGTCGCGGCGAGCCAGTCGAGGTCTTCGAGGTGGGCCTTGAGCGGCGCCTCGTCGAAGTCGGCGGCCCGTACCGGGCTGACGGCGGCGACCAGGTCGCCGTGGCGCAGCAGCCGGGGCGGCTCGCCGTCGAGGCCGCGCCCGCCCTCCTCGGGGAGGAACCCCTCGAAGGGGCGGGTCACGGCGTAGACGTAGCGGAGCTCTGCGGGCCCTGCCTCGTCCTTGAAGACTTCGGCAGGGAAGACTTCGGCGGAGAAGTCTTCGGCAGGCCCGGTCCCGCTGGTGCTGTCTGTCATGTCTGTCATGCCTGTTCTGCTTGCCCGTCCTTCGCCTTTTCAAGCTCCGGAGCGGAGGCTTCGAGGTCGGCGATGCGGCGCTTGAGGCGTTCGTTCTCCTCGGTGATCTCGCGGCGCCGGGCACCGGAGGAGAGCGACGGATCGTCCTCCCACCAGTCGATGCCCATCTCCTTGGCCTTGTCGACCGAGGCGACGATCAGCCGCAGCTTAATGGTGAGGAGCTCGATGTCCAGGAGGTTGATCTTGATGTCTCCTGCGATGACGACGCCCTTGTCGAGGACCCGTTCGAGGATGTCGGCGAGGTTGGCCCCGCCTCCGGACCCGTACGGGTCGGGCAGTCTGGCAGCGGTACTCATCGGCGGCCCCTGTCTCCGGAGTCGGCGTACTCGCGCTGCTTGCGGGAGTCGTCATCCTCCTGCTCCTCGTCGTCGACGGCCTCGGCCTCTTCGTACTCGGCCTCGGGGTCGTCCTCTTCCTCCTCGTACTCGGCCTCCGGCTCGCCTTCTCCTTCGGCCTCGGGCTCGGCCTCTTCCGCGGCCTCTTCGTCGTCGTACTCCGCCTCGGGCTCGCCCTCTTCCTCGTCCTCGGCCTCGGGCTGCTCCTCCTCGTCGTACTCGGCGTCGGGGTCGTGCTCCCCCTCGGCCTCCTCTTCCTCCTCGTACTCGCCCTCGGGACGGTCGTCGTCGGACTCCCGGCCCTCGTCCTGGCCTTCCTCGCCCTCGTGGTTTTCGTGGCCCTCTTCCTCCGCGCGGGCCTCTTCCTCCTCGGCGAGCGCGTCCTCGTGGGTCCTGACGACCTCGCCGTCCTCGATGGAGCCGCGCCAGCCGTCGTCGATGTCGCCCTTCATCGAGATGTGCCGGGCGTAGTTCTTCAGGTCGAGCCTGGCCCGCCGGCCCTGGGCCCGCCAGATGTTGCCGGTCCTTTCGAACAGGCCCTTCGGGTAGTACTCGATGACCAGCAGCACGCGGGTGAGGTTGTCACCCAGCGGATGGAAGGTGACCACACCCTTTGTGGTGCCCTTGGCGCCCTCGGACGTCCAGGACAGACGCTGGTCGGGAACCTGCTGGGTGGTGTGCGCCTTCCAGCTCCGGGTGGACCAGAAGACCTTGAGTTTCCAGTCGGAGGTGGTGTCGTCGGCGGTCGTCGCGCTCTTGACGCCCTTGGCGAAGGTGGAGAAGTCCTCGTAGCGGGTCCACTGGTCGTAGGCGACCCGGACCGGCACGCCGACGTCGATCGTCTCCAGGATGACGATGGGCTTGCCGCCGCCACCGCCCTTCTTGCGTTTTCCCTTGCCGCCGAAGAGGCCGGAGACCGCGTCCTTCGCCTTGTCCTTCAGGTGTCCTGCTCCGAGTTCCACGGCGCTGCGGACCGGGCCCTTGCCCTCGGCGATCTTCCGGCCGCCGTCGAGCGCGAGCTTGGCGAAGCCGGGGCTGTTGCCCTCGGCGATGTCGTTGAGCTTCACGGTGGACTCACCGAGCTTGCGGCCGACGCCCGTCAGGACGCGGGTGACCTGTGCGGTCAGGTACGCCTGCGCCTCGGACTTGAGGCGGTCGGTTATCTCGGAGTCCGGCTTCAGCGCGCCGGCTGCGTTCTTCAGATCAGCCACGGCGCTGGCCCCCCTTCGCGGCGGTGGTCTTGCGCGCCGCGGTCTTCTTCGCGGCGCCGGTCGCGCCGGACGCCGTCCTGCGGGCGGTGCCGGTGGACTTCTTGGCGCCGTCGGCGGTCTTCTTCGCCGTACCCGACGAGGCGGTCTTCTTGGCCGTGCCCTGTCCGGACCGGCCGGTGGAACGGGTTGCGCCGGTGGCCTTCTTGGCCGTACGGGAGCCCCGGGAGCCGCCGGAATCCGAGGAGTCACCCGACTCCGACGAAGATCCCGAGGCGGACGACGATCCCGAGGCGGACGAAGAGGACGACGACTGCTTGCGGGGGCGGGACCTGCGGCGCGGTTCGGCGCGCTCCTCGGTCTCCTCCTCGTCCTGCTCGTCGTACTCCTCCTC
Organism: Streptomyces sp. NPDC048442; assembly: GCF_040651475.1. Taxonomy (NCBI): domain Bacteria; kingdom Bacillati; phylum Actinomycetota; class Actinomycetes; order Kitasatosporales; family Streptomycetaceae; genus Streptomyces; species Streptomyces sp. NPDC048442. The sequence continues at coordinate 265,482 of NZ_JBEZKB010000004.1, forward strand.
GTCCTGGCTCTTGTGGCCCTTCTCGCCCTTCAGGCTGCTGATGTCCGGCACGACACCGGCCGCCCGGTCCTGCACGTTCAGGGTGCGGTCGTGCAGCTTGTCGGCCAGGCCGCTGAGCTGACGGTTGATGAGGGCGCCGGTGGCGGCCTTGCCGACACCGCGCATGTCCTCGCGGAGCTGGTCGCCGATCTCCTTGAACTGCGGGTTGTTCTGCAACTGTGAGGACGCGAGGTCCATCAGCGCCTTCGGGCTCAGCTGCAGCTTCTTGCCCGCGACGAACGTGCCGACGGCGAAGGCGAACTTGAGTTTCTTGGTCCGCCCCAGCAGGTAGCCCGCACCTACGGCGAGCCCCAGTCCGAGCCTGTTGTTCATCGTTGCCCTGCTTTCATCGCGAAGGGGGTTGCCCCTTCTGCTTCTGCTCCAGCCGGTCGAGGAGTTCGTCCTCGCGGCGGTCGAATTCGGCCTCGTCGATCTCCCCCGCCTCAAGGCGCTCCTCAAGGGCGCGGAGCTCGCTCTGGATGGCCGCCGGGTCGTAGTACTGCTTCTCCGCCTCCGCGACCACCTGCCGCAGCACCCAGCCGGTGCCGCGCACAGGGGCCAGCGGAAGCATGAGCAGTTCTCCCAGGAGCCCCACGGGGCTATTCCACGAAGCTGTACGGCGGCAGCGGGCCGTTGACCTGGAGCACCAGGTACGGGGCCTCCCGCTGGAGGGTGTCGACGGCCTCGATGAACTCGGCGGAGCCGTCGCGCTCCACCAGGAAGGACACGTTGGCGAGCCAGCCGGTGGACTCGGGCCCGGGGCTGACGTCGGCGGCGGCACCTTCGAGCGCCTGGCGGACCAGCAGCGCGTCGGCCTTCTCGCGCTGCTGCACGGCGGCCACGACACGCTCGCCGAGGTGGAGCTTCTGCTCGTAACTTCCGCCCCCGGCAGCCCTGTTGGCCTCATTGAGGGTGCGCAGCTCGGAGTCGGTGGCGAGCACCTGGTGGAGCAGGGCCTCCTCGTCGTGGGTGGCCTTGACGTTGTACTCGACCTTGCCCTCCAGGGCGTCGAGCCGCTCCAGGTAGTGCTTCTCGCGCTCGGCGAGGACGGTGCGTACCGCCTCGTCGTCGGGCGAGACGCTGCCGAAGCGCATCGGCAGTACGGCGCCCGCCGCACCCGCCTCGGACAGCACGCTCTGGTGGGCGAGCAGATCGCGGCGCTTGGGCCGCAGGTTCTCCGGCGATTCACTGACCAGGGCGGTCAGTTCGCCGGTCTTGATGCTGTAGACGGGCTGCGGCGGGTCGCCCACCCCGCCCATCTTCTCGGGGAGGGCGGGGTGGGCCGCCCGGGTGATGCCGTAGACGTATGTGCTCATTCCTGCTCCTCCTTCCGGCGTGCCGGAGCGCGCCGGGCACGCGGCTTGGACTGGCTGCTCTCGTCACGGGCCTGCTGGAACGCGCCGGATATGGTCTCGGCGGCGCCGGACAGGGCGCCCTTGGACTTGCCGGACGCGCCCTTCTCCATCATGTCGCCGGTGATGTCGGTCAGCCCCGAGGGCTTCTTGGCGCCGGTCTCCAGGTCGAGGCGGTTGCACGCCTCGGCGAAGCGCAGATAGGTGTCCACGCTCGCGACCACGACACGGATGTCGATCTTCAGGATTTCGATGCCGACCAAGGACACGCGGACGAATGCGTCGATGACGAGTCCACGGTCGAGGACGAGCTCCAGGACGTCGTAGAGGCCGCTGGTACCTCCGCCGCCTCCACCTTGCTGTGCCGGAACAACGGTCATGTCGACCGGATCTCCTCTCTCTGTGTGATTGCGCGAGGACCGGCGCGCCGCTTCGCGGCTACTTCTTGTCGGCCCTGCCGCGCTCGTAACGGCCGACGCGGCGGTATCCGGTGAGCTCGCCGTCCGGGTCCAGCTGGACCTCGTACGAGGCGAGCAGGCTCATGGTGTCGGGGACGCGCTCCAGTTCGAGCACCTCCACCTTCAACACCCACCCGTCCTCCGCCTGCTCGAAGGAGGACACGGATTCGGCGGGCATGCCGGTGAGTTCCGAGATCTGCTCGCGGGCTGCGCGCAGTACTTGCATCGGACCCGGCTTCTTCTGCTCGCGCCGTTCGCTCTGCTTCTCGCTCGGCGTCCCGCTCTGCTTGTTCTGCGGGTCGCTCTGCTTCTCGCGCTGTTCGTCGTCGGCCTTGGCTTGCGTCTTCTTCGGTGTGTTCTCTGATGTATTTGCCATGGCTGCCTCGGAGGAGCGGGTAACCGCACACAACTGGAGCAAACCCTCAACGACGGAGCGTTGTTCGATTCGCCCCGGGGTACTCGTCGCGCCATGAAAACAACAGACAGCGGAGAGTTCCCGGAGGTCCGCACGCGCATCCCTGCGCGGCTGGACCGTCTGCCGTGGTCCCCCTGGCACTGGAGGATCATCATCGGCCTCGGCACGGTGTGGATCCTCGATGGCCTGGAAGTGACCATCGTCGGCAATATCGTCGTACGGCTCGCCGAAGAGGGCAGTGGCATCGCCATCACCACGGCACAGGTCACCACCACCGCCGCCGCCCTCTACGTGGCGGGCGCGTGCGTGGGGGCGCTCTTCTTCGGCCGGCTCACCGACCTCTTCGGCCGCAAGAAACTCTTCATCATCACGCTCGCCGTCTATCTCGCGGCGACGGCGGCGACGTCCCTGGCGGAAACTGCCTGGTTCTTCTTCCTCTGCCGCTTCTTCACGGGATTTGGCATCGGCGGTGAATACGCGGCAATCAACTCGGCCATCGACGAACTGATTCCGAGCAGGATGCGCGGACGGATCGACCTCATCATCAACGGTACGTTCTGGGCGGGCGCGGCCCTGGGCGCCCTGGCCTCCGTCGTCCTCCTCGACACGGACCTCTTCGCCAAGGACCTCGGCTGGCGGCTGGCCTTCGGCATCGGCGTCGTCCTCGGCCTCGTCATCCTGCTCGTCCGGCGCCACGTACCGGAGAGCCCGCGGTGGCTGATGGTGCACGGCAGGGAGGAGGAGGCCGACCGCATCGTCTCGGCGGTGGAACAGAAGGTCCACGACGAGACCGGATCGCCACTCCCGGAGCCCGAGGAGGAGATCACCGTCAGGCAGCGGGGCTCGATCGGCTTCCTGGAGATCATCCGTACGGTCTTCTCGCAGTACCGCAAGCGGGCGATCCTGGGACTGTCCCTCTTTGTCGGGCAGGCCTTCCTCTACAACTCGATCACCTTCGGTTACGCGGTCATCCTCGACAAGTTCTTCGGCGTGGGCACCGGCTCGGCCGCCTACTACTTCGCGGTCATCGCCGTCGGCAACCTGCTCGGCCCGCTCGTCCTCGGCCACTTCTTCGACTCGGTCGGCCGCGTCCCGATGATCGCCGGCACCTACATCCTCTCCGGTGTCCTGCTCTTCGGCACCGCGATGCTCTTCCAGAACGGGCTGCTGACCGCGACCACGATGACGGCGTGCTGGTGCGTGGTCCTCTTCTTCGCCTCGGCCGGGGCGAGTTCCGCGTACCTGACGGTCAGCGAGGTCTTCCCGCTGGAGACGCGCGCGATGTGCATCTCCTTCTTCTACGCGGTGGGCACGGCCCTGGGCGGCATCACCGGCCCGATCCTCTTCAACGGCCTGGTGAGCAGCGGCAAGCCGGGCGACACGACGCTGGCGTTCTGCATCGGGGCGGGACTTATGGTGGCGGCGGGAATCGTGGAATCCTTCCTGGGCGTCAAGAGTGAACGCAAGAGCCTGGAATCCATCGCCCAGCCCCTGAGCGCGGTACGGGCCGGCTGACAGCGAGGACCGCCGCCTCCGGTCCCGGGGCCCCGGGACCGGAGGCGGCGAGCCCGCTGCGAGGGCGCAGGGCCGGGGACGGCGGGGCTAGGGCACAGGGGCGGCGGGGCGGGGGCACGGGCCCCTGGCCCAATTCCCGTCACCGCTTGCGCTCACCGCACCACTGCTTTCTCCACCAGCAGACGTGCCGTCGCCGCCACCGACTCCGCGTCGATGCCGGCCCCGTACAGCTGCTCGTCGGGGGAGGCGGAACCGGGCATGTGCGAGACGTCGAGCCGTACCAGCCTCGGTACCGGCCGCCCGTCCGCGAACGCCTCGGCGACGGCGTCGCCGATACCGCCCTCGGCGCGGTGGTCCTCCACCGTCACCAGGGCGCCGGTCTCCTCACCGGCCGCCCACAGGGTCTGCGCGTCCACCGGCTTCACGGAGTACAGGTCGATCACCCGTACGTCGATGCCCTCGGCGGCCAGCATTGCCGCCGCCGCCAGCGCCTCCGGCACGGTCGTGCCCGCGGCTACCAGCGTCAGCCTGTCGTTGTCGCTCCGCCGCAGCACCTTGCTGCCGCCGACGGGGAACTCCTCGTCGGGCCCGTAGATGACGTCCGACTTGCCCCGGCCGGTGCGCAGGTACCGGATGCCCTTGAGGTCGGCCATCGCCGCGACGAGCTTCGCCGTCTGGTTGGCGTCGCACGGGCACAGGACGGTGCTCCCGTGGATGGCGCGCATCATCGCCAGGTCCTCCAGACCCATCTGGGAGGGCCCGTCCTGGCCGATGGCGACGCCCGCGTGCGAGCCGACCACATTCAGGTTCGCCCGGCTGATCGCCGCCATCCGCAGGAAGTCGTGGGCGCGGGTGAGGAACGCCGCGAACGTCGCCACGTACGGGACGTAACCGCGCGCCTGCATGCCGACACCCGCCGCGACGAGCAGCTGCTCGGCGATGTAGCACTCGAAGTACCGGTCGGCGTGCTGCTCGGAGAAGTATTCGGTACGGGTCGAGTCGCCGACCTCGCCGTCCAGCGCGACCACGTCGCCGCGCGCCGAGCCGAGCGCGGCGAGTGCCTTGCCGTAGGCGTCGCGGGTGGCGACCGGGTCTCCGCCCTTCTCGAAGCGGGGCAGCGTCAGGTGCCCGCTGGGCTCCGCGTGCAGGGTGCGGGCCGCGATCGGCTTGTGCACGTCCACGTGCCGGGCCCGTACGCCGCCCAGTTCCGCGATCGCCGCGGTCGCGTCCGGGAGCGGCTTGCCGTGCATGCCCTCCTTGTCGGCGACGCCTTCAACTCCCTTTCCCTTGACGGTACTTGCGAGAATCGCGGTCGGCCGGTCGAGGGTAGAGCGGGCCTCGGCGTACGCCCGGTCCACGGCGTCCACGTCGTGCCCGTCGATCTCGACGGTGTGCCAGCCGAACGCCTGGAGGCGGCGGGTGTACGCGCCGAGGTCGTGGCCGTGCCGGGTCGGGCCGCGCTGGCCCAGCCGGTTGACGTCCACGATCAGCGTCAGATTGTCGAGCTTCTCCGCACCGGCGTGCTCGACGGCCTCCCACACCGATCCCTCGGCCATCTCGCTGTCGCCGCTGATCACCCACACTCGGTACGGGATCCGGTCGAGCCGCTTCCCGCAGAGCGCCATGCCGACGCCCACCGGCAGCCCCTGCCCGAGCGAGCCGGTCGCGACGTCCACCCACGGCAGCCGGGGCGTCGGGTGCCCTTCGAGACGGCTGCCCTGGCTGCGGAAGGTCAGCAGTTCCTCGTCGCTGACGGCGCCGGCGGCCCGGTAGAGGGCGTAGAGGAGCGGCGACGCGTGCCCCTTGGAGAGGATCAGGTGGTCGTTGCCGGGGTGGTCGGGGCGGGCGAAGTCGTAGCGCAGATGGTTCGCCAGGAGTACGGCGCCGAGTTCGGCGGCGGACATGGACGAGGTCGCGTGCCCGGAGCCGGCGGCATCCGTGGCACGGACGGAGTCGACCCTCAACTGCTGGGCGAGTTCGGTCAGTTCGTCGGTGGACAGGCCTTCAGCGGGCATATTTCTTCTCCGGGTTTCGTAGCCGGGTGCACGGACTCGTCCGCGTGCCCTTCCCTTGCCCGCCCAAACTCCGTGATCAGTGTGTTTCCGGGCGCGCTCCGGGGATACCCGACAAGCACAGACGTACGACTACCGCCCCGGCTTCAGGAGCCCTGAGATGAGGCTGACCCAGGCCGCCCACCACCCGTCCCCCGCCTGGCGCCCGACACTGCGCACCCGGCTGGCCCACTTGCTCGCCCGGCTCAGGTCCGTCGCCCTGCGACGGCGGAACGCGTAGGGCCGTCCCGTGCGGAACTCGGCCCAACTCCCCCTGGAACAGCTGGAAGTGTCGTGTTTCCTGGTGCCGACGGACGCCCCCGAGGCGGACGGCACTCTCTCCTGGGAGACCACACCTGTGGTGGTGGCCGAGGCGCGGACGACGGACACCACGTACGGCACCGGATGGACGTACGCCCCCGCGGCGGCCGGCGCCCTCATCGTCCAGGAGCTGGCGCCGCTGGTGCTGGGCCTGGACGTGTTCGACGTTCCGGCGGCGCACCGGACGATGTGCCGTGCGCTACGCAACTACGCGGTTCCCGGGCTGACGTCGGCGGCCGTCTCCGCCGTCGACATCGCCCTGTGGGACCTCAAGGCCCGCCTTCTGGGCCTCCCCCTGTCGCGCCTCCTCGGCGCGGCCAGGCGCGAGCTGCCCGTCTACGGCAGCGGCGGCTTCACCACGTACCACGACACGCACCTCGCGTCCCAGCTGGCGGGCTGGGTGCACGGTCAGGGCATCGAACGCGTCAAGATCCGGATCGGCGAGTCCTGGGGCCGGGCGGTGGTCCGCGACCTGGAACGGGTCCGGCTGGCCCGTGAAGTCATCGGCCTGCAGGCGGAGTTGTACGTCGACGCGAGCGGTGCGTACAACCGCAAGCAGGCGGTACGGATCGGCGGACCGCTGGCCGAGCACGGGGTGGGCTGGTTCGAGGACCCGGTGCCGCCGGAGGACCTGGCCGGCCTGCGGGTGGTGCGGGACGCGGTGGTGTGCGACGTGGCGGCGGGCGGGCACGGGCTCGCCGACTGTGCGCGCATGGTGACGGCCGGGGCGGTCGACTGCCTCCTCCTGGACGTGACGCGGGGCGGGGGCGTCACCGGATTCCTCCGCGCGGCGGCGCTGGCGCAGGCGCACGGGCTGGAGGTCTCGACGCGCGGGGCGCCGCACGCGCAGGCGCACGTGGCTGCTGCCGTGCCCAATCTCCGGCACGTGGAGTGGTTCCACGACCATGTACGGGTCGAGGCGATGCTCTTCGACGGGGCGCTGGACCCGACGGGCGGAACGATCCGCACGAGCGGCTCGGCGCCGGGCCATGGGCTGACTCTTCGCCATGAGGAAGCGGAGCCGTATCGGGTCGCTTGAGGGGGCCTCGGGCCGCTTGGGCGCGGGCCGCTTGGGCGCGGGCCGGTGGGCTTCGTGCGGGTGCGTCGTGGCTGATCGCGCAGTTCCCCGCGCCCCTAACTGCTTGCCCCTTAGCCCGCTAGCCCTCTTGGGCAGCGGGGCCGCCCCCCGGGGGGGGCGGGACGGGTGGGCAAGGGGGCGGCCCCCACGCGGAGCGCGCCCCCTCACGACCCCGTGCGCCCGGCACCGTCTCGTCCACATCCCGAGACGCTCATCTCACAATCCAACACACACGCGTACCGTGAATCACCCACACCGCTCCGCACAAGGGAGTCCCCCGTGCCGAAAGAGACCGCCGTCTACACCCACGGCCACCACGAGTCCGTCCTGCGCTCACACACCTGGCGCACCGCCGCGAACTCCGCCGCGTACCTCGTTCCCCACCTCCGCCCGGGGCAGCGCGTGCTGGACATCGGCTGCGGGCCCGGCACCATCACCGCCGACCTGGCGACCCTCGTCGGCCCCGAGGGCCACGTCACCGGCGTCGACTTCGCGGCGGGCGTCCTCGACCAGGCCCGTCGGACCGCCGCCGATCGCGGCCTGGAGAACATCGAGTTCGCGAGAGCGGACGTGCACGCCCTCGGGTTCCCCGACGGCTCTTTCGACGTCGTCCACGCCCACCAGGTGCTCCAGCACGTGGGCGACCCGGACGCCGCCCTGCGCGAGATGCGCCGCGTGTGCCGCCCCGGCGGCATCGTCGCGGCCCGCGACAGCGATTACGCGGCGATGGCCTGGTACCCCGAACCGCCGCTGCTGGACGACTGGCTGGAGCTGTACCACCAAGTGGCCCGCGCGGGCGGCGGCGAGCCGGACGCCGGTCGCCGGCTGCACTCCTGGGCCAGGCGGGCCGGCTTCACGGACCTCGCCTCGTCCGCCGCGACCTGGTGCTACGCCACCCCCGACGAGCTCGCCTGGTGGAGCGGCCTGTGGGCGGACCGTACGATCGCGTCGTCGTACGCGGACCTGGCAGTGACCGGCGGGCACGCAACTGCCGTACAGCTCAAGGAGATCGCCGGGGCCTGGCGCGAGTGGGGCACCCGCGAGGACGCGTGGTTCATGGTCCCGCACGGCGAGATCCTCTGCCGCGCCTGACGGCTGCTCCCCCGCCCAACTACCCTCGCCCTTATGGAGATCTTGGGAACCACACTGCGCATCTACGTGGACGACACCGCAGCACTGGACACCACGGCCGCCTTCTACGAGCGCATCACGGGCATCCGTGCGCAGCGCTTCGAGCGCGGCGGGGTCTCGGTCGCCGCCGTCGGCTGCTTCCTGGTGATGAGCGGCCCGCGCGAGGAGATCGACCTGCTGCGGAAGGTCGCGGCGACGGTCGCGGTGAAGGACGTCGAGGAGGCCCACGTCACGCTGACCGCCGCCGGTGCGCAGGTCATCGCGGGCCCGGTGGCGACCCCGGTGGGCCGCAACCTGATCGCCCTCCACCCGGACGGCTCCGTCTTCGAGTACGTGGACCGGGGCGGCGCTTCCTCCGACTAGGAGCCGTCCTCCCGCCGTCTGAAGTCGTAGACCCCCGGCACCGGTTCGTCGGTGACGGTCGCCCAGACTTCGCCGACGTCGGTCGCGCCCTCGCGCAGATCGGCGACCTCGAAGCCCTCGTCGAAGACGGCTCGGGCCGCCTCCCGGTCCCCCTCCGCCACGAGCAGCTGGACCTCCAGGAGGCGGAACCGGCCGGTGGCCCGGGTGGCGGGCCGCAGTCCTTCCCAGACGGTACGGGCCTGGTCCTGACGGCCCGTGGCGAGCAGTGCCTCGATCGCCTCCCGGCCGAGTGCGGCGGTGGCCGCCGTCCAGTCCTCGCCGTCGCGGCGCTCCTCGCAGAGGTCGGCGAAGGCTTCGGCATACAGGTCGGCGGCCCGTTCCCGGTGTCCCGCCTCGCAGTCCGCGAGGGCCAGGCAGCGGAGCAACGGCCAGCGGGACGGAGCCAGTTGGAGGCCGCGCTCCCAGCTTCGTACCGCCTGGGCGAGGTCGCCCGCATGCCACTGGGCGATGCCGAGGTGGTACTCGGTGAGGGGTTCGGCGGGGGCGGTCTCCAGCATGTCGCGCCAGTGCGGGGCGACGAGCGAGGGCCCGGGAGGGACGACCCTTCGGGGGGCCGGGAGCGAGCCGCCCTTGAGCAACTCCAGCCAGGGCTCCTGCTGTTCGGTCAGCGTCGTCTCGGGGAAGGGGGTGCCCGGCAGCTTGAATCCGCCGCGCAGTACCTCCAGCGCGCCCCAGCCCGACCCCTCCGCCAGGATCTCGCCCGGCTCGTGGTCGGCGTGGGCGAGCCAAGCGGTATACGCGGCGTCGACGGCGGCGCGGGGCAGCGCCGCCTCAAGGGCGTCTTCCGCCGTCGTACGCGCTGCCGCCCAGTCGTCGCCGTGCACACTCTCCGCGTCGGCGGACAGCGGCCCGTACGCCTCCAGCCAGCTGAACGAGGTCTCCGGTTCGAGGGGTATGTGCTCCAGCTGGGTGCGGGCGAGTCCGGCCTGGATCTCGGCGTAGCCGGGGGTGCCCGGCTCGGTCAGCCACTCCTGCCAGCGCCGTCCGCCGTGCCCGCTGCCCCACAGGAACAGCTTGCGGCCGCGCAGCCGGTCGGTGGAGGTCTGCACGAGGCCCTCGCCCGCCCCGTCCAGCGCGGCGATCCACTTCCGCGACTCCTCGGGCACCTCGTAGAAGTAGTCGGCGGGGAAGTCACTGCGGGTGGGGTACGTACGGTCCGCGCCGTCGGAGTGCGGGACGGGGACCCGGCCGAGCGACTTCTCGTACCCGAAGTACCAGGCCTCGTCGGCGGGGGCGAGGACGCGGGTGCGCTCGTTCTCCTCGACGGCGGTGTTGGACCACCAGTAGGTGGGCACGGGCCGCTCGTGCGGGTTGCGGATGCGTACGCCCACGTACAGGAAGTCGGAGTCGGCGGGCAGCCACAGGTCGATCTGGAACGGCAGGTCGCGCAGTCGCTCCCACTCCCACAGCCGGACCATCTCGCCGCCGTCCGGAGCGGGCACGACGGCCGCGTGCAGCGGGGCGCAGGTGAGGGTGGTGTGGCCACTCGCGCCGATGTTCCACTCGATACCGCCGGAGAACCAGGCCCCGTTGAGGGCGAAGTCGGCAGGCTGGAGGACCGGGTTCCGGTAGACCAGTTCGCGTCCCGTGGGCTTGTGGTGGAGGGACTGGATCCGGCCACCGAGACCGGGCAGGACGGTCACTCGCAGCCGGTCGTTCTCGATCACGACCGCGTCGAAGTCCGTCTCCGTGCGCTCCCGCCCGTACCCGTCCAACGTCCGTACGGGAAGGAACGTGCGCAGCGGCTCGTACCCCATCTGACGTGCCATGTCGCGCGGCATCCCCTGCTTCGCCCGGTCCGCAGGCACCTGCACCCGGTCGAGGGTGCGCAGGCCGGGGAGGGGGTTCTCCTGACCCAACGGGGCGGCGGGGAGGGTCAGTACGGCACGTCGCACCGTCGTGGCCAAAACAACCTCACTCGTTCACTGGCTCGTGAAGGCGCAGCTGGGCACGCGCGCCCCTTCCGTGTCCATCCGAACACGATCCGTACCGCCCTGACCAGGGGTTCCGCCGGTCAGTATTAAGCAAAGGCGCGCTCGCCACGTGCGCCGTACGCTGGCCCTTTCCGCAGCCGTACGACGCGAAGGACCGACAGAGGATGAGCACGCAGCACACGTACCGGGTCATTGTCCGGGGAGCCTGGGACGGGCTGTCCGAGGACAGCAGGAGCCGGCTGCTCGCCGAGAAGGACGCGCACGGCCTGACGTCGATGCAGTTCGCCGCGGAGGGCTCGCTCACCTACGACGTCCCGCTGAAGCACTTCTCGATGCGCTACCTCGTGGAGTCCGACGCGGTGGACGGTCCTGAGATGGCGTCCGCGATCGCCGAGGACCGCGCCGAGTCCGTACTGAAGGAACTGGGCCACGGCCACGGTGAACTCAAGTCCACCGCGACCGACATGGACACGATGAAGATCAACCGGAAAGCGCGGCGGTGACGTCGGGCCCGGCCGGAAGCGCGGCGGTGACGTCGAGCTCCATGAGCTGCCCGGCAAAACCGAGCCGGGTGACGCCCAGGAGGGTGCTCGCGGTACTGAAGGCGGGTCCGAGCGGCGAGCCGGTGAGCCGCTGCCAGACGGCTCCGAGGGCGTCGGTCCCGTCCGTGACGACGTAGATCACGGTCCGTACGACCTGCTCGGGGCCCGCGTCGACAGCGGCGAGCGCGGCCAGGGTGTTCGCCACGACCTGATCGGTCTGGGCGAGTACGTCGCCGGGGCCGACCAGGTCTCCCGCCGCATCCAGCGGGCACTGTCCGGCGAGGTGGGCGGTGCGGCCCGCTTCGACGACGGTGATGTGGTGGTAGCCGGGGGTCTTGTGCAGGACCTCGGGGTTGAGGCGGGTGATGCCGGGCCCGGTGCGGGTGAGGTGGTCAGTCATGGGGGACAGGCTCTTCGCCCGACTGCCCTTCCCGCAAACGGTTTTGGGGCCGCAGCTCCGGTGCTGTGAGTGCCCAGCGTTCGTGGTCGCGCCAGGCTCCGGCGATGAAGAGGAAGTCCGGGGAGTAGCCCTCGTAACGGAAGTGCGCCGTGCGGACGAGGGCGAGGGAGGCTTCGTTGCCCGGCTGGATGTTGGCCTCCAGGCGGTGCAGGCCGAGCCGACCGAAGGCGTGGCGCAGGACGAGGTCCAGGCCCTCGGCCATCAGACCGCGGCCGACGGCGTGGGCGAACGCCCCGTAGCCGAGGGCGCCGTTCTGGAACGCACCCTCGACGATGTTGTTGATGTTGATGAAGCCCGCGATGCGGTCGTCGGCGCGGGTGCAGACCAGGAAGCCCACCCGGTTCGGGTCCCCGATCAGGGTGCTCGCGTAGCTGCGGAACGCCTGCGGGGTGTCCGGCGGTGCGAGCCACGGCCGGTGCAGCTCCCGGCTCTCGCGGACCCGTGCGGTGAACTCCTCCGCATCGCTGTGGCGGAACGGCCGGATGCCCACCCGCGGGCCCTCTGCGAGGTGGCGGGAGATGTGGGCGGCAGGTTGTTCAGGCATCCGGCCAGGCTACGTCCGACCGGGCTACGGGCACTTCTCGCCCGTCTTGACCACGCCCAGCCTGAGCGTGCCGCCACGCAGCTTGACGCCCGCCTTCGGGGACTGGGTGCAGACCTTCCAGTTGGGCGGCCACAGCACCTTGCGGTGGTCCCCGCTGAGGTCCTGGATGTCCAGGGCGGTCTCGGCGCTCACCGTGCTGTAGACGTGGAAGAGGTTCCTGCCGGCGAACTGGGGCAGCGGGTCGGGTTCGTCGGCGGCGGGCCCCGCCATGGCCTGCACCGCCATGACCTGCGGCGCGGCAACCGGCGCCGCCGCGGCCACGCCCGTCGATGCCACCGTCACGGCCAGTACCGCACCGGCCGCCGCCGTCGCCGCCGTCGCCGCACGCTTGTGAATCACTGTGCCTCCTGCGTCGCTGGGAAGGGGGCTCCCGCCCCCGGTGACCAGGATGACCGGATCCCCGGCGCCGAGGGGCACTCGGGCGGGCCGTACGGGTGACTTCCAGGGGCTTGACGGTGTGGTTTACGGTCCTGTGCATGACCCACACCACCCCGAAGCGGATCGAACGAGTGCCCTTCACCGGCGACGAGAAGTCGACCCTGCTCGCCTCGCTCGACCAGCACCGCGACATCGCCCTGTGGAAGCTCGAAGGCCTGGACGACGAGCAGTTGCGCCGTCCCCTGACCCCGACCGGCACGAACCTGCTGGGCCTGGTGAAGCACCTTGCGGCCATCGAGTACGGCTGGTTCTGCGAGACCTTCGGGTACGCGACCGAGAAGCTGTGGTTCGCGGACGAGGACGACATGGCCCTCTCCCCCGACGAGACGACCGCACAGATCGTGGAGCTGTACGGGCGGGCCCGGACGGCCTCCGACCGGGTCGTCGCCGACCTGGACCTCGACCACCTCGGCACGTCCTGGGACGGTACGACGGTGTCCCTGCGCTGGGTGCTGGTGCACATGATCGAGGACACCGTCCGGCACACCGGCCACATGGACATCGTGCGCGAGCTGATCGACGGGGCGACGGGCGACTACCGCACCACCTGGCAGTAGAACACCGGCCGCCCCCACAGCATTTGACGGTACGTCACACCAGCGCGGGCGCGTCCAGCGTCAAGGTTCCCGCGTCCGCGTCCAGCACCGCCGGGACCCCCAGCGGCACCGTCAGCGCGGTCGCCGAGTGCCCAAAGCCCAGCTCCTCGACCACCGGCACCCCGAGAGGGCCCAGCCGGTCGAGCAGCACCGGCCTGATCCGCTCCTCGTACGGCCCGCAGTCCACCCACGACCCGAGGGCGATCCCCGCGACGCCGTCCAGCAGGCCGGAGCGCAGGAGTTGGGTGAGGATGCGGTCCAGGCGGTACGCCTCCTCGCCGATGTCCTCGATGACGAGGATGCCGCCGCGTGCCGACGGGCGGCCGTACGGGGTGCCGAGGTCGGCGGCGAGCAGCGAGACGCAGCCGCCGAGGGTGACCCCGTGTGCCCGGCCGGGCACCAGGGTGCGGGCGGTGGGAAGCCCGAGGGTGCGGACGGTCTCCGGGGTGAAGAGGGTGGCGCGCAGGGAGTCCTGGGTGGGCCCGTCCTTGAGGAAGACGGGGGAGCCGGCCATCGGCCCGTGCAGGGTGGCGACGCCCATCCGGACGGCGAACGCCTCGTGCAGTACGGTGATGTCGCTGTAGCCGACGAAGGGCTTGGGCCGCCCGTACGCGGCGGTGGCCGTCCGCATCGCCGCCCAGTCGACGAGGTCGACCATGCGCTGCGCCCCGTACCCGCCGCGTGCGCACATCACGGCGGCCACGGACGGGTCGCACCACGCCTCGGTCAGGTCGCGGGCCCGCGCGGCGTCGCCGCCCGCCAGATACCCGAACTCCCCGTGTCTGTCCAGGACATGGGGCATCACCACCGGGTCCAGGTCCCACCCGCGCAGGATGTCGAGCCCCTGTGCCAGCTGGTCCTCGGGCACGGGGCCGCTCGGTGCGACGATCGCGACGCGCGCGCCGGGGCGCAGCCGGGCGGGGCGGGACAGTTCGGCGAGGGCTGCGCGGCCGGCAGGGGCGGAGGTGGCGGGGCGGGTGGTCACTTGTTGAGCTCCAGTCGCGGCACGTCGGTCCTGTCGGTTCCGAACGCCTGTGAGTACAGGGAGAGTTCGGCCTCCAGGGCCCTGGTCATGGTGTCCGCCCTGCGGAATCCGTGCCCCTCCCCCTCGAAGGCGATGTACGCGTGCGGTATGCCGCGCCCCGCCATCAGCCCGAGGAAGCGTTCGGCCTGGACCGGCGGGCAGATCGGGTCGTCGAGCCCCTGCAGCAGCAGGAAGGGGGCGGTGATGCGGTCGGCGTGCTCGGCGGGCGAGCGGGCCGCGTAGATCTCGGGACAGGTGGCGAGCGGGCCGATCAGCGATTCCAGGTACTGGGACTCCAGGTCGTGGGTCTCGTCGTCGGCCCACGAAACCAGGTCCAGGACCGGGTACTTGATGGTGCCGCAGGCGTAGACGTCCGTACCGGCGAGCGAGACGGCGGTGGTGAAGCCGCCCGCGCTGCCGCCGCGGATGGCGAGCCTGCCCGGGTCCGCGGTGCCCTCGTCGGCGAGGGCGAGGGCGACGGCGGCGCAGTCCTCGACGTCGACGACGCCCCACTGGCCGCGCAGCCGGTTGCGGTACTCGCGCCCGTAGCCCGTCGAGCCGCCGTAGTTGACCTCGGCGACACCGATGCCGCGCGAGGTGAAGTAGGCGATCTCCAGGTCGAGTACGAGGGGTGCGTGGCCGGTGGGGCCGCCGTGCGCCCACACCACGTACGGCGGGAGTTCCTCGGCGGGGGCGATCCGGCCGGGGTGGTGGGGCGGGTAGATGTGTGCGTGGATGTCGCGGCCTTCGGGCCCGGTGAAGGTGCGGATCTGCGGTTCGGGGTAGTACGACGGGTCGACCGGGTCGTCGTGCGGGGAGCCGATGACGCGGGCCCGGCCGGACGCGGGGATGAGTTCGACGACTTCGTACGCACTGCGCGGGCTGGCGGCGACGCCGACGACGCGGGCCCCGTGCACGGCGAGGGTGGCCGACCACGTGGTCCAGGGGCCTGCCGCGTCGACGAGTTCGCCCGTCTCGGGGTCGAGTATGCCGAGCGCGGTGGCGCCCCTGCCGTGGACGACGGCGATCAGCCCGCTGTCGAGCGGGTGGAACCAGCGCAGCCCGATCTGCCACAGCGGCCCGCCGAACTCCTCCTCCCTGCCCAGGCAGAGCGCTCCGCTGATGCGCCCGCCGTCGCGCCGCAGCCGGTAGAGCTCCCACCAGCCGCCCCGGTCGGAGACGTACAGCAGTGTGCCGTCCCGGTCCCACTCGACCTGGCAGACCGACTCCTCCTCGCCGCCCGCCAGGATCCGCACACCGGTGAACTCCCGTCCTGACTCGGCGATTTCGGCCACCAGCAGCTCGGTGCCGTCCCACGGCATCCGGGGGTGGTCCCAGCCGATCCAGGCGACCTGCGTCCCGTCGTGCGAGATCCGGGGCCCGGTGACGAAGCGGTGCCCGCCGTCGCTCAACTCCCGCACACGGCGGCGGTCTTCGGCGGCGGACCCGTCCAGCGGTACGGCGGCGATCACCCGGCGCACGTCGGTGGGTGCTTCACCGGTGAACTCCTCCAGCACGCACCACACTTCGCCGTCGTGAATCACCGGGTCGACCCAGCGCAGCCCGCCCCCGACGGCCGACACGGGGGTCAGCGGACGGGGGCCCCGGCCGGCGCCGAGCCCGTCCGGCTCGTACGCGTCCGGCTCGTACGCGTACAGCCTCTGATCGGCGAAGTTCACGAAGACGACGAGCGGCCCGCCCGTCTCCCGTGCGGTCCCGGCCCACGGCTGTCCGCCGTACTCGACGACCCTGCTGCGGACGTTCCACGGCGCGGGCAGCACCGACTCCTCGGCGCCGTCCGGCCGCAGCCGCACCAGGGCCCGCCGGCCGCCCTCCTCGGGGCGCGGCACGGTCCACCACACTTCGTCACCGACCATGCCGACGAACTGCGGGGCGCCGTCGTGCGACGCCGCGAGCGCCGCATCGATCGGCGACGGCCAGCTTCCGTAAGGCCCGGTGGGCACCATGCTGTCAACTCCCCCAATGGGTTCAGACGCCTCTTGAGGTCAGGCGTTCCGAAGGTAATGGTCCAGGACGCGCACCCCGAAGTGCAGTGCTTCGACCGGGACTCGTTCGTCGACCCCGTGGAAAAGTGCCCCGTAGTCGAAGCCCTCGGGGAGCTTCAGCGGCGAGAAGCCATAGCCGGTGATGCCGAGCCGGGAGAACTGCTTGGCGTCCGTGCCGCCCGACATGCAGTACGGCACCACATGCCCTTCGGGGGCGAACCGGCGTACCGCATCCCGGAGTTGACGGTAGGTCGGGGAGTCGACCGGCGCCTCGATCGCGACCGAGCGGTGGTGGAACTCCCAGTCGACGTGCTCCCCGGTGAGCATGTCCAGCGTCTGGCGGAACTCGTCCTCACCGCCGGGAAGAAACCTTCCGTCAACGTAGGCGGTGGCACTGCCCGGGATCACGTTGACCTTGTACCCGGCGTCCAGCATGGTCGGGTTCGCACTGTTTCGTACGGTTGCCTGGGCGAGCTCGGCGGCCGGGCCCAGCTTGTTCAGCAGGGCGTCCACGTTGAAGCCCGGGTCGTCCGGGTCGGGGGTGTCCAGGTCCTGCAGGGCCGCCAGTTCGCGCAGACAGGCCCGTACGGTCGGGGTGAGGCGGACCGGCCACTCGTGCTCCCCGATCCGGGCGACGGCGGCGGCGACGCGGCTGACCGCGTTCTGCCCGTTGACCTTGGAGCCGTGGCCCGCGGTGCCGTACCCGGTCAGCTTGAGCCAGCCCGTACCGCGCTCACCCGCCGCAATGGGATAGATCTGCATGCCGGGTCCGGCGTGGAAGGTGTACGCACCCGACTCGCTGATGCCCTCCGTGCAGCCCTCGAAGAGAGCGGCGTGCTCGTCGACCAGGAAGTCGGCGCCGTCGATCGCGCTGGCCTCCTCGTCTGCGGTGTACGCGATCACGATGTCCCGGCGCGGGCGCACTCCCGCGCGCGCCCAGGCCCGTACGACGGAGAGCACCATCGCGTCCATGTTCTTCATGTCGACGGCGCCGCGCCCCCACACCACCCCGTCCCTGACCTCGCCGGAGAACGGGTGCACGGACCAGTCGGCGGGCTCGGCGGGGACGACGTCGAGATGGCCGTGGACGAGGAGCGCATCGGCGGAAGGGTCGGTTCCGGGGATGCGGGCGACGACGTTGGTGCGTCCCTCGGTGCGCTCCAGCATCCGCACGTCGAGGCCGGCCGCGGCGAGGCGTTCGGCGACGTACTCGGCGGCGGGGCGCTCGCGGCAGTCGCCGCTGCCCCGGTTGGTGGTGTCGATGCGGATGAGGTCGGAGGTGAAGGCCACCACCTCGTCCAGCGCGGCCCGGTCGATCGGTGCGGCCTCGTCGATCGGCGCGCTCACCGGATTCTCCGGGGTCACGGGGCTCACAGAGTCACCCATACTGTTCCTCCACAGCGGACGAGACGATCGTGGTGACCGCCTTGAAGGTACGAATGCCCTCATACATCGTCGGGCTGGTGTAGGAGACACGCCGTTCACCGGTTCGGTCCACTCCCGGCACCACCGTGGCGACGTCCGAGAGGTGGGTCGCGTCGAACTCCAGCTCCACGGTGAACGACCCGCCCCGCACCGGCTCGTGACGCACGGCCAGCGCGGTGGCCTCCTTGGCGGCGGCCCGGATGTCGGCGGCGGTACGGGTGGGGGTCCGGCACACGGCGGCGTACCTGGAGACGTGGTCCTTGACGGCGACCTTGCGGGCGTACGGCGCGTACCCGTCCGCATCCTCGCAGGTCAGGTCGTCGCCGGTGACGAGCACGACGGGCACTCCGTACTCCGCGACGACGTGCGCGTTGAGCAGACCCTCGCTGGCGCGCTTCCCGTTGAGCCAGACCCCGGTGATCGAGTTGGCGAGATAGGTGTGCGCGAGGACGCCTTCCGTGCCGGCACCGGTGTGGTAGCCGACGAACGCGATGCCGTCGACGTCGCCGTGCTGGATGCCCTCGACCATGCTGAGCGACTTGTGGCGGCCGGTGAGCATCTGGGCGCGTTCGTCAAGCCGTTCGAGCAGCAGGTTGCGCATGGACCAGTGGGCCTCGTTGATGAGGACCTCGTCCGCGCCGCCGTCGAAGAAGCCGAGGACGGCCGCGTTCACGTCGGAGGTGAACATGGACCGGCAGCGCTCCCACTGCGGGGTGCCGGGCAGCACGTCGGCGGGCCAGGTGACGCCGGTGGCGCCCTCCATGTCGGCGCTGATGAGGATCTTCACCCTGGTTCCTTCCACTGCGGGGGCGGCGGGTTCTCTCGCGGCGTCGTGCCCGGTGAGTGTACGTACGGAGCCAGGCGGCCCGGCAGCCCGCCGGGCGGACGTTCGCGCGCTCAGCCGGTACGCCCCACCACCAGCCACTTCGACGGCAGTTCCATCCGGGTGCCGTCCGGGAGGTACTCGGTCGTCGTGAGCGGTATGTCCCCGCTCGCCAGCACGTCGAGACCCGCCGACCGGAACAGCCCCGGCACCTCCGCGTCCGGCATCGCGCCCGGGACGATGCCGTGCGCGAAAACCGGGCGGAGCTTGGGCGGCGGCCCCTCGGGGTGGTGCGCCAGCTCGCACAGGATGCGCCCGGCGGTCTCGGCGGGCTCGACCACGAACGCCCGCCCCCGCTCGCCCACCAGCGTGGCCACGGCGGCCGCCAGCGGCCCCCGGTCGGCGCTCTCGCACTGGTGCAGCACGCTGCGCAGATACACCTGGGCGTCACCCAGCTCCCGGTGCAGCCGCCGTACGTCACCGGGCTCGGTGGCGTCTGCGACGGTGAACCGCACCTGCCCGTCCGGGTCGCAGCGGCGGGCCCGTGCGATGGCGGCGGGGGCGAGGTCCAGGCCCGCGACCCGCGGGAAGCGGTCGGCGAGGAAGAGCGTCTGGGTGCCGTTGCCGCAGCCCAGGTCGACGACGGGGAGGTCGGTCGCGGTCATGTGCGGCTCGAAGAGGGCCAGATGGATGCCGGCGGTGAGGGCGGGCTCGGCGTCCCAGAGGACCGCGCCCACCCTCTCCGGCGCCTCCTGCCAGAACCCTTCCCAGGCGTCCCTGTATCGGCTCGTCACGCTCATGATCAGCTCCCGGGGGTGCGGTGGGCCACTGGTGAAGATCACTCCACCGTCCCTCCCTGCCGGGCGCACTACAAGGTATCGACATACACCTTTGTCGGCTGTTCGAGCTGCGCCGACGGCCGTGCACGCCGCGCACGCGCCGTGCACGCTGGGGTTGACAACGGGGAGGAGACCGGCCCCGACGGGACCGGCCTCCTCCGTTCGCGTGCGGCTACTCCCGTACCCGACAAGGGACTTCAGCTACGGCGCAGGGACTTCAGTCCTCGTGGCCGAGCTGGAGGTCGCGTTCGGTGCGGCCGCCGCCCGCCACCTGGAGGACGGTGGCCACCGGCGGGTACCCGGCAGCGATCACCGTGTACTCGCCCGTCGAGAGGTCGACGAAGCGGAACGTGCCGTCCGAGCCGGTGGTGAGGGTGTCCACCACGTTGCCCGCCGCGTCGAGCAGCGTCACCCGGGCGTCCTCGACGGGCCGGCCGCCGCCGGCCCGCACGGTGCCGCGCAGGACGGCGCCGCCCGCCAGCTCGATGTCCTGCCGGGTCTCCCGCGCCGCCTGCACGCTGACCGGCAGTGCGGCGGGCCGGAAGGCGGGCGCGCTCGCGGCGAGGGTGTACTCCCCCGCGACCAGCTCCGAGATGACATAGCCCCCTTCGCGGCCGCTGCGCGTCGAGGCGACGACTTCGCCGCGTACGTCGGTGAGCGTGACGGCCGCGTCGCGGACCGGCGTGCCGTCCGCGGTGACGACGGACCCGGCGAGCCGGCCCGCGCCGCCGAGGACCACGTCCAGTTCGACCGGCCGCTCCCCCACGGTGACCGTGACGGCCTGCGGCTGGTGCCCGCCCGCCGCCGCGATCAGTACGTACGATCCGGGGCCGCGCACGCTCAGCGCGTACCGCCCGTCGGAACCGCTGGCGCCCCGCCCGACCTGCCGGCCGCCCACGTCGATGAGGGTGAGCGCGGCGCGCGGCACGGTGGAGCCGTCGTGGTGCTGGACGGTGCCGCAGACCGGTACGCCTCCCAACTGCTGGGCGGGAAAGGGGAGTTGCGGGGCGGGGAGGGGGCGGCTCACGGGCTCGGCTGCTGCGGCGGGAGCGGCGGCAGCGGGGGCGTTGTGCGCGGACACCAGTGGTTTCTCCTTGAGGAAGCAGGCGATGAGCAGGCCGAGCACGAGCACCGGCACGAGGTAGAGGAAGATGCGCGGCATGGCCGCCGCGTACGCCTCGATGTAGGCGTCGCGCAGCAACGGCGGCATCGCGTGCACCAGTTGCGGGGTGATGGACGACGGGTCGGGCAGGCCGACGCCGGCGGGCAGGGAGCCGGCGAGCGCGTCGACGAGGCGGCCCGCGAACAGCGTTCCGAAGATCGCGGCGCCGATGGAGCCGCCCATCTGCCGGAAGTAGGTGTTGGCGCTGGTGGCGGTGCCGAGGTCGCCGGGCGGTACGGAGTTCTGCACGGCGAGCACGAGCACCGGCATGATCAGCCCGACCCCGATGCCGAGCACGGCCATCCAGACGCTGTAGTGCAGCTGCGAGGTGTCCGTCTCCAGCCGCGACAGCAGCCACATCCCGACGGCGGACAGCGCACTGCCGGCGATCGGGTAGATCCGGTAGTGGCCGGTCCTGCTGATCAGCTGCCCGGAGACGATCGACGCGATGACGACGCCGCCCATCATCGGCAGCATCAGCAGCCCGGACTCGGTGGCGGTGGCCCCGTCGACCATCTGGAGGAAGGTCGGGAGGTAGCTGGCGGCGCCGAAGAGCGCGATGCCGACGACGGCGCCGACGAGCCCGGTGATGTTGAAGATCGAGTCGCGGAACAGCCGCAGCGGAATGATCGGTTCGGCCGCGTGGTACTCGGCGACGACGAACAGCAGGGACGTTCCGGCGGCTCCGGCAGCAAGCCCCAGGATCACCCGTGAGCCCCACTCGTACTCCGTACCGCCCCAACTGGTCAGCAGTACCAGGCAGGTGGACGCGGCGGCGAGCAGGACCGCCCCCATGATGTCCAGCCGGGGACGCACGGTGGGCTTCGGCAGCTTCAGTACGACGGCGACGACGGCGAGGGTGACCAGGCCGAACGGCACGTTGATGTAGAAGCACCAGCGCCAGGAGGCGTGGTCGGTGAAGAACCCGCCGAGCAGCGGCCCCGCCACGGACGCGAGCCCGAAGGCCGCCCCGATCAGTCCCATGAAACGGCCGCGCTGCCGGGGCGGCACGATGTCCGCGATGATCGCCTGCACGCCGATCATCAGCCCGCCCGCGCCGGCGCCCTGGATGGCCCGGAAGGCGATCAGCTGGTCCATCGTCCGGGACCAGCCTGCCAGTGCCGAGCCGATGACGAAGACGACGATGGCGAAGAGGAAGACGCCCTTTCGGCCGAAGAGGTCGCCGAGCTTCCCGTAGATCGGCAGCCCGATGGTCGAGGTCAGCAGGTAGGCGGTGATCGCCCAGGACATCCGGTCCAGACCCTGGAGATCGCCGACGATCTTCGGCAGGGCGGTGGCGACGATCATCTGCTCCAGCGCCGCGAGCAGCAGCGCGAGCATCAGAGCGCAGAACACGAGGCGGATCCGGCGGGGCGTACCGTGCCCGCCCGGGGGAAGCCCCCCTGGCCCGCGGTCCGCTGCGAGCGGGGCCTGTGGTGTCTGCTCGAACCCCTCTGTTCCCCCGGGGACCTGGGCCGGACGCGCCGCGCCCCGCCCGTCCTTCACCAGAGTGATGCCACCCACGTAATCGCTCCCCTCGTCACGCCTGTCGTCACGCCTGCGCCGCCCATTTGTCGCATTCGGCGACAAGGCGGAGCAAGCGCGACGATTGACGCGCGGGGCGTACGCGGGCGGACTTCGGGCCGGTGGGAGCCCCTACGGCGCACAACCGACGGGCACGGAAGACCACTCGAACCGGTGAGTCCGCGATCTTCCCGTAACGGCCTTCGCCGTGCGGCCAGTTACCCCTTCTCCACCTCGGCGGCGAGCTTGGCGAGCACCGCGTCGTAGATCCGGCCGAGCCCCTTGGGGGCGAAGGTCCTTTCGAAGAATCCGCCGATGCCGGTGGCGCCGGTCCATACGGACGTGACGACAACCTTCGCGGAACCCTCTCCGGCCGGGGTGACCGTCCAGGTGGTCACCATGGACGAGTTGCGGTCCTTCTCGACGAGCTGCCCGTCGGTCGGCTCGGTGACCTCCAGCAGGCAGTCGCGCACCCGCTTGCTGGTGGCCTGGAGTTTCCAGTGGACGAGGGTGCCCTCGCCGTCACCGCCCTCGCGCACTTCGTACTCGCTGAAGTGCTCGGGCAGGAGCTTCGCGCGCGCGCCGCTGTAGTCGGCCAGCGTGTCGAACACCGTCTCCGCATCCGCCGCGATGATCCGCTCCGTCGTGGCCTCTACCTGCGCCATGCCTCTTCCTCCAGCAGTCGGTTTTCCGGGTGGCTGCGCTCACCCAACCACCTCGGGAGCAGCCGCCAAAATCGGGGTTGCGACACGTAAGCGAACATGTGTTCTATTCTTGGTACGGCACTACCTAGGAGGCGTCCATGCGCTGGAACCATCTGGCCGAGAACGCGACCGACGGCCCCGCCGGAGCCGACACCCAGGACCCGGCGGCCGCCGCCCGCGCCGCCGCCCTCTTCGACGCGGACGCGGTCACCACCCGCACCTTCGACACCCCGGAATTTAGCGGGATCACCTTCCACGAGGTCCGGGCGCGGTCGATCGTGAACCGGGTGCCCGGGGCGTCCCGGATGCCGTTCGAATGGACGGTGAACCCGTACCGGGGCTGCTCGCACGCCTGCGTCTACTGCTTCGCGCGCAAGACCCACAGCTATCTGGACCTCGACACCGGCCTCGGTTTCGACTCGCAGATCGTCGTCAAGACCAACGCCCCCGAGCTGCTGCGCCGCCGGCTCGGCGACCGGAGCTGGCAGGGCGCGCACATCGCGATGGGCACGAACGTCGACTGCTACCAGCGCGCGGAGGGCCGCTACCGCCTGATGCCCGGCATCATCGAGGCGCTGCGCGACTACGCGAACCCGTTCTCGATCCTCACCAAGGGCACCCTGATCCTCCGCGACCTGCCCCTCCTCCAGCAGGCGGCGGAGGTGACCGAGGTCGGAGTCTGCGTCTCGGTCGGCTTCACCGACCGGGAGCTGTGGCGCACGGTCGAACCCGGCACACCCTCTCCCGAGCGCCGTCTCGACGCCGTGCGCACCCTGACCGACCACGGCCTCTCCTGCAGCGTGCTGATGGCACCGGTGATCCCGTTCCTCGGCGACTCCCGCGAGGAGCTGCGCGCCACCGTCCGCGCGATCGCCGCTTCCGGGGCGACCTCCGTCACCCCGCTCGCCCTGCATCTGCGGCCGGGGGCAAGGGAGTGGTTCATGTCCTGGCTGGCCGCCCACCACCCCCAACTGGTCGGCAGTTACGAGAAGTTGTACGCGTCCGGGGCCTACGCCCCCACCTGGTACCAGCGCCGCATCACCCGCACGGTCCACGAACTGGCGGCGGAGTACGGGATGGGCCCGGCCCGCAGCGGCGAAGCCCGCCGGATCCCGGCGCCCCAGCCGGGCCCCGAAGCCTCACCCGACGGTTCCACTCAGCTCAGCCTGCTGTGACGGGGGCGGCTAGGGCCTCTCCGCCGGACAGGCCCTAACGTGCCCCCATGAACCGCAGCGCACACAGCACGCACATCCGGGAAATGACGCTCGCCGACTGCCAGGCCGTCGCCGCCGTGCGGGTCCTCGGCTGGCAGACCTCGTACGTCGGACTCGTACCGCAGCCCTACCTCGATGCCATGAGCATCGAGGAGGCGACCGAGCAGTGCCGCACGCACCTCACCGCGGCCCGTCCCGGCGTTACCCATCTCGTCGCCGAGCACGCGGGCGAGGTCGTCGGCTGGGCCTGCCGGGGCCCGTACCGGGAAGCGGAAGGTGTCCGGGGGACCGATCCGGCGCACGCCGAGCTCTACACCCTGTACGTCCACCCCGACCGCCTGTCCACCGGCACGGGCCGCGCCCTCATGGCCGAGAGCATGACCGGCGCCCGCGGTGCGGGATTCACCTCCATGAGCCTGTGGGTGCTCCGGGACAACTCCCGCGCCCGCCGCTTCTACGAGAAGGCGGGCTTCAGCACCGACAACGCCCCGGAGCCCTTCGAGCTCGGCGGCGCCACCCTCCACGACGTGCGCTACACGCGCCCTCTTTGAGGTGCCCCGCACCAAGCCCTCTTTGAGGTTGCGCTACGCGAGCCTGCTCAGCGCCGCCGCTGCCGCCGCCCCCAGCCTCGGGTGGTCCAGCGCCGCGTCGAGCACCTCCGTGGCCCGTACGTCCCGCAAGCGCCCCAGCCCCTCGACGCAGGCGAGCGCCACCCGCCAGTGCGGCTCCCTGGGTGCGAGCAGCCCGCGCAGGGTGGTGATCAGCGCCGGTACGGACTCGGGCGCACGCAGTTCGGTCAGCAGCCGCACCGACTGCAGGGCGTACGCGGTGCGCATCGTGTTCGTCGCGAGTGCCGCGGCGGCACGAGCCGTGCGCGGATCGCCGAGCCTGGCCAGCGCGTACGCGGCGGAGACGCACCGCTCCGGGTCCCGGTGGTTGAGCAGCAGGACGAGCGCCTCGAAGGCCCGCCGGTCACCGGCGCAGCCGAGCCGGAAGGCGGCGATCTCCCGCGCCCAGAGCGGCTGTTGCGGTTCGGTGAGGACCCTGGCGAGTATTTCGTGGTCCGCTGTCGCGATCAGTCGCTCGTACGAAGCCGATTCCCCGGCCTCTTCGCCCAGCCTGTCGATCAGGGACCGCAGTTCCTCGTCCATGCGGCCAGCGTAGCCAGCGCGGCGGCGCCCCGGGCGGCGTAGATCACATTCGACGGAAGCAGCCAGGGGCTGGCGCGCTCATTACTCGCCGGTTACTCTCAAGTGAGCGGGTCGCCCCCACCACAGGGCCCAACCCCCGCTGAAAGATCGACTCTTGGCGGCCTGGTGACGCAGCCGCCACGGAGTGTTCAGTCGGTTCGGCGTTTTTGTACGGCACGGCCCGGGACAGGGCCCGCCGGCTCCTCCAGTACGACGCTCACGTCCGCACGCCCGCCGTGCGTCGACGCCCGTCTCTCAGCGCGTACCTCCGCGCACAGACGCCCTCAGCAGACGCCCCTCTTCAGTCGTCACTCATTCTCTGGAGTCCCGTGATGGACACCCCTGTCTCCACCACCCCTCTCTCCTCCCTCGCCACCGTCGCCGTCGTCGGCCTCGGCACCATGGGCACCGGGATCGCCGAGGTCCTGGCCCGTGCGGGCCGCACGGTGATCGGCATCGACATCAGCAGCGACGCGGTCCACCAGGCGGTCGCCGCACTCGAAGCGTCCACCGCCCGTGCGGTGCGCAAGGAGCGGATCACCGCGGTCGAACGTGCCGAGATGCTGGCCCGGTTCCGCACCTCGGTCGAGCTGTCGGCCGCCGCGGAGGCGGACCTGGTCATCGAGGTCGTCCCCGAGTCGTACGAGATCAAGCACCAGGTCTTCCGCGAACTGGACGCCGTCGTCCGCCCGGAGACGATCATCGCCACTGGCACCAACGCCCTCTCGGTGACCCGCCTGGCCGCCGACTCGGCGCGCCCCGAACGCGTTCTGGGCCTGCACTTCTTCAACCCGGCCCCGGCGATGAAGCTGGTGGAGATCGTCTCCTCCGTGCTCACCGCCCCGACCGCCGTCGCGGCCGTCACCGACCTCGCGCACGACCTCGGCAAGGAGCCGGTCGCGGTCGGCGACCGTCCCGGGTTCGTTGCCGACGGACTGCTGTTCGGCTACCTCAACCAGGCCGCGGCGATGTACGAGGCCAAGTACGCCTCCCGCGAGGACATCGACGCCTCGATGCGCCTGGGCTGCGGACTCCCGATGGGTCCGCTCGCCCTCCTGGACCTGATCGGCATCGACACCGCGCGCACCGTCCTGGAGGCGATGTACTCGGAGTCGCACGACCGGCTGCACGCCCCCGCCCCGATCCTCAAGCAGCTCAGCGAGGCAGGCCTGACCGGCCGCAAGGCGGGCCGCGGCTTCTACACGTACGAGGAGGCCGGCAGCGACGCCGTCGTCCGTGACGCACTGACGCCTCTTGAGGCGGCGCCGCTCACCACCGGCCGGGAAATCCGTACGGTCGGCGTCGCGGGCTCCGGAACGATGGCCTCCGGCATTGCCGAGGTCTTCGCCAAGGCCGGTTACGGCGTGATCCTCGCGGCCCGCAGCCCGGAGAAGGCCGAAGCTGCCAAGGCCCGTATCAACAAGTCCCTTTCGCGCTCTGTCGACAAGGGCCGGATGACCGCGGAGGCCCGTACCGAGACCCTCGCCCGGATCACCCCGGCAGGCTCCCTCGACGCCTTCGCCGACGTGGACCTGGCGCTGGAGGCGGTCGCCGAGGACCTGGGGGTAAAGCAGCAGCTCTTCGCCACCTTCGACAAGGTCTGCAAGCAGGGGGCGATCCTCGCCACCACCACCTCCTCGCTCCCCGTCGTCGCCTGCGCCCGCGCCACCTCGCGCCCGCAGGACGTCATCGGAATGCACTTCTTCAACCCGGCCCCTGCGATGAAGCTGGTGGAGATCGTCCGCACGGTCCTCACCGCGGACGACGTGCACGCCACCGTCCGCGACCTCACCACCAGGATCCGCAAGCACCCGGTGGACTGCGGCGACCGGGCGGGCTTCATCGTGAACGCGCTGCTCTTCCCGTACCTGAACAACGCGATCAAGATGGTCCAGGAGCACTACGCGTCCCTGGACGACATCGACGCCGCGATGAAGCTCGGCGGCGGCTACCCGATGGGGCCCTTCGAACTCCTCGACGTGGTCGGCCTGGACGTCTCGCTCGCCATCGAGCAGGTCCTGCACCGCGAGTTCCGCGACCCGGGACTGGCCCCCGCACCGCTCCTTGAACACCTGGTCGCGGCCGGCTGCCTGGGCCGCAAGACGGGCCGGGGCTTCCGGGAGTATGCGCGACGGTAAGCAGGCGGGTGCTCCTGGCTGGGGCGGGCTGCTGGAAGGCGCGGGCGGCCCGCCCCCTCAGGCGCGCTCCCCTGCACGGATGGGTTACGTTCAGGGCATGCCCCAGGCCCCCAGGACTTCTCGTACGAACTCCGCTCCCGACGCGCCCGAAACCGCGGCGGGTTCGCGTGCGGCGGCGCAGCGCCTCAAGATGCGCCGCGAGCTGTCCGCCGCGGCGATGGAGCTCTTCGCGACGAAGGGGTACGAGGCGACCACGGTCGACGAGATCGCCGCGGCGGGCGGCGTCGCCCGCCGCACCTTCTTCCGGCACTTCCGCTCCAAGGAAGAAGCGATCTTCCCGGACCACGACGACACCCTCGTACGGGCCGAGGCGGTGCTCAACGCGGCACCGCCGCACGAGCACCCGCTCGACACGGTGTGCCGCGGCATCAAAGAGGTGATGCGGATGTACGCCGCCGCCCCCACGGTGTCGGTGGCCCGCTACAAACTGACCCGCGAGGTCCCCACCCTCCGCGAGGCGGAGATCGCCTCGGTGGCCCGCTACGAGCGCCTCTTCACCCGCTATCTGCTGGGCCACTTCGACGAGCACGACCACGAGCCGGGCAACGACGACCCGCTCCTCGCCGAGGTCGCCGCCTCGGCGGTCGTCACCGCCCACAACCACGTCCTGCGGCGCTGGCTGCGAGCCGGCGGCCAGGGCGACGTGGAGACCCAGCTGGACCACGCCTTCGCGATCGTCCGGGAGACCTTCGGCTCGGGCATCGGCGCGGGCCGCAGCACCAGGTCCGAGCCGGGCCAGGCACAGGCCGAGCCGGCCGCGGTACGCAGGAACGGTGAGGTCCTGGTCGCGGTGGCCCGGACCGACGCCCCGCTGGACGAGGTCATGCGGACCATCGAAGAGGCCCTGAAGCAGCGCTGAGGCGGCCCGGAGAGAGCACTGAGACAGCGCTGAGAGAGCACTGAGGCGGCGCTGAGACGCACGCCACGAAGGAGGCCGTCCCCGACCCCGGGGGCGGCCTTTTTCGTATGCCAATACGGGCCGCAACGGACACCATGACGGGCCTCCGGGGGCCCCGATCGATCGATCATCGCGCATATGCGCAGGCCAGTGGCCAAGTGAGCGAATTTGTTGGCACTCAGTGCCTTGCGACCTGTCACGGGGTGCCATACCTTGAAGTTGTCCGGGCGGCCGGCGTGCAGAGACCTCTCGTACGCCGGCTGTCCCCGCACACCTCCCGGTGTGCGCGCCCGGACGCCTGCGTCACAGGCAACCTCCCGCGCACCACCCCGCGCTGCCGACAGCTACACCTCAGAAGCTCTCGCATCACCGCCGAACCGACGGCACTCCTCCACCCCACTCCCCTCAAGCTCCCGAAGCACCGCCGGAGGCCCCCCGTGAAGGAAATCCTGGACGCGATCCAGTCGCAGGAAGCGACTGCCGCGGACTACGCAGCCCTCGCCGTCCCCGAGTCGTACCGCGCGATCACCGTGCACAAGGACGAGACGGAGATGTTCGCCGGACTCACCACCCGCGAGAAGGATCCCCGCAAGTCGCTCCACCTGGACGACGTGCCGGTTCCCGAACTCGGCCCTGGCGAGGCCCTGGTGGCGGTCATGGCCAGCTCGGTCAACTACAACTCCGTCTGGACCTCGATCTTCGAGCCGGTGTCGACCTTCAGCTTCCTCGAACGGTACGGCCGCGTCAGCGAGTTGACGAAGCGTCACGACCTGCCGTACCACGTGATCGGCTCCGACCTCGCGGGCGTCGTGCTGCGCACGGGCCCCGGCGTGAACGCCTGGAACCCCGGCGACGAGGTCGTCGCGCACTGCCTCTCCGTCGAGCTGGAGAGCTCCGACGGCCACAACGACACGATGCTCGACCCCGAGCAGCGCATCTGGGGCTTCGAGACGAACTTCGGCGGGCTCGCCGAGATCGCCCTCGTGAAGTCCAACCAGCTGATGCCCAAGCCCGACCACCTGAGCTGGGAGGAGGCGGCGGCGCCCGGCCTGGTCAACTCCACCGCGTACCGCCAGCTGGTCTCCCGCAACGGCGCCGGCATGAAGCAGGGCGACAACGTCCTGATCTGGGGCGCGAGCGGCGGACTCGGCAGTTACGCCACGCAGTTCGCTCTCGCCGGCGGCGCGAACCCGATCTGTGTCGTCTCCAGCGACCAGAAGGCGGACATCTGCCGCGCGATGGGCGCCGAGGCGATCATCGACCGCAACGCCGAGGGCTACAAGTTCTGGAAGGACGAGAACACCCAGGACCCGCGCGAGTGGAAGCGCTTCGGCAAGCGCATCCGGGAGCTGACCGGCGGCGAAGACGTCGACATCGTCTTCGAGCACCCGGGCCGCGAGACCTTCGGCGCCAGCGTCTACGTCACCCGCAAGGGCGGCACGATCGTGACCTGCGCGTCCACCTCCGGCTACACCCACGAGTACGACAACCGCTACCTGTGGATGTCGCTGAAGAAGATCGTCGGCTCGCACTTCGCCAACTACCGCGAGTCGTGGGAGGCCAACCGCCTCGTCGCCAAGGGCAAGATCCACCCGACGCTGTCGAAGGTGTACTCGCTGGAGGACACCGGTCAGGCCGCGTACGACGTGCACCGCAACCTGCACCAGGGCAAGGTCGGCGTGCTGGCGCTCGCCCCGCGCGAGGGCCTGGGTGTCCGGAACCACGAGCTGCGGGAAACCCACATCGACGCGATCAACCGCTTCCGGAACGTGTGATGACCGAACGCAAGAAGGACCGCCCCTGGCTCATGCGGACCTACGCCGGTCACTCGACCGCCGAAGCGTCCAACGCGCTGTACCGGGGCAACCTCGCCAAGGGCCAGACCGGCCTCTCGGTGGCCTTCGACCTGCCGACCCAGACCGGCTACGACCCGGACCACATCCTCGCCCGCGGCGAGGTCGGCCGGGTCGGCGTCCCGGTGTCCCATCTCGGCGACATGCGGCGGCTGTTCCAGGACATTCCCCTGGATCAGATGAACACCTCGATGACCATCAACGCCACCGCCATGTGGATGCTCGCGCTCTACCAGGTGGTCGCCGAGGAGCAGGGCGCGGACCCCGACCGGCTGCAGGGAACCACCCAGAACGACATCGTCAAGGAGTACCTCTCGCGCGGGACGCACGTCTTCCCGCCGGGCCCGTCCCTGCGGCTGACCACCGACATGATCACGTACACGGTCAACCGCATCCCCAAGTGGAACCCGATCAACATCTGCAGCTACCACCTCCAGGAGGCGGGGGCGACCCCGGTCCAGGAGATCTCGTACGCGATGTCGACGGCGATCGCGGTCCTGGACGCGGTGTTCGCGTCCGGGCAGGTCCCCGAAGACCGCAAGGGGGACGTCGTCGCCCGCATCTCCTTCTTCGTGAACGCGGGCGTCCGCTTCATCGAGGAGATGTGCAAGATGCGCGCCTTCGGCCGCATCTGGGACAAGGTCACCCGTGAGCGGTACGGCATCGAGAACGACAAGCAGCGCCGCTTCCGCTACGGCGTCCAGGTCAACTCTCTGGGCCTCACCGAGGCCCAGCCGGAGAACAACGTCCAGCGCATCGTCCTCGAAATGCTGGCCGTCACCCTCTCCAAGGACGCCCGCGCCCGCGCGGTCCAACTCCCCGCCTGGAACGAGGCGTTGGGGCTCCCCCGCCCCTGGGACCAGCAGTGGTCCCTTCGCATCCAGCAGGTCCTCGCGCACGAGAGCGACCTCCTGGAGTACGAGGACATCTTCGCCGGATCGCACGTGATCGAGGCCAAGGTCGAGGAGCTGGTGGCCGACTCGCTCGCCGAGATGCAGCGCATCGAGGAGATGGGCGGTGCGATGGCCGCCGTCGAGTCCGGCTACCTCAAGTCCCAGCTGGTCTCCTCGCACGCCGAGCGCCGGGCCAGGATCGAGGGCGGCGAGGAAAAGATCGTCGGCGTCAACGTCTACGAGACCACCGAGCCCAACCCCCTCACCGCCGACCTCGACACCGCGATCATGACGGTCGACCCGGCGAACGAGGCCCGTGTGGTGGCCGCCCTGCACGAGTGGCGGGACAACCGCGACGAGGCGCGCGCCCAGGAGTCCCTGGCCGCCCTCAAGGCGACCGCGGCCGGTACCGGCAACCTGATGGCCGCCACCGTCGAGTGCGCCCGCGCGGGCGTCACCACCGGCGAGTGGTCGTGGGCGCTGCGGGACGTCTTCGGCGAGTTCCGCGCCCCGACGGGGGTGTCGTCCGCCCCGGTGGCCGTCACCGCGGAACCGGGCACGCCGCTGGCCCTCGTACGGGAAAAGGTGCGCCGGACGGCGGACGAGCTGGGCTCCGGGCGGCTGCGCCTGCTGGTCGGCAAGCCCGGCCTGGACGGGCACTCCAACGGTGCCGAGCAGATCGCCGTACGCGCACGTGACGCGGGCTTCGAGGTGGTTTACCAGGGCATCCGGCTCACGCCCGAGCAGATCGTGGACGCGGCCCTCGCCGAGGACGTGCACTGCGTGGGCCTGTCGATCCTGTCCGGCTCGCACGCCGAGCTGGTGCCGGACGTTCTCGTACGCCTCCGGGAGGCCGGAGCGCCGGAACTGCCCGTCATCGTCGGCGGGATCATCCCCCACGCCGACGGCGTCGAACTGAAGCGGGCGGGAGTCGCCGCCGTCTTCACCCCGAAGGACTTCGGGATCACGGAGATCATCGGCCGTATCGTCGACGAGATCCGGAAAGCGAACAAGCTCGACCCTCTGGAGGTCTCCGCATGACCAGCGCCACCGATGGCAACGCCGTCAACCGCCTTCGTCCCCGCCGCTCCTGTCTCGCGGTCCCCGGGTCGAACCCCCGCTTCCTGGAGAAGGCCCAGGGCCTCCCCGCCGACCAGGTCTTCCTCGACCTGGAGGATGCCTGCGCCCCGCTCGCCAAGCCCGGCGCGCGGCACACCATCGTCAAGTTCCTCAACGAGGGCGACTGGACCGGCAAGACCCGGGTGGTCCGGGTCAACGACTGGACCACCGAGTGGACCTACCGGGACGTCGTGACGGTCGTCGAGGGCGCCGGCCAGAACCTCGACTGCATCATGCTGCCGAAGGTGCAGGACGCCCAGCAGGTCGTCGCGCTGGACCTGCTCCTCACCCAGATCGAGAAGACGATGGGCTTCGAGGTCGGCAAGATCGGCATCGAGGCGCAGATCGAGAACGCGCGCGGGCTCAACAACGTCAACGCGATCGCCGAGGCGTCCCCCCGCACCGAGGCGATCATCTTCGGCCCTGCCGACTTCATGGCGTCGATCAACATGAAGACCCTGGTGGTGGGCGAGCAACCGCCCGGTTACGGCGCCGACGCGTACCACTACATCCTCATGAAGATCCTGATGGCGGCCCGCGCCAACGACCTCCAGGCGATCGACGGCCCCTACCTCCAGATCCGCAACGTGGACGGCTACCGCGAGGTGGCCAAGCGCGCCGCCGCCCTCGGCTTCGACGGCAAGTGGGTGCTGCACCCGGGCCAGGTCGAGGCGTCGAACGAGATCTTCTCGCCGTCCCAGGAGGACTTCGACCACGCCGAGCTGATCCTCGACGCGTACGACTTCTACACGTCGGAAGCGGGCGGCAAGAAGGGCTCCGCGATGCTCGGCGACGAGATGATCGACGAGGCCAGCCGCAAGATGGCGCTCGTCGTCTCGGGCAAGGGCCGGGCCGCCGGCCTGCAGCGCACCTCGAAGTTCGAAGCCCCGGAGGCCTGATCACCATGCAGTTCGGACGCACCTTCGAGGAGTTCGAGGTCGGCGCGGTCTACAAGCACTGGCCCGGCAAGACGGTCACCGAGTACGACGACCACCTCTTCTGCCTGCTCACCATGAACCACCACCCGCTCCACCTGGACACCAACTACGCGCAGAAGACGACCGACTTCGGCAAGAACGTCGTCGTCGGCAACTACGTCTACTCCCTCCTCCTCGGCATGTCCGTACCGGACGTCTCCGGCAAGGCCATCGCCAACCTGGAGGTCGAGTCGCTGAAGCACATCGCGCCGACCTTCCACGGCGACACGATCTACGGCGAGACCGTCGTCCTCGACAAGACCCCGTCGAAGTCGAAGAGCGACCGCGGCATCGTCTACGTGGAGACCAAGGGCTACAAGCAGGACGGCACCGTGGTCTGCGTGTTCCGCCGCAAGGTGATGGTCCCGACCGAGACGTACATCAAGGAGCGCGGCGGCGAGCAGCCGGGCCGCCCCGAGCCCAAGACGCAGGAGAAGAAGTAGCCATGGCCCGTCTCGCCCAGACCGCCGGTCTGACCGACGTACAGCAGGAAATCCTCTCCACCGTACGGAACTTCGTCGACAAGGAGATCCTCCCGGTCGCGACCGAGCTGGAGCACCGCGACGAGTACCCGACGCAGATCGTCGAAGGCCTCAAGGAACTCGGCCTGTTCGGGCTGATGATCCCCGAGGAGTACGGCGGCCTGGGTGAGTCCCTTCTCACATATGCGCTCTGTGTGGAAGAGATCGCCCGCGGTTGGATGAGTGTGTCCGGAATCATCAACACGCACTTCATCGTGGCGTACATGCTCAAGCAGCACGGAACGCAGGAGCAGAAGGACACCTTCCTGCCCAGGATGGCGCTCGGCGAGGTGCGCGGCGCGTTCTCGATGTCGGAGCCGGCGCTCGGTTCGGACGTCTCCGCGATCAGCTCCAAGGGCGTCCGCGACGGCGAGGAGTACGTGCTCAACGGCCAGAAGATGTGGCTGACCAACGGCGGCACCTCCACGCTCGTGGCCGTCCTGTGCCGCAGTGACGAGGGTCACCCCGAGGGCACAGCCCCGCACAAGTCGATGACCACGTTCCTGGTCGAGAAGGAGCCGGGCTTCGGTGAGGTCCGCCCAGGTCTGACCATTCCCGGCAAGATCGACAAAATGGGATACAAGGGGGTGGACACCACCGAGTTGATCATGGACGGACTGCGCATTCCGGCCAATCGCGTACTCGGCGGGGCCACCGGCCGAGGGTTTTACCAAATGATGGACGGCGTAGAGGTCGGCCGCGTGAACGTCGCAGCCCGTGGTTGCGGAGTCGCTCAGCGTGCCTTCGAGTTGGGTGTTTCGTACGCCCAGCAGCGCCACACCTTCGGCAAGCCGATCGCCCAGCACCAGGCGATCCAGTTCAAGCTGGCCGAGATGGCCACCAAGGTGGAAGCCGCCCATGCGATGATGGTGAATGCAGCACGCAAAAAGGACAGCGGGGAACGAAACGACCTCGAAGCAGGGATGGCCAAGTACCTGGCCTCCGAATACTGCAAGGAAGTCGTCGAGGACGCCTTCCGCATTCACGGCGGATACGGGTTCTCGAAGGAGTACGAAATCGAGCGCCTCTACCGCGAGGCACCCATGCTGCTGATCGGTGAAGGTACCGCCGAGATCCAGAAAATGATCATTGGGCGGCGGCTGCTGGAGGAATACCGGCTGCAGGGCTGATTGTTCTCTTTGTGTAGATTTCAACGCGAAGAAGATCACACCCTGTCACCTTCTCCAGGCGTCTTTCCGGCCGCTGACTCGCTTTCCGGCTTGCCCAGTTGCACCCCGCAACCGATAGCATCGCCGGAAAGCCGCCGTCCCCCGCATCCGCGCGCGGCATCATCCGCTACGAAGGTCTTCCATGCCCCACAGCCAAACCTCTGCACCACGCGACGGCGAATCCTCGGGTCTCATCCCCAAGGGTCGCCTTGCTCGCGGAGCATCGCCGTGGCTCCTGCCGACCGTCGCCACCGCGGCGCTCACCCTGGTCAAGGCTCGCAAGTCCGGCCGCTGGGCCGCCGCAGCCGTCCCCACCACCGCTCTCGCGGCGGGGATGCTGTGGTTCTTCCGCGACCCCGAGCGTGAGATCGCCCAGGGCCGGGTGATCTCGCCGGCCGACGGTGTGGTGCAGAGCATCATGCCGTGGAAGGACGGGCGCACCCGCGTCGCGATCTTCATGAGCCCGCTGAACGTCCACGTCAACCGCGCGCCCCTCGCGGGCACGGTGACGTCCGTCGAGCACGTGCCCGGCGGTTTCGTTCCGGCGTTCAACAAGGAGAGCGAGAACAACGAGCGCGTTGTCTGGCACTTCGACACGGAGCTCGGCGACATCGAGATGGTGCAGATCGCGGGCGCTGTGGCCCGCCGCATCGTCCCGTACCTCCCGCAGGGCACCAAGGTGGAGCAGGGCGAGCGGATCGGCCTGATCCGCTTCGGGTCGCGCGTAGACATCTACCTTCCGGAAGGTGTCGAAGTCGCGGTCGAGGTGGGCCAAACCACAACCGCGGGGGTGACCCGAATTGACCGTGACTGATCCAGAGACGCAGGCCGGCTGGGTTCCGGAGGCCGGAGCCGAGGACACCATCGACGGTGCCGAGGACATGCCGCTCAGTCTGAGGCTGTCGATAGCGGACACCCTCACGCTCGGTAACGCCACGTGCGGATTCATGGCGGTGTACTTCACCACCACCGGAATCCTCATTCCGCACCTCCAGGGCAGCGCGGAGACCGGCATGGCGCGCAACAGCGCCGCCACCGCCGTGATCCTGATGCTGCTCGCCGCGATCTTCGACCTGTGCGACGGACTGGTGGCCCGCAAGCTGCGCAGTTCGCCGATGGGTGCGGAGCTGGACAACCTCTCCGACCTGATCAGCTTCGGGCTCGCCCCCGCCTACTTCGTGCTCGTGTACGGAATGGTGGCGGACGACGCCCAGCAGAAGGTTGCGGCGCTGGCCGCGATCGTGGTGTTGCTGGCGGTGGTGCTGAGGCTTGCGCGGTTCAGTTGCGTGACCATGAAGGACGGCATGTTCCAGGGCATGCCGAGCCCCTTCGGAGCGCTCACGGTCGTCTCGATCGTCCTGCTGGAACTGCCCTTCATCCCGACCCTGCTCGCCGTGCTCGGTGTGGCCTGGCTGATGGTGAGCCGGGTCGAGTACCCGAAGCCGCGGGGCATCCTCGCGGTCGCGATGCTGAGCTGGATCGTCGGCGCGATGGGCCTGCTCACGGCGTGGGCGTTCAACGCCCCCGGCGGCCAGCTGCTCCTGCAGACCGGCTGTGCGCTCCAGGTGGTCATGGGCGCGGTCATCCCGCTGTTCGCCACCGCGCGACGCGTGAACACCTTCCGCGGCAACCGCCGCGAGGCACGGGCGGCACAGCTGCCGTAGCGTTTCCGTACGTACGAAGAGGGCCCCCGACCGGTGCAAACCGGCCGGGGGCCCTCTTTCGTGTGAGGCTCGGGGGCTGGCTGGGTAAGGGGCAGGCTCTTTAGGGGCGCGGGGAACTGCGCGATCAGCCACGACGCGTCCGCACGACACCCACCACACGGTCACGACGCACCCGCGCGCAATCCCCACCGCCCCGCGCGGCGACCCGCCCCGCCCGGGTGATTGAATGACCAACCCGCAGGACCGAAGCAGGAGTTGAGCACAGTGCGTACGCGCATCGGCGTCTATCTCGCCCACCCCCGGCCGGGCAGTTTCAACCACGCGCTCTTCGAAACTGTCGTCGACGAACTCCAGAATCTGGACTGCGAGGTCCTCGCACACGACCTCTGCGCGGAGGGTTTCGACCCCGCGCTGACCGCCGGCGAGACGGGCACGGTCGACGCCCCGGAATCCTCCGCGGATCCACAGGTGGCCCTGCACCAGCGCGAGCTGCCGAGCCTGGACGCCGTGGTGTTCGTGCACCCCAACTGGTGGGGAATGCCGCCCGCCGTCCTCACCGGCTGGCTGCAGCGCGTGTTGGTCCCGGGGGTCGCCTACAAGCTGGGCACGGCCGACGGCGAGCCCCTCGGACTCCTGAAAGCGGGCCGCGCCCTGGTCCTCAACACTTCGGACACCCCTGCGGCCCGTGAGCACGACGAGTTCGGCGATCCGCTCCAGCACATCTGGTCGGCGTGCGTCCTGCCGTACACCGGCGTCACCGATGTCCGCCGGGTGGTGTTCCGTACGGTCACGGACTCCATGGACGAGGAGCGGTCCGGGTGGCTGATCCAGGCGCGCGAGGAGGCCAGGAACCTTGTGAGCGGCAGTTGAGCCGGCGGGCCGCCCCGGTGCCGTCCGCCTAGGGCCCGGCCGGCGGCAGCACGCCGCACAGTGCTTCCAGGGCTGCCCCGTACGCGTGCTCCGGCGGGGTCGCGTACCCCACGACCAGGCCGTCCGCGGTGGGCCCGGTTGCGTCGGGGTGCCGGAAGCCGGTGAGACCGTCGAGCGCCAGGCCCTGCCGGGCGGCTGCCCGGAGGGTGGCGGTTTCGGTCCCTGCGGGGAGGCTGAGGACGGCGTGCAGCCCGGCCGCGACACCGGTGACCCCGATGTGCGGGGCGTGTGCGGCCAGGGCCTCGGACAGCTGGTCGCGGCGGGCGCGGTAGCGCTGGCGCATCCGGCGGACGTGGCGGTCGTAGTGGCCGGAGGCGACCAGCTCGGCGAGGGTGAGCTGGTCCAACGCGCTTGCCCACGCCTCCCGTTGGCCCTTCACGGCCAGCACGGGTTCGACCAGATGGTCGGGCAGCACCATCCAGCCGAGCCGGATCGCCGGGGAGAGGCTCTTGCTCACCGAGCCGAGGTAGACGACGCGTTCGGGGTCCAACCCCTGTACGGCGCCCACCGGTTCGCGGTCGTAGCGGAACTCGCCGTCGTAGTCGTCCTCCACGAGCAGCGCGTCGTGGGCACGCGCCCAGTCGACCGCCGCCGCCCGGCGCGCGGAGTGCAGCGGACCGCCGGTGGGAAACTGGTGGGCGGGAGTCAAGAGCACCCCCTTCAGACCCTTGGGGCTCCCCAACTCCCCTGTGTTGGCGCCGTATTCGTCGATCGACAGGGGTACGGTGCGCACTCCCGCCGCATCCAGCAGATCGCGGTGGAAGGGCAGGCCGTACGACTCGACGGCGAGCGGGCCGCGCAGCAATCCGCGCGTCCGGCCGCCCACGCCTCCGTACAGCAGCCGCAGCGCGTGCGCGAAGCCGGAGCAGACGACGATGCGGCCCGGGGTGGTGCGGACGCCCCGGACCCGGGAGAGGTACTCGGCGAGGGCGCTGCGCAGCTCGATGCGCCCCTGGGGGTCGCCGGGACCGAAGGCTTCGTTGGGGGCGGCGACCAGGGCGCGGCGGCCGGCGGCGAGCCAGGCGGTGCGGGGGAAGGACGCGGCGTCGGGCTGCCCCTGCCGCAGGTCGTGCGCGGGGCCCGGCGGCTGCGTCCGCTGCGTCACCTGGGCCGGCCGGGGCGGGGTCGCGCGGGCGGCGACCCGGGTGCCGGAGCCCTGGCGGGCGGTGAGCCAGCCCTCGGCGACGAGTTCGGCGTACGCGGAGGCGACGGTGTTGCGGGCGACGGCGAGGTCGGCGGCGAGCGAGCGGTACGGGGGCAGCCGGGTGCCGGGGGCGAGCCTGCCCTCGCGTACCGCTTCGCGCAGGGCGTGGGTGAGGGCGGCCTGCCGGCCGCCCTTCTCGGCGGGGAGGCTCAGATGGAGGTCCGCACCGATGCGTTCGGCGGAATTGACCCAGGATTCCGGCATGGGAGTGCACCTTACCGGGGGTCTGTGCGGAAGGCCCGGCCCGGGGTTCGGGCCGGGCCTTCCGTACGACTCAGAGCTACGACTCAGAGGTGCAGCTCAGAGCTACGACTCACACGTGCGACTCAGACGGCGGAGCCGAGCATGTTCGACGCGTTCTCCAGCGGGGAGAGGGCCGGAGCGGGAACCGGCGCGACGGTGTCACGGCAGGTGAAGCCGAGCCGGGTGAGCGCCCGGGACACCTCGCTCGCGGTGAAGTCACGGCGGTCCTGGCGGGTGATGACCTCGCCCACCTGCTTGACGGGGTAGGTCCTGCGGCCGATCGTGACGGACTCACCGGTGACGGCTTCGGGCTTGATGCCCTTCATCGCCTCCTGGACCTCGCTCTTGACCAGCTCGAAGGGGAAGCGGGCGATGACAACGCGCATGAGACCTCAACAAGGTTGGAGGGAGGGAGAGAGTTGACGCGAGAGTTCGTTATGCGGCGCTGCGCTGTGCGCTTCCGGGGACGCGGCGCGCCTGCCCCGGGCGGCCGCGGCGGCCGCGGGACGGGGAGCCGCCCCTCTTGGACCGCTCGGTGACGGGGGCGGTGATGACGACCGGCACCCCGGACGGTGCCTTGGCGCCGGTGATGCGCGTCAACTCCGCTTCTCCCGCACGCACTTGAGTGGTCTGCGGGGTGATCCCTGCGGCACGCATGAGGCGGGTCATGTCGCGGCGCTGGTTCGGGGTGACCAGGGTGACCACGCTGCCGGACTCGCCGGCCCGGGCGGTGCGGCCGCCGCGGTGCAGGTAGTCCTTGTGGTCGCTGGGCGGGTCGACGTTGACGACCAGGTCGAGGTTGTCGACGTGGATGCCGCGGGCCGCGACGTTGGTCGCCACCAGCACGGTCACGTGGCCGGTCTTGAACTGCTCCAGGGTGCGGGTGCGCTGCGGCTGGGACTTGCCGCCGTGCAGCGCCGCCGCCCGTACCCCGCTGTTCAGCAGGTGGTCGGTGAGCCGGTCCACCGCGTGCTTGGTGTCCAGGAACATGAGCACCCGGCCGTCGCGTGCGGCGATCTCCGTGGTGGTCGCGTGCTTGTCCGCGCCGTGCACGTGCAGGACGTGGTGCTCCATGGTGGTGACCGCGCCGGCGGACGGGTCGACGGAGTGGACCACCGGGTCGCTCAGGTAGCGGCGTACGAGGAGGTCGACGTTGCGGTCGAGGGTGGCGGAGAACAGCATCCGCTGGCCACCGGGCCGCACCTGGTCGAGCAGTTCGGTGACCTGCGGCATGAAGCCCATGTCGGCCATCTGGTCGGCCTCGTCGAGGACGGTGATCTCCACGCTGTCCAGGACGCAGTCCCTGCGCTCGATGAGGTCCTTGAGCCGGCCGGGCGTGGCGACGACGACTTCCGCACCGCCGCGCAGCGCGTGGGCCTGGCGGCCGATCGACATGCCGCCGACGACGGTGGCCAGCCGCAGCCGCATCGAGCGGGCGTACGGGGTGAGTGCGTCGGTGACCTGCTGGGCCAGCTCGCGGGTCGGCACGAGCACCAGGGCCAGCGGCTGTCGCGGCTCGGCGCGCTTTCCTGCCGTACGGGCGAGGAGGGCCAGGCCGAAGGCGAGGGTCTTGCCGGAGCCGGTGCGGCCGCGGCCGAGGACGTCGCGTCCGGCGAGGGAGTTCGGGAGGGTGGCGCCCTGGATCGGGAACGGCACGGTCACGCCCTGCGCGGCGAGTGCGGCTAGCAGCGGGGCGGGCATGTCCAGGGCGGCGAACGTCTCGACGGCGGGCAGCGCCGGGGTGACGGTCACCGGCAGGGCGAATTCGCCCTGTACGGCGGCGGGGCGACGGCCGTAGCCACCGGTGCGCGCGCCGGAGTATCGGGTGTGTGTACGAGTGGTGGCACGGGGGTTGCCGGTGCGCGGACTGCGGTCCATGCGGAACCTTTCCTCGATACGGCACGTGTCGAGGAATTCCCGGCGGCGGCCAGCAGGTGAACGCCGCGGAGAATCGCAGGATCGAGCCGAAGAAAATTCGAAAGCTAATTCCAGCCGTTCAGCTCCGGCCCAAGGAAGGGCAACGGGAAGCCAAAGAAAAGCGGAATAAAAGGAAAAACAGGTAGTGGGCCGGAAAATCACGGCGCGTCACTGCCCGGAAAATGCAACGAGCTGGGGCCCGCACCCCAAGGTGCGGGCCCCAGCTGCGTACTGCATGCCTGGGATCAGGCGGGGGTGATGTTCTCCGCCTGCGGGCCCTTCTGGCCCTGCGTGACGTCGAAGTTCACCTTCTGGCCCTCCTGGAGCTCGCGGAAGCCCTGGGCGGCGATGTTCGAGTAGTGGGCGAAGACGTCGGCGCCGCCGCCGTCCTGCTCAATGAAGCCGAAGCCCTTTTCCGCGTTGAACCACTTAACGGTGCCAGTAGCCATGTTTCAAACTCTCCTTGGAAACCACAACTGCAACTGCAAACCACAACTGCAGATGAGAAGAACACTAGCACGGAAACATCAATCGGTCGCCTGGAAGATTTTCCGCGTGTCCTCTCCCAGAAATTCTCCCCACTGCGGGTTGGTTTTATCTGTAGTGGCAGGGACAGATATTCACCCGCGGCGGGCGGCGAAGGAGGCGCGATAGGCGCGAGGACTGGTGTCGAGGCGGTTGCCGAAGTGCTGGCGCATGGTTATCTCGCTGCCGAATCCGGTGCGCCGGGCGACCTCGGGCATCGGCAGGTCGGTGTGTTCCAGGAGCTTCTGGGCGGCGGCCACCCGCTGGTCGAGGAGCCAGTGCAGGGGCGTGACGCCGTTCGCCGCGGTGAAGTGGCGGGCGAAAGTGCGTACCGACATGCCGGTCCGGGCGGCGAGCTGCCCGACCGTCAGCGGTTCGTCGAGATGCCGGATCGCGTACGCGCGCACCGAGGCGAGGGCGTCGGCAGACCGGTCGGTGCGCGGGGTGGGGTGCTCGATGAACTGCGCCTGGGTGCCGGTCCTGAACGGCGCGGTGACCATGGAGCGGGCGATCGTGGCCGCCACCTCCGCGCCGTGGGAGGTGCGGACCAGGTGCAGACAGAGGTCGATGCCGGCGGCGGTTCCGGCGGCCGTCCAGATGCCGCGGTCCTCGATGAAGAGCGCGTCCGGCTCGACGGTGATGTCCGGGTGGTGCGTACGGAGCAGCTCGACGAGGTTCCAGTGGGTGGTGGCGCGACGTCCGTCGAGGAGCCCGGCCTGGGCGAGCGTGAAGGCGCCTCCGCAGAGTGAGGCGATGGGGGTGCCGCGGGCGTGGGCCCGGCGGAGCGCTTCGAGGACCGGAGCCGGGGCGGGGGTGACGTGGTCGTCCAGGCCGGGAACGAGGACCAGGTCGGCGCGGGGCAGCCAGGCGAGGGTGCGGTCGGGGGTGAGGGTGAGGCCGCCGCGCAGCGGGATGGGCTGTGGGGTGGCGGCTACCCGGCGCAGGTCGAAAGCAGGGACGCCGCGATCCGTGCGGTCGGTGCCCCAGACCTCGGTGATGACGGAGAGGTCGAAGGGGCGGATGCCGGGGAAGGCGAGGAGGGCTACGCGGTGGGGCGGGGTTGGGGTGGCCACGGGGGCAGTAAACCATCGGTCGATGGATTACTGCCCCGGCGTGGACGTCACGGCTTGCGCCGGTGAGGGCTGAGGCTTGCGGGCTGCGCCCCGTGTACGGACGCACCCCGTGCACGGACGCACCCTGTGCACGGAGTGCGTCCGTGTGTCCTCAGACGCCCGACGGGCTGAAGTGTGCCTGGTCCACGTACTCCCGCAGATGCTGTGCCGTCAGCGTGTCGCCCTTGGTGATCAGGTCGGTCGGGGTGCCGGTGAAGACGATTCGGCCGCCGTCGTGGCCGCCGCCGGGCCCCAGGTCGATCAGCCAGTCCGCGTGGGCCATCACCGCCTGGTGGTGCTCGATCACGATCACCGTATTGCCGTCGTCGACGAGCCGGTCGAGCAGGGCGAGCAGCTGGTCGACGTCGGCCATGTGCAGGCCGGTCGTCGGCTCGTCCAGGACGTACGTCGCGGCCTTTTCCGCCATGTGGATCGCCAGCTTGAGCCGCTGCCGTTCACCGCCGGAGAGCGTGTTGAGGGGCTGGCCGAGGCGCAGATAGCCGAGGCCCACGTCGGTGAGGCGGGTGAGGAGGGCCCGCGCCTGGGTGCCCGGGGTGCCGCCCACCGCGCTGCCGTCCGCGAAGAAGTCGTACGCCT
Source organism: Streptomyces sp. NPDC048442 (assembly GCF_040651475.1). Taxonomy (NCBI): domain Bacteria; kingdom Bacillati; phylum Actinomycetota; class Actinomycetes; order Kitasatosporales; family Streptomycetaceae; genus Streptomyces; species Streptomyces sp. NPDC048442. The sequence goes on from NZ_JBEZKB010000004.1 coordinate 308,570, forward strand.
CGGCGACCGACATACCCAGGACCTCGCTGATGTTCTTGCCGTTCAGCGTGTAGGCGAGGACTTCCGCCGTGAAGCGCTTCCCCGCACAGGCCTCGCACACCGAGGCCACCCCGGCCATCATCGCGAGGTCGGTGTAGACGATTCCGATGCCGTTGCAGTTCGGGCAGGCGCCTTCGGAGTTGGCGCTGAAGAGTGCCGCCTTCACGCCGTTGGCCTTGGCGAAGGCGTTACGGATGGGGGTGAGGAGACCGGTGTACGTGGCGGGGTTGGAACGGCGCGAACCGCGGATCGGCGACTGGTCCGCGACGACGACGCCCTCGCGGCCCGGCAGGTTTCCGTGGATGAGTGAGCTCTTGCCGGAACCGGCGACGCCGGTGACGACCGTCAGCACTCCGGTCGGGATGTCGACGCTCACGTCCTGGAGATTGTGCTGCGAGGCGCCCGTGATCGAGATCTGCCCGGTCGGCTTCCGCACCTCGGTGCGCAGTTCGGCGCGGTGCGAGAGATACCGTCCGGTGAGGGTCCCGGAGGCCTTCAGCCCTTCCACGTCCCCGCTGTAGCAGAGCTCGCCGCCGCCCGTGCCCGCGCCGGGGCCGAGGTCCACGACGTGGTCGGCGATACGGATGACCTCGGGCTTGTGCTCGACGACGAGCACCGTGTTGCCCTTGTCGCGCAGCCGTAGCAGCAGGTCGTTCATGCGGGTGATGTCGTGCGGGTGCAGGCCCGTGGTCGGCTCGTCGAAGATGTACGTGACGTCCGTGAGGGACGAGCCCAGGTGGCGGACCATCTTGACGCGCTGCGCCTCGCCGCCGGACAGCGTGCCGGCCGACCGGTCCAGGCTGAGGTAGCCGAGGCCGATCTCGACGAGAGAGTCGAGGAGGTCGCGCAGGCCGGCGAGGAGCGGGGCGACCTCGGGGGCGTCGAGGTCACCGACGAACTTCGCGAGGTCGTTGATCTGCATCGCCGAGCACTCCGCGATGTTCACCCCGCCGATCTTCGAGGCGAGGGCGGCCTGCGTCAGCCGCGTACCCCCGCACTCGGGACAGTCGGCGAAGACCACGGCCCGGTCGACGAAGGCCCGGACGTGCGGCTGCATCGACTCGCGGTCCTTGGCGAGCATGGTCCGCTGGACGCGTGCCACCAGGCCCTCGTACGTCAGGGTGCTCTTGCCGACCTTCACCTTGACGGACGGCTTGTGCAGGAAGTCCGCCCACTCCTGCTCGGTGAAGTCCTTCAGCTTCTTGTCCGGGTCGAAGAAGCCGGAGCCGACGATGATCCCCCACGGCCAGGAGTCCACCGCGTGGCCGGGCATGGTGATCGCGCCCTCGTTGAGGGACTTCTCCCGGTCGAGGAGCTGGTCCACGTCGATGTCCGAGACCTGTCCCATGCCTTCGCAGCGCGGGCACATCCCGTCGGGCACGTTGAAGCTGAAGGCGCTCGCGCTGGGCAGGTTCGGCGCGCCCAGCCGGCTGAAGATGATGCGAAGCATCGCGTACGCGTCGGTGGCCGTGCCCACCGTGGAGCGGGAGTTGGCGCCCATCCGCTCCTGGTCGACGACTATCGCGGCGCTGAGGTTGTACAGCCCGTCGACGTCCGGGCGACCCAGGCTCGGCATGAAGGACTGGAGGAAGGCCGTGTACGTCTCGTTGATCAGACGCTGCGACTCGGCGGCGACCGTCCCGAAGACCAGGGAGGACTTTCCGGAGCCGGAGACTCCGGTGAATACGGTGAGGCGACGCTTGGGGAGGTCGACCGACACGTTCCGCAGGTTGTTCTCGCGGGCGCCGCGGACCTGGATCAGGCCGTGGCTGTCGGCGGGGTGCGCGGGCGGTTGCGCCTGCTGCGAAGGGACCGTTCTGGCGGATTCCGAAGGCATGCACCGACCCTATCGGCCGCCACTGACAAGCGACCGTTTCCCATCGATCGCTGACTTCTTCCCCTATGGGAACTCAAGCGTTTCCCGACCAGGATCGTAGCCATGGACCTCACACAGAACACCGCACTCGTCGTGGTCGACGTACAGCAGGGCTTCGAGGATTCCGCCTTCTGGGGCCCCCGCAACAACCCGGCCGCGGACGACAACATCGCAGCCCTCCTGGACACTTGGCAGTCCACCGGCCGCCCGGTCGTCTTCGTACGGCACGACTCGGTGAAGCCCGGGTCGCCGCTGCACCCGGCCCACCCCGGCAACGCCCTCAAGCCGTACGTCGAGGAGCGCCGCGGCAAGGGATCGGGCCCCGAGCTCTTCCTCTCCAAGACCGTCAACTCCGCTTTCTACGGCACCCCGGACCTCGGCGCCTGGTTCAAGGCGGCGGGCATCACCAGCTTCGTGGTGGCCGGGATCCAGACCAACATGTGCGCCGAGACGACGGCCCGCATGGGCGGCAACCTCGGCTACGACGTCCTCTTCGCCCTCGACGCCACGTACACCTTCGACCAGGAGGGCCCGTTCGGCTGGCGCCTGACCGCCGACGAGATCGCCCGCGCCACCGCCGTCACCCTGCACGGCGGCGGCTTCGCGACGGTGACGACCACGGCGGATCTGGTGGCGGCGGCCGGGCAGCAGCTCACCCGGTAGCGAACCGAGGCGCGCAGGCTCCTCAACCCCCCTTCTATTCACCGAACTTGAAGCCCTCGGCGGGCTTCGAAGCCGTCGCCTCCTGTACGACCTTCAGGCCGCCGGGGGTCTTCGCGTCCGGCCGCATGATGACGGACTGACGGGTGGAGGGGGCCTTGGGGTCGGTGAAGTCGTGGGTCATGCCGAAGCCGTTGTCGAAGGCGTTCATGGAGCGGACGGCCTTGGCCATGCCCTCGCGGGTGAGGTTCTTGTCGGCGCAGGCCCGCTTGAGGGCCTCCTCGAAGATCTTGCCCGCCGTGTAGCCCGCGGCGACGCCGTTGTCCAGGCTGTCCTTGGGGTACGCGGCCTTGTACGCCTTGGCGAGGGCGGCGGGACCGGCTGCCGGGGAGCCGATGGGGAGGGTGGAGGCGGCCACGTAGTAGTTCTTCTGGAGGGCGGGGCCCGCCGGGGTGGCGAGGAGCTGTGGTGCGAAGGCGGAGTTGTTGCCAATGATCGGGACGTCGAAGCGGCCGGCCGCGGCGACGCCGACCAGGGAGGCCGCCTGGCGCGGGCCCGCGCTGACCATGATGGCCTTGACGCCTGCCTTCTTGAGGGCGGTCACCTGGCCGGACATGTCGTTGTCGGTGGGCTTGATCTTCTGCTCGACCACCGTCAACCCGGCCTGTTCGGCAGCGTACTTGGAGCCCTGGAGGGCGTTCTCGCCGTAGTCGCCCTCGAAGTAGACGTGGCCGATCCGGTCACCCTTGGCGATGAGCTTGTGGGTCAGGAGGAAGTCGATCGCGTTGATGGTCTCGATGTCGTACGTGGCGCCGACGACACGGACGTACGGGCTGCCCAGGAGGGACGCCGACCAGGCCTGCGGGAGGATCAGGCCCTTGTCCTGGGTCTCTACGCGCTGCTTGACGGCGGCCACGAACGGGGAGCCGATGAACTGGACGTACCCGGCGACCTCGCCTTCGAGCTCGGTGTACGCGGAGACCGCCTTCTGCGGGTTGTAACCGTGGTCGCGGACGGTGAGTTCGACCTTCCGGCCGCAGATGCCGCCGGCCGCGTTGAGCTGCTTGGCCCAGAGTTGCTGGGACTGGGTGACGCTCTTGCCGAGGGAGGCGTACACGCCCGTCAGGTCGGTGAGGACACCGAGCGGGATGACCTTGTCGGTGATGCCGTCGCCGGTCCTGACGCCCTGGGAGTCCTCCTTGCCCGCGCTCCCCGTACCGGCCTTGCTGCTGCAGCCGGTGGCGGCGAGGGTGAGCGCGAGGAGGGCTGCCGCCGCAGCGGTCGAGTACCTTCGATCCGTCATGTGCTTCCCCTTCGGACACTGCTTCGGAGACTGCTTCGGAGTCGGAGGCGGGAGAGGCCGCCCGGCAGGAACAGGACCACGACGACGACCGCCGCGCCGTACAGGTAGCGGGACGCCTCGCCCGGTGCGATGCCGCCGGCGCCGGTCCCGGGCGCGGTGACCAGCGGCAGCGACTCGCTGTAGCGGGTGAGGAGTTGGGGCAGCAGCGACACGAACGCGGCGCCGATCACCGCGCCGCGCACCGAGCCGAGGCCGCCGATGACGATCATCGCCAGGAATTCAAGGGACAGCGTCATGTCGAAGTACTCGGGGACGGTCCGCTGGAAGACGAGGGCGAGCAGCACCCCGGCGAGGCCCGCGTACATCGACGACAGGACGAACACCGACGCCCGGTAGCGGGCCACCGGCACGCCCATCACGCCCGCCGCGATGCGGTGGTCGCGGATCGCGTTCAGCGCCCGGCCGGGTCGCCCGCGCAGGACTCCGCGGGCGAAGAGCGCGCAGAGGAGGAGGGCGAGCAGGGCCGCGTACCAGAGCTTCTCCGCGGATTCGAAGGGGACGCCCGCGATGACGGTCTGCGAGTCGTCGAAGTCGACGCCGAAGAGTGAAAGAGGCGGTACGGAACGGCCGTTGAAGCCCCCGGTGAGGTCCCGGGCGTTGAAGAGGACGTGCTGCCCGATGAAGATCAGGGCGAGTGTGGCGATGCCGAGGTACGCGCCGCGCAGACGTCCGGCGATGGGACTGAAGAGCCCGCCCGCGAGCCCGGAGACGCCGACCGCGAGGAGTGCGGCGAGCCAGCTGGGCAGCCCGAGCCCGGTGAGCCGGTGGCCGTTCTCGGTGAGGGGGTCGGCGGCCAGGACGCAGTAGCTGTACGCGCCGACGGCGAGGAAGAAGGCGTGCCCCATGGAGAGTTGGCCGGTCGCGCCGGTGAGGAGGCCCAGGCCGATGGCGGCGATGGCGGCGGCCATGGCGAAGAGCCCGGCCTGCAGCCAGAAGCGGTCGACGTAGAAGGGCAGCGCGAGGAGGAGGACGCCGAGCGCGGTCCAGAGGTAAGTCCGGGGCGCGCGCAGGCCCTTAGTACGGGCCGGACGGGGCGCCCCGGGCCCGGCGGCGCCGCCCGGCTCCGGCACGCCCGACTTCCCGGCCCGCGCGCGTCCGGCCGCTTCGACGGCCGTACGGGGGCCGTCGGCCCGCGTGTCTGCGGGCACGGCGCGCCCCGGGCCCGGGCCGGAGCCGGCGGTTTCCCGGGGCCCTGTCGTGCGTTCTCCGTTCGGTGTGGGGTCAGACACGGGTCGGCTCCTTTGTGCCGAAGAGGCCTGCCGGGCGGATCAGTAGGACCGCCACCATCACCAGGTAGGGGGCGAGGTCGCCGATGCCGCGGCCGAGGAAGGAGAGGTCGTTCTGGTAACCGGTGGCGAGGGATTCGACGACGCCGACGATCAGGCCGCCCGCGAGCGCGCCGGTGGTGGAGTCCAGGCCGCCGAGGATGGCTGCGGGGAAGGCCTTCAGTGCGGCCAGGGAGGTGGCCCGTTCGAGGCCGGGGGTCGGGAAGACGGTCAGGAAGAGTGCGGCGACCGCGGCGAGTGCGCCCGCGACCGCCCAGGCGGAGAGCGAGACCCGGCCGAGGCGTACCCCCATCAGGGCCGCCGTCTGCGGGTTCTCCGCCGCGGCGCGCATGGCGACGCCCCACGAGGTGTACCGGAAGGCGAGCAGGAACGCGGCGATGAGGACGGCCGCGGCGAGGAGTGCCGCGATCCGGGTCTGGGCCATGGTGACGGAGCCGAGGGTCACCACCTTGTCGCCCCAGGGGTCGCCCGGTGACAGGACGCGGGTGCCGATGCGTCGGGTCAGTTCGGTGACCAGGAGGATGTCCACGCCGATCGTGACGATCGCGAGCACGCTGTGGTCGCTGCCCCGGTAGCGCCGCATGACGAGGAATTCCACCGCCGCGCCGACCACCGCGGCGCCCGCGATGCCGGCGGCGAGCGCGAGCCAGAAGCCGAGGTCGTCGTGGAGCACGGCGGTGAGGTAGCCGCCTGCCAGGAGGAGCGAGGCGTGGGCGAAGTTCACGACCTCGGTCGCCTTGAAGATGACGACGAATCCGAGGGCGATCAGGGCGTAGACGGCGCCCATGGAGAGGCCGCCGAGGAGGAGTTCGACGAGAGTCGTCATGGCGTGGGCGCCCCCAAGTACGCCTGGACGACGGCGGGATCGGACTGCACCTGGGCGGGTGTGCCGCCCGCGATGCGCCGTCCGAAGTCGAGTACGGTCACCGCGTCCGCGAGCCTCATCACCACTCCCATGTCGTGTTCGACGAGCACGATCGAGATGCCGAGGCTGTCCCGTACGCCCGCGACGACGGCGGCGGTGGCACGCCGTTCGTCGGCGGTCATGCCCGCGACGGGCTCGTCCAGGAGGAGCAACCGCGGTTCCATGCACAGGGCGCGGGCCAGCTCGACGAGCTTCTGCTTTCCGTACGGGAGGACCCCGGCGGGCCGGTCGAGGTCGGCGGCGAGACCGACGAAGTCCGCTATCTCCCTTACCCGGTCCAGGTGTTGGCGCGCCTCGCGGGCTGCGGACGGCAGCCGCAGTCCGGCGGCGAGGAACCCGGTGCGGGTCAGCCGGTGGCGGCCCAGCATCAGGCTGTCGGCGACGGTGGCCCGCGGCGGGAGGGCCAGGTTCTGGAAGGTGCGGGCGATGCCGAGGGCGGCGATGCGGTGCGGGGCGAGACCGGTGAGCTCGGTGGAGCCGAGCCGGACGCTGCCGGAGGTGGCGCGGTAGACCCCGGAGAGAACGTTGAAGCAGGTTGACTTTCCTGCCCCGTTGGGGCCGATGACGGCGTGCACGCTGCCCGGTTCGACGGTGAAGGAGACGGCGTCGAGCGCAGTCAGTCCGGCGAACTTGACGGTGACGTCGGTGACGTGGAGCGGGGCGGCAAGGGCGGCCGTCATGCCGTCCACCTTCTCAGCGTCGGCGCCGCCGCCCCCGCGTTTCCCGCGTCCTCGGCCGCCGTCTCGTCGACGACGCCGAGGTAGCGGCGGCGCACCTCGTCGGAGGTGGCGAGTTCGGCGGCGGGACCGTGCAGGGCGACCTCGCCGACATCGAGTACGTACGCCGTGGTGGCGAGCCGCAGGGCGAGGGCCGCGTTCTGTTCGACGAGCAGGACCGAGGTGCCGGTGGCGTTGATCTGCTGGACGGTCTCGGCGATGCGGGCGGCCATCAGCGGGGCGAGCCCGAGGGACGGCTCGTCGAGCAGGAGGAGTCGGGGGTGGGCCATCAACGCCCGCCCCAGCGCCAGCATTTGCTGCTCGCCGCCGGACAGGAGGCCGGCGCGCTGGCGGGCGCGGTCGGCGAGGACGGGGAAGAGTTCATGGACGCGGGCGAGGGCTTCGCGGGCGGCGGCACGTCCGCCGGGGGCGCCGAGCGCACCCGCGCGGAGGTTGTCGGCGACCGTCATACGGGCGAACACCTGGCGCCCCTCCGGGACTTGGACGACCCCCGAGGCGACGACCCGGGCGGCGCTCGCACCGCGCAGGTCGCGCCCGCCGTACGAGACCGTGCCCGAGGTGACCGCGCCCCGGTGGTAGCCGAGTGTGCGTGAAATCGCCCTCAGGAGCGTGGACTTGCCCGCCCCATTGCCGCCGAGCACGGCAACCACGGAACCGGCCGGAACATCGAGCGTGACCGCGCGCAGAGCGCGTACCGGCCCGTACCCGACGGAGAGGGAACGCACTTCCAGGGCGCCTGGCCCCACCGGCGCCGATTCCGCCGGCCGCACTGGTTCCACCGGCGCCGATTCCACCGGCCGCACTGGTTCCACTGGTTCCACGGGAACACCTCCTTGCCGTCTCGGCGGACCCCTGTGAGCCCACAGACCAACAGCAGACACGTGTAACCGTCCAGCGGGTATGGCTGAATCGCTGCGGATGACCAGCGCCGGGAGGTGGCCGTTGTGCTCACGCACAAGGGGGCTGTCCAGCGCGCCGCAGCGGTGGCATCCTCACCGGTCATGAGTGGCCGCAGAGCACGGACGGACAGCGAACGGTCGGTGCTGGAGAGCGCGTCGGAGGTTCTCATCGGACGGGTCGGACACCTCACGGACCTGCTCATCGGCGAACTCCGGGCGCACTCGCCGCAATACGACATCGCCGTACCGGCAGACGAACACTGGCAGCAGATCAACGAGGCGCTGCGGTACGGAATCGAGGTGATTCCAGCCCCCCGGTCGGCGCCCCGGCGCGACCTCGAGTTCGCCGAAAAGCTCGGCAGGCGGCGGGCGGAGCAGGGGCTCTCGCTGGACCTGCTGCTCCACGCGTACCGCAAGGCCGGCTATCTCGTCTGGGACGAGCTCCTCGACGCCGTCACGGCGCGGGACCCGGAGGCGCTGCCCGTTCTCGCGCGCACGGCGGCGCAGATGTGGGCGGCGGTGGACCGGCAGGCCGCCACGGTCGCCGAGGCGTACCGGAGCACGGAGGAGGACATGCAGCGGCGCACCGACGAACGCGTCCAGGCGCTGCTCGACGCCCTGCTGGAGGGCCAGACGTCGGCGGCCCTGGTCGCGGGCGCGGCCGCGGGGCTCGACCTCCCCGAACAGGGCCGGTACGCGGTGGTGGTGCTGCGGGCCGAGCGGCGGGAGGGCCGCGAACAGTTCCACCGGGTGACGGCGGCGGCCGGACTGCGCTTCTTCTGGCGGATGCGCACGGACTGCGAGGTGGCGGTGGTGGCGCTGGACCCCGGCACCGGGCTCTCGGAGCTGTCGGCGGAACTGGAGCGGCGGTGCGCGGGGCCCGGCGGGATGAGCCCGGTGGTGTCGGGCCTGGCCGAGCTGGGGCTCGCCCGGCGGCTGGCTGAAACGGCCCTGCGGACGTGCGCCGTGACGGACCCGGCGGGCGCGCCCCGGATCGTACGGCTGGACAAGCGGCTGCCGACGGCGCTGGTGGTCAGCCAGCCGGAGCTGGCGGCACGGCTGGTGGCGGAGGTCTTCGGCCCGCTGCTGGCCCTCGATCCGGGAGACCGGGCGGTGCTGCTGGAGACGCTGGACGCGTGGCTGGGGGCGCAGGGGTCGGCGGGGCGGGCGGCGACGCGGCTCTACTGCCACCGGAATACGGTGTTCAACCGGCTGCGCCGGCTGGAACAGCTGACGTCGCGGTCATTGTCGCGGCCGCGGGACTTGACGGAGATGACGTTGGCGTTGGATGCGTTTCGGTTGTCGGCGGCGTGAGGGGGGCGGGGGCAGTGGGGCGGGCGCGAGGGCGTGCGGTCGTGGGACGGCGTGCTCCGCGGGGGGCCGCCCCCTTGCCCACCCGTCCCGCCCCCGGGGGCGGCCCCGCTGCCCAAGAGGGCTAGCGGGGGTAAGGGGCAGGCTTTTAGGGGCGCGGGGAACTGCGCGACCAGCCACGACGCACCCGCACGAAGCACGCCGGCCCCACGACGTACCCGCACGATGTCCCCCGCCCCGCCCGAACCGCCCTCTACGTCAGGAAGTCATGGCCGATCTGCTCCGCCACCCGCTCCAGCAGCGGTCCCGCCTCCGCCATGCTCCGCTGCGGGTCCGGTTCCAGTGCGCTCAGCGCGTACGCCCTGCGGATGCCCGCCCTGCCCAGCGCCTCGGCGGGCAGTGCGAGCCGGCCGCACACCGCGACGACCTCCACCCCGCGCGCCCGTGCCGCCGCCGCGACACCCGCGGGGGCCTTGCCGTGCAGGGTCTGCTCGTCGAGGGAGCCCTCGCCCGTGATGACGAGCGTGGCCCGCTCCAGGGCCGGGGCGAAGCCCAGCACGTCGAGCATGACCTCGATGCCGGGCCGGAAGCGCGCGCCGAGCGCAGCCAGCGCCCCGTAGCCGATGCCGCCGGCGGCCCCCGCTCCCGGGGTGTCGGCCAGTCCGGTGCGGCCCGAAGCAGGGTCGAGGATCGACGCGTAGTGCGCCAGCGCCGCGTCCAGCGTCGCCACGTCCTCCTCGGAGGCCCCCTTCTGCGGCCCGTACACCGCCGGCGCCCCGACGGGTCCGGTCAGCGGGTTGTCGACGTCGCTGGCCAGGATCAGGTCGACGCCGCCTGTGCCTGGCGCCGCGAACCGCGTGTCAAGACCCGACAGGTCGGCCGTCGCGAGGTCGCGCAGGCCCCCGCCGCCCGGACCGACCGGCTTGCCGTCCGCGTCCAGGAAGCGCGCGCCGAGCGCGGCCAGCATCCCGGCCCCGCCGTCCGTCGTCGCACTGCCGCCGACGCCGAAGACGATCGTCCTGGCGCCCGCGTCGAGCGCCGCCCGCAGCAGCTCGCCCGAGCCGTACGTGGTCGAGCTGAGCGGCTCGAAGACGCCCGGCGGCAGGTGCTGGAGGCCGGAGGCCTCCGCCATCTCCACCACGGCCGTGCCGTCCGCCTCGCGGAAGGCGTACGCCGCGGTCAGTCCTTCGCCGCGCGGGCCCGTGACCCGTACCTCCCGGCGCTCGAAGCCCGCCGCGACCGCGGCCGCGACCGTGCCGTCGCCGCCATCGGCGACCGGCAGGGACTCGACCTGCACGCCCGGCACCGCCCTGCGCAGCCCGGCCGTCACCCGCTCGGCGACCTGTACCGCCGTGAGCGAGCCCTTGAACTTGTCGGCCGCGACGAGCACATGTGCCCCGCCGCTCGCCCCACTCTTTACTGCTCCGTCGGCCACCGTGCATCCCTTGCTTTCGTACCGGCAGTCGCGCCGCCCCGACCATAACCGCCACCCCCGCCCCGTGCCCATCGCCAATCTCGCCCGCCGGGCTCCAGTACGGCCGGACCGCCCCCTCCTGACGGCGCGCCAACCGCCAATATCACGACATTGAGCACCATAAGGTGTGCGGCATGAGTACGGAATCCCTTGATCCACCCCAGCCGGTCCCCGAGCCGGAATCCCCGGGCGCCCCGCTGCACGACGGCAGGCCCGACGTCACCGTCATCGGCATCGGCGTGCTCGCCGTGGCGGCCGTCGTCGCCTGGGCGTTTCTCGGCAAGAACTCGTTCGAGAGCGCGTCGTCCACGGCCCTCGCCTGGGTCCTCGACAACTTCGCCTGGCTCTTCGTGATCGCGGCCGACGTCTTCCTCCTCATGTGCCTGTGCATCGCGCTGAGCAGGTTCGGCCGGATCCGGCTGGGCAAGGACGGATCGGAGCCCGAGTTCACCAATCTGGCCTGGATCGCGATGATGTTCAGCGCGGGCATGGGCATCGGCCTGATGTTCTACGGGGTCGGCGAACCGCTCCAGCACTACGTCACCCCGCCGCCCGGCTCCGGCGCCGCGGCCGGCACGGGAACCGCGGCCCGCGCCGCCCTGGAGTACTCCTTCTTCCACTGGACGCTCACCCCGTGGGCGATCTACGGCATCGCGGGGCTCGCCCTCGCGTACGCGACGTTCCGCAAGGGCCGTGGAAACAGGCTGAGTTCGGCCTTCGTACCACTGCTGGGCGAACGCCGCGCAGCGGGCTGGCAGGGCAAGCTGATCGACCTGCTGGCCGTCTTCGCGACCGTCTTCGGCACCGCGACCAGCCTGGGCCTGGGCGCCCTCCAGGTCGCCAAGGGCCTCAACATCGTGGCCGGCGTGGAGGACACCAAGGGCGTCGAGCTGATCATCATCGGCTCGCTCTCGGCGGCGTTCGTACTGTCCGCGTTCTCCGGCCTGCACAAGGGCGTGAAGTGGCTGAGCACGGTGAACCTCGTGCTGGCCGCCCTGCTGATGCTGTTCGTGTTCGTCCTCGGCCCGACGGTCTACATCCTGGACGCGATCCCGGCGTCCGTCGGCGGCTACCTCGACCAGCTGCTCCCGATGGCGACCCGTACGGGCGCGTTCGGCGACAGCGAGTGGCTGGGTGCGTGGACGATCTTCTACTGGGCGTGGTGGCTGTCCTGGGCGCCGTTCGTCGGTACGTTCATCGCCCGCATCTCCCGCGGCCGTACGATCCGCGAGTTCCTGATCGGTGTGCTGCTCGTGCCGAGCGGGGCGACGGTGGTGTGGTTCTGCGTGATGGGAGGATCCGCGATCCGCCTGGACCAGACGGGAGTCGCCGACCTCGCCGGGTCGGTGAAGGAAGGCGCGGAAGCATCCCTCTTCGCGATGCTGGACGCGCTGCCGATCGGCACGGTCACCTCCTGCATCGCCATGCTCCTCGTCATGACGTACTTCGTGACGAGCGCCGACTCGGCGTCCCTGGTGATGGGCTCGCTCACCGCCCGGGGTGCACTGCACCCGCCGACCTGGCTGGTGGTGCTGTGGGGCGTGCTGATGGCGGCGGTCGCGGCCGGTCTGCTGGTGGCGGGCGGCCTCAACTCCCTCCAGACCGCGACGATTCTCGTCGCGCTGCCCTTCGTCCTGGTCATGCTCGGGCTGTGCTGGGCGCTCATCAAGGAGCTGCGCGAGGACCCTGGCGCGGGCCCGGCCCGCCACCACGCACTGCACGGACTGCGGGACGCGGTACGGGCGATGGTCGGCGACGCGATCACCGAGCACGGCCCCGACCGACGGCACCCGAGGCTGCGGCGGGCGGCCAAGTCCCGTACGGACGAGTGAGGTTGGCTACGTAAATACCAGGGGCGCGGGGTCAACTACCGCGCCCCTTCCGCATGTTCAGTGCTCCAGCGGGCTGACCGACTGGTCACTCAGAAAGGTCGGCCAGTACCCCTCCTCACCCTCCACGGGAACGCACGCCCGGGGGTCGACCGAGGCGAGCGTGTCGAGGACGGTCGCACTCAGCATGGCGTACGAGCCACCGAGCCGTCGTTCCCGGGAGAGCCGCACCACCCGTTCCCGCATCCACACGGTGAAGTTGTACGCGGAGACGTCGACGTTCATCGCGGCCTCGACGCCGTCGGGCATGAACCGCTCGTACACCCGCCCCGTCGCCCCTTCGAGCAGCATCGCGCCGTCGTCGCCCAGCACCGCCAGCCGGATCAGGTGCTCCGCGCCGGGCGGGCGCGGGTAGTCGTCCCCGTCGGTGACGTAGCCGTAGTCGTGCGAGTAGGGCGCCACCGGGTCATCGACGGCGTTGTCGTACAGGTCGGCGACCGTTGGCAGCGGGCCGCCCTCCAGCTCGATGAACGCGCTGCCGCCGTTCGCCAGCCCGGTCTCCCGCAGATACCGCCGGGTGGCGGCGTGGGTGAGCGCGCCGGGCAGCTCCGTCTCGTCGAAGGGTTCGACGTACTGGTGCCGGCGGGTCAGCTCGGCCCTGATCACGTCGGCCCGCAGGTCGAGGGCGAGCCCGTCGGGCCCCGGGCCCGCAATCCAGGCGAGCGGCCTGATCAGCATCGCGTGCCGCCAGAACCCCGCGACGCCCTCGTCGAGTTGGAGCATCCGGGGATCGGTGTCCCGCACCACGTGCAGCATGGCCTCCTGGAGCCGCTCGACGGTCTGCGGCCCGCAGCCCACCCGGTCGCGGGCGTACGGTCCGGTGTCGGGCCGCAGCCGGGTCACCGCCTCCGTGAGGTGGGCGAGGCAGGACAGGTCGGAGGCGAGCAGTTCCCGGCCCCGGAACTCGGCGCGGCCCGTCCCCCGGTACTCGCCGATCCGGACGGCACCCGTCCAGCCGTCCAGTACGACAGGCAGGTCGCGCTGCCCGTGTCCGTACGTGAGGTGGCCGAGCCGGAACAGCCCGTCCGCGACCTCCTCAAGCCCCAGGTCGAACCGCAGCAGCGGCGCCCGGCGCGGCAGCCCGACGTCGGTGAGAAAGGCACGGCTCGCCTCGTGCCGGATCCCGGCCGGGACCGCACCGGCCCGGACCGTCCCCTCCCCTGTCGCCCTCTCGTCCATCGCCTCCTCGTGTGTCGTCCCCTCGGCTGTCGTCCCCTCGGCTGTCGTCCCCTCGCCCCCGAAGGCCGCCTCGGCACTCCGGCTGCCGTACTCGACGCGCATCGGCCGGTCGTCGGCGGTCGTCCACCCGCCGCGGATCGCCTCCATCAGTACGTCGTCGACGAACTGGGGCCAGACGTGCCGGCCGCTGTGCGGCTGTGCCCCCTCCCCGTCGGCAGGGCCCGGGACCGCGAACGGGTCGACGGAGGCGAGGAGTTGTTCGAAGGTGGCGGCGGCCGTCGGGTGGTCGTCGGTGAAGTGGTGCACCGCGTCGAGCGCACGGATCTGCGGGAGCGCCCAGAGGGTGAAGGCAAGGGCCGACACGTCGGTGTTGAGCGGCATGAGGACCGAGTCGACGTGCCAGCCGTACAGCCGGCCGGTGTCGCCTTCGAGGAGGAGGCCGCTGTCCTCGACGATGCCGCCGAGGTCGATCATCCGGTCGGCGCGGGGCGGCACGCCGTGGCCCTCCCCCGCGTCGGACCACGGCTCGGGGATGCGGGCCGGGTAGAAGGGCCCGGTCTCCAGGGCCAGGCCGTGGGTGCGCAGGAAGCGGCGGGTGGGTTCGTGGGTGAGCAGTGCGGGCAGCACGTCGTCCCCGTACCGCAGGATCTCGTCCGCCTCGAACTCGTCGTCCAGCTGTCCGTACGAGAGGTCGAAGGTGAGCCCGTCGTCGCCGGGCCCGGCGATCCAGGCGAGCGGCCTGATCGTCATCGCGGCGCGCCAGTACGGGGAGATGTCCTCGGCGGTGTCGAGCAGCGCGGGGTCGGTGTCCCCGACGAGTTCCAGCATGGTGCGCTGCAGCCCGGCGACGGTGTCGGGCCCGCACTCGATGTCGCGGCGGGCGTACGGCCCCTCGTGCGGGTCGAGCAGGGCGACGAGCTCGCAGAGGTGGACGAGGGAGGAGAGGTCGGAGGCGAGGAGCTGCCGCTCGCGGCCGTGCCGGACGTACACCTGGCCGGTCCAACAGTGCAGCACGATGCGGTACACGTCCGGCCGGAAGGTGAACACGCCGATCCCCAACTCACCTTCTTCCCATGTCAGTTCACCGCCCAAATCGAACCGCATCAGCGGCGCCTCGCACGGCAGGCCGACCTGTGTGAGGAAGTCACGGACCTCGCCCACCGGGGTGTGCTCGGGCAGGGACTCCCCGGTCGCGAGAGTCACACCCGCCGCTGCCAGCACCCCGCCGAGCCGCTCCCGCCCGAAGTCCACCAGCATGTGTGGTTCCCCTCCCGCTCCCCCGGTGTGATCGCGTGCGAGCGTACACACCTCACTTCGCGCTGCCGGACGTCGCGGACGGGCCCTCGGCAGAGGGCTGAGCCGGAGCCGGGGCCGGTACGTCGCCCCGGCCCGCACCCGAGCCTCCCGCCCGCACCCCCCGCTCCAACCTCAAGGTGACCACCACCGATGCCCCCGCCAGCACCGTCATCGCCACCCCCGGCGAAGTGAACTGGGCGACCCCGCCCGCCAGCGCCGCCCCCACGCCCTGCATCGCCAGCATGCCCGACGTGTGCAGCCCCAGCGCGTGCCCGCTCAGCTCGTCGGGTGTCAGGGCCATCAGCCGTTCCTGAAGCAGCAGCGTCGCCGCGAAGCCGACGGACGCGACCAGCACCACGACCAGGGCCACCGGCAGCGAAGGGCGCAGGAAGAACACCAGGTACGGGGCCGCCAGCAGCAGCCGCAGCGCGGGCCCGCCCCTGGCTCGCAGCCCGGCCGGCACGAACCGCCCCACCACCGTGTCCCCGATCAGCATCCCGCACGCCGCGAAGGCGAACAGCAGCCCCGCCCGCGCGGGTTCGTACGGTACGTAGAGGGACTCGCAGCCCACGATGAGCCCGTTCGGCACGCACAGCATGAGGTACACGTAGCGGCGCGGCTTCAACGACCAGAGCAGGGCATTGGTCCGCCAGGTCTCGGCGACCGAGGCCCGCCCGCTCGCCCTCGGCGGTCTGCCGCTCAGCCCGAAGCGTGCGCACCCCGCCGACACGAAGTAGAGCGCGGCACCGACGAGCAGCGTCTCCCGCGGCGACAGCAGGTTGACCAGGAGCCCACCGGCGGCGAATCCGCAGATCTGCATGACCCCGTTGGACATGTTCATCACGGAACGGCCGATCAGGAAGCCGTCCTTGGCGAGGATTTCGTTGAGGAGCCCGTACGTCACTCCCCCGCCGAGCGACGCGAAGACGCCCAGCGTCAGCAGGACCGCGAAGGACGCTCCCACCGGCAGCCCCGGTATCGCCTGGACGGCGGTGGCCAGGCCGAAGAGCAGGCCCAGGCCCGCGAGTGCGGCGCGCGGCGGCAGCCGGTCGGCGGCGGAGAGGAGGGTGCTCGCACCGATGAGCTGGGCCAGCGACGGCCCGAACATGGCGAGGGAGGACAGCAGCGGAGAGCCGGTCTCGGTGTAGACGAGGGTGCCGAGGGCGAGTCCGGTGACGGTCTGCGCCGCCGACTTCGCGGAGACGGTCAGGAAGAGCGGGGTGAACTCCGGCTGTCGGAACAGTTCGCGGTAGGTGCGCATGGGAGGAGTGTCGGAGCCCCCGCGTGGGCGGCGTTACTGTTTCGCACCGGCGCGAAACAACCTTCGGGAGGGTGGTGGGCCGATGGGCTGGTGGCAGGTCGACGCGGACACACTCGCGGGCGGACGGTTCGTCATCTCCCCGTTGAGCGAGGCGATTTCGAGCCTGAAGATGCTTCAGCGGCACGCGCCCGCCTCGCATCCCGGTGAGCGTTCCTGGCTCGACTCCCATCTCCCGGCCTTCCGCGACAAGCTCGCCGAGGACCCGCTGACGCCCCTCCTCCTGGAGGCAGCGTTCCGCCCGACCTGGAACGCGGACTTCATCACCCCCACCCCGACCGGTGAGGGCGAGCAGACCTTCGCGCGGGAGCTGGAGCGGATCCGGGCCGCTCCAGCCGATTCGGTGCTCGCCGATCTGACTGTCGCGCTCGGCGGTCCGCCGCCCCCCGCCCTGCTCCGCGACGACCTCGCGGAACGTGCCGCCGACCTCCTCGACTGGGTGTGGCAGCGGACCGTACTCCCCCAGTGGCCGCGCCGCCGCCGGGTCCTGGAGGCCGACATCGTGGCGCGCACCGCCCAGTTGAGCCGGGGCGGCTGGGCGGCGGCGCTGGACGACATGCGGCCGGGGATGCGCTGGCTGGGCGGCGACCGGCTGCAGATCAACACCCAGGACTTCCCGCCGCGCGAGGTCTCCGGGGCGCGGCTCCTCTTCGTCCCGGTCAGCTTCCGCACCAGCTGGGTGTCCTGGGAGGGCCCGCACCGGTTCGCCGTGGTCTACCCGTGCGCGGGCACCCTCGCCGAACCCGGCCGGCCACCGGCCCCGGAGGCCCTGGGTGCGCTCCTCGGCCGGGGCCGTGCGGGCATTCTCGTACTCCTGGAGACCCCGAAGAGCACCTCCCAGCTGGTCGCCCTGACCGGCCTCGCACTGGGCTCCGCCGGCCGCCATCTGAAGGTCCTCCTCGATGCCCGTCTGGTACGGCGCAGGAGAACGGGGCGGTCAGTGCTCTACTACCGTACGGAGGCGGGTGACCTGCTGGTGAACTCCCAGGAGGTGTCGGACATTTGAGGATGCATCAGGTATTCCGTCGCTGGACGGTCCGAACGTCGCTCGCCGTGCTGGGTCCCCTCGTCCTGTTCCTCGTCGTACGAGGAGCGGTACGCGGCTACTGCTCTTCGGACGGGACTCGCAGCGCGCGGGTCGCGCGTAATTGACGTCGCGCAGCCCGTGCCCCGCTGCGTAATCTCCGCCCATGACTCTTGTCGCGATCCTCAGCGGTGCCGGTGTCTCGACCGATTCCGGCATCCCCGACTACCGGGGCCCGAACGGGCTGTGGCGGCGCGATCCCGAGGCCGAGAAGCTCGTCACGTACAGCTACTACATGGCCGATCCGGAGATCCGCCGCAGGTCGTGGCTGATGCGCCGCGAGCGGACGACGCTGAACGCCGTGCCCAATGCCGCGCACCGTGCGGTCGCCGAGCTGGACCGGCGGAACGGTTTCGCGGTCCGGGTGATCACGCAGAACGTGGACGGTCTGCACCAGTTGGGCGGCATGCCGGACCGCAAGGTGCTCGAACTGCACGGTACGGCGCGGGCGGTGGTCTGCACCCGCTGCAAGGTCCGCTCCTCGATGGACGAGGCCCTCGCCCGGGTGGACGCGGGCGAGGCGGACCCGCCGTGTCTGGCGTGCGGCGGGATCCTGAAGTCGGCGACGGTGATGTTCGGGGAGTCGCTGGATCCGACGGTGCTGGGCGCGGCGCTGGCCGTAACCAAGGCGTGCGAGGTGTTCGTGGCAGTCGGGACGAGCCTCGCGGTGCAGCCCGCCGCGTCGCTCGCCCCTCTGGCCGCCGAACACGGGGCGCGGCTCGTGATCGTCAATGCGGAGCCGACGCCGTACGACGAGCTGGCGGACGAGGTGGTGCGGGAGCCGATCGGGACGGCGCTGCCCGCGCTGCTGGCGGGACTGGCCTAGAAGAGCAGCCCCTCCTGCTCCGACTCTCCCCGCTCCAGGGCGAGCAGGTGCTGCTTGCGTTCCAGGCCGCCGCCGTAGCCGGTGAGGCTGCCGCCGGAGCCGATGACGCGGTGGCAGGGGACGACGATGCTGATCGGGTTCTTGCCGTTGGCGAGTCCGACGGCGCGGGAAGCTCCCGGCTTGCCGAGGGCCTTGGCGAGTTCTCCGTACGAGCGGGTCTCACCGTACGGAATCTTGCGGAGTTCGGCCCAGACGGTGCGCTGGAACGGCGTGCCCTCCAGGTGGATGGGGAGGGTGAATTCCTTCAACTCGCCCTCGAAGTAGGCGTTCAGCTGCTCGATCACCTCGGGGAAGGGCTCCGGGTCCCGTTCGCCGAAGGTCTCCTCCGGCGGCTGGTGTCGGTGGTTGACCATGTAGACGGCACTGAGTACACCGTCGGTGGCGACGAGGGTCAGCGGCCCGAATGTGCTGTCCATGAGGGTGTGTTGCTTGAGCGCGGTCATGGCCTGTCTCAACTCCGTTACTTCGGGAGGTGGTTGATGGGGTGGGAGTCGGTCGCCCACAGGTACTGCACGGCGTAGGCCCGCCAGGGCCGCCATGCGGCGGCGCGTGCGGTGAGCGCGGCCGGGGTGTGCGGCAGCCCCAACTCCTGTGCGGCGCGCCGGATTCCGAGGTCGGACGGGAGGAACGCGTCGGGGTCTCCGAGGGCGCGCATCGCGATGACCTCGGTGGTCCAGGGGCCGAACCCCGGCAGTTCGAGGAGCTGTGCGCGGGCCAGGTCCCAGTCGCTGTCGACGTCGAGGGTGAGGGAGCCGTCGGCGAGGGCGGCGACGAGGGTGGTGAGCGTGGCGCGGCGGCTGCGCGGCAGGGCGAGGGACTCGGGGTCGAGGCCGGCGAGTGCCTCGGGGGTCGGGAAGAGGTGGGTGAGCCCGCCGTCCGGGTCGTCCACCGGCACACCGTGCGCGGTGACGAGCCGGGCCGCGTGCGTACGGGCAGCCGCCGTCGACACCTGCTGGCCGAGTACCGCCCGTACGGCGAACTCGGCGGCGTCGGTGGTGCGCGGCACCCGCCGCCCCGGTGCCCGCGCCACCAGCGGGGCGAGCAGGGGGTCGGCGCTCAGCCGCTCGTCGACGGCGACCGGGTCGGCGTCCAGGTCGAGCAGCCAGCGGCAGCGGCTGATGGCGTGGGTGAGGTCGCGCAGGTCGGTGAGGGAGAGCCGGCAGGCGATGTGGTCGAGGCGCGGCGAGAGCGCCACGATGCCGTGTCCGTACGGGAGTTGGAGCGTGCGGCGGTAGGCGCCTGCACGCCACTCCTCGACCCCGGGGACGGCGGTCGCGGCGAGGTGGCCGAAGAGGTTGTCGGGGTTGAGCGGGGCGCGGAACGGCAGCCGCAGGCTGATCACCCCGGGGGGCTGCACCTCCCCCTTGCGGCCCCGGGCCCGCAGCTCCCCGGGCGCCAGCCCGAAGACCTCCCGCACGGTCTCGTTGAAGGTGCGTACGGACGAGAACCCCGCAGCGAAGGCGATGTCCGCCATCGGCAGCGGTGTCGTCTCGATGAGCAGCCGTGCGGTCTGGGCGCGCTGGGCGCGGGCCAGGGCGAGCGGCCCCGCCCCCAGTTCGGCGCGCAGCTGCCGCTCGACCTGCCGGGCCGAGTATCCGAGCCTGGCCGCCAGCCCCGGCACGCCTTCCCGGTCGACGACGCCGTCCCGGATGAGACGCATGGCGCGGGCGACGGAGTCTGCGCGGGCGTTCCACTCGGGAGAGCCGGGGCTGGTGTCCGGGCGGCACCGCTTGCAGGCCCGGAACCCGGCCTGCTGGCAGGCGGCGGCGCTCGGATAGAACGTCATGTTCTGCGGCTTGGGCGGGACGACCGGGCAGCTGGGCCGGCAGTAGATCCGAGTGGTGGTGACGGCGGTGAACACCCAGCCGTCGAAGCGCGCGTCCTTGGACTGCACAGCGCGTACGCAACGCTCGGTGTCGGCGTACATGGCACGTGTGTCCTTTACGCCCTGCGTGCTCTGCGTGGCCTGCGCTGCCGGAGTGGGTGACATGCCCCCAGCATCGGGCACTCGCCCCCGCTCGGCTGGCGGAAATCCGACATCAACCTGCTGTGACCAGTGCCTGCTCGAAGTGCGCGTAGGCGGCGTCGTCGAACAGCACGAACCGCACATCGAGGAGCGGAGCCTGCGCCGCTTCCCGTACGGTACGGACCGCCACCCGCGCGCCGTCGGCCAGCGGCCACCGGTAGACGCCGGTGGAGATGGCAGGAAAGGCAATACTTGTGGCCCCCAACTCCCGTGCCAGACGCATGGATTCGCGATAACAGGAAGCAAGCAACTCGGACTGCGCACGCTCCGCCTCACCCGTGAGCCCCGGCTGATGAACGGGCCCGACGGTGTGCACGACGTACTGCGCCTGCAGCTTCCCGGCGGTGGTGGCTACGGCCCGGCCGGTCGGCAGCCCGCGCCCGTAGTGCGAGGCCCGCAGCTTGCGACAGTCGGCGAGGATACTGCCGCCACCGCGACGGTGAATGGCGCCGTCGACACCGCCGCCACCGAGGAGGCTGGAATTGGCGGCGTTGACGATGACGTCGACCTGTTGGTCGGTGATGTCGCCACGGACGAGGGTGATCAGTGGGGCGGAGGTAGCCATGGAGGCATCCTGCCGGGTGCGGTGAATCTGCCGCACGGCATTTCACTGAGCGTGTCCGGCACATTCCCCTCAGCCCACTCCCAGGTCGCACGGGCATCTTCAGCCCGTCCGGCGTTTGAGGACGCGCGGACGCAGTCCGTGCACGGGGCGCAGCCCCGGACCGTAGCCCCCACCGGCGCCAGCCGTACCGTCCCAGCCCTGCGGCCAGCAGTTTCGGGAAGGGGCGGGTGGGGGACAGCGCCGCAGGCAACCCGCACCACCCACCGCCCGCAGGCACAGCAACCCGCACCACCACCCCGCCGCCGGGCCGTTCGGCCGCCCCGCCTCCCCGGCTAGGGAACCCGCCCCGTCCACTCCCCCCTCCCGAACTTCCCCTCCACCAGCTCCCGCGCCCGCCCCATCTCGTCCTCCGACACCGAGCCCTTCTCCAGCCCGTACCGTCCCCGGAACGACTCGATCATCCGCTCGATGACCGCCTCCCGCGCCAGCCCCGTCTGCCGGCGCAGCGGGTCGACCCGCTTCTTCGCGCTCTTCGTGCCCTTGTCGGACAGCTTCTCCTTGCCGATCCGGAGCACCTCCATCATCTTGTCCGCGTCGATGTCGTACGCCATCGTCACGTGGTGCAGGACCGCCCCGCCCGAGTCGCTGACCATGCGCTTCTGGGCGGCGCCCGCGATCTTCCCGGCGTCCGTGGCGATGTCGTTGAGCGGCTGGTACCAGGCCTTGACACCCATGTCGCCAAGGGCGCCCAGCACCCAGTCGTCGAGGTAGGCGTAGCTGTCCGCGAAGGACAGGCCCTGGACGAGGGCGGTCGGCACGGACAGCGAGTACGTGATGGTGTTCCCCGGCTCGATGAACATCGCACCCCCGCCGCTGATCCTGCGCACGACCTCGATCCCGTGCCGGTCCGCGCCCTCCGGGTCGATCTCGTTGCGCAGCGACTGGAAGCTGCCGATGACGACGGCCGGGGCGCCCCACTCCCACACCCGCAGCGTCGGCGGGCGCCGGCCGGCCGCGACCTCGGCGGTGATCACCTCGTCGAGCGCCATATGGAGGGCCGGGGGTTGCGGAGCCTCGTGGATGAGCTGCCAGTCGTAGTCCGTCCAGTCCGTGGCGTGCGCGAGGGCGCGGCGGACCGCGATCGCGATGCCGTCGGCGGTGAGGCCGAACATCACCGTGCCCTCGGGGAGGGCGGCCTCGACGCGGGCGGCCAGACCTGCGGCGTCGGTGTCGGCCGGTGCGCCCTCCAGGGCACGGTTGATGGCGAGGATGGCCTCGTCGGGCTCCAGGAAGAAGTCCCCGGCGACCCGGACGTTGCGCAGGACACCGCCGGTCGTGCCCGCAGCGCCCACCGTGCCGGACTCGACATCGACATCGACATCGAGATCGACGACCACAAGCTTGCCGCCGGGAACCTTGTATTCACCGTGCACCGTGTTCCGCCTCCATCAGGCACCCGCAGGGGTGGTTGTGACCTGCGACAACGCTATCTCGACCCCGGACATTCCTCCCGTTCCCGGCGCTCCAAGGGATCTCCGCCGCGCCCCGCCCGCATTCCGCCCGCATCCCACCCGGAGCGCATTGTCAGTCCCCCGTGCTTTGCTGGACGGCATGATCGATAACTCGCTTGTCACCGCTGTGGAGGAGGCCGTCCGCCGGGCCGCCGCCGCCGAGATCATGCCGCGCTACCAGCAGCTCGCCGCGCACGAGGTGCTGGAGAAGGCCGGCCCGTACGACCTGGTGACGGTCGCGGACCGGGGCGCGGAGGAGCACCTGGCGGCCGCGCTCACCCGGCTGCTGCCCGGCTCGGTGGTGGTCGGCGAGGAAGCGGTCCACGCGGATCCCACGGCGTACGAGGCGATACGGGGCACGGCACCGGTGTGGATCGTCGATCCGGTCGACGGGACACGGCAGTTCGTGCGCGGCGAACCGGAGTTCTGCACGCTGGTGGCGCTGGCGGTGGAAGGCGAGCTGCTGGCCTCGTGGACATACGCCCCGGCGCTGGACGAGATGGCCGTCGCGGTCCGGGGGCGGGGCGCCTTGCTGAACGGCAAGCCGCTGCGGTCGGGGTCCCCCGCGCCCGGCAGCCCGCTCCGGGTGGCGATCTCGCACCCGGACTACACAACTCCGGAGCAGAAGCAGGCACTGCTGCGGCTGTCGGTGGACGGGGTAGAGCCCCGGCCGTGCGGGTCGGCGGGCCTGGAGTATCTGGCGGTGGCCAGGGGCGAGCTGGAGTCGGTGGCGTTCTCCTGGGAGCTGGCCTGGGACCACGCGGCGGGCCTGCTCCTGGTGGAGGAGGCGGGCGGCACGGACCGTACGCGTACGGGCGAGCGCTACCGGATCACGGGCGACAACGCACTGCCGTTCACAGCAGCCAGGGACACGGCAACGGCGGAACGGATACGGGGCCTGCTGGCGCAGGACTGAGCGACGGGCGGACCAGGGCAGCGCAGGGTCGGCCGGGCCGGACCAAGCAGGGTGGCCAGGTGCGGGCCGAACGAGGCCGAACGGGCTCATCCGAACAGAGCCGGGCACGCCAGGGTCAAACGAGCCAGGCGAGCCGGCCGGACAGAGCAAGGCAAGACAGGGCCGGCCGGGGCCAGGTGGGCTCGACCAGGCAGAGCCGAGCGGGGCCGGACAGAGCGAGGCAAGACAGGGCCAGGCGAGGCCAGGTCGACTCGACCAGGCAGAGCCGGGCGGGGCAGGGCCGGGCGAGGCCGACCAGAGCCGGGCACGGCTAAGCAGAACCGGGCGAGGCCGGGCAGAGGGAGGCGCGCGCCAGAGACGGGCGGGGCCAGGCAGAGCGAGGCACTCGCAGGGCCAAGCACAGCCGGGCACGCGCCGAGCCGGGCACGGCCAAGCTGACCGAGGCCAGACCAGGCCAGGCCAGGCAGAACCGGGCGGGACCAAGCAGAGCGAGGCACGCCAGAACCTGGCAGGGCCGGGCAGAGCTAGGCAGAGCCGGGCAACCGGGCGGACTCAGCCAGACCCGGGCGGGCTCAGCCAGAGTCTGGCAGCGCCGGACGGACTCCGCTGTTGCAGGCTCAGCTCTCTGGGTGTGCGGGCGCAGGCTCAGACCTGTGGCTGTGCGGGCGCAGGCTCAGACCTGTGGCTGTGCGGGCGCCATCCGTGCCCGTACCTCGTCCACCAGCGCACCCGCCTCCCGCACCGCGTCCCCGTCCAGCCCGTGCAGCGCCTGTGCCACCCGTTCGGTGAAGTCGTCCGGTGCGCAGGCGACTTGGGCTGCCGCGGCCAGGGCGCCCTTCTCGTTCACGCACCACACCCGACCGTGTGCCAGCATCGTCTGCGCCAGTACGCCGAACGCGCGCGCGAGGCACAGCGCGACATGCAGAGCGTCCCCACCGGCCGCCGATTTGCGGGCGGCCGCGACCGAGAAGTCCGCCTCCCACGCCGCCCCGATCAGCGCGTCGCGCAGGGCGTCCGGATAGTGCTGCGCGGCGGCCCGCAGCGCCGTCAGTCCACCCTGAGTGTCGGCCAGCACCCGGCACAACGCGACCTCGCCCGCGTACGCGGGCGACCAGAATCCCAGCGGGTGTCCGGCCTGCATGCCGACCTCGAAGCGACCCGCCCGGCAGTCCTCCCACACCCCCTCGACGCGGTCGAGGTCGCGCAGGATCCAGTCGACCGCCATACCGTCGACCGACAGCCACGCCCCGCCGTTCACCCACGGCCCCCAGCCCCCGGGCCCGGCCACCTCCACCGGTGTTCCGGTGAACTCCGCTGCGAGGGCGGCGAGTCGGGCAACGTCCGGCTCACCCCGGTAGTACACCCCCACATCCCAGTCGGAGTCCGGGCGGTGCGTGCCCCGGGCGCGGCTGCCGCCGAGGGCCACGGCGTGCACGCCTGGGACGGCGGCAAGGCGTTCGGCCATGGTGGCAATAGTGGAGTCGAAGGCGGTGCCGACGGAGGTGTCGACGGAGGTGCCGGTGGTGCTTTTCATGGCGTGGAACGTACCCCCGCCAGGGCTGTCGGTGCACAGGAATACCCTGGGGCTCTGAAGTGACGTGGCGTGAGGAGTCCAAGGTGTCGCCGATGCTTGATGCAGTCGTCGTGGGGGCGGGGCCCAACGGACTGACCGCAGCCGTCGAGCTGGCCCGCCGCGGCTTCTCGGTGGAGGTCTTCGAGGCGAAGGACACCGTCGGCGGCGGGGCCCGCACCGAGGAGCTGACCCTGCCCGGCTTCCGGCACGACCCGTGCTCGGCGGTGCACCCGCTGGGCGTCGGCTCGCCGGTGTTCAAGACGATGCCGCTGGAGCGGTACGGGCTGGAGTGGCTGCATCCGGAGCTGCCGATGGCCCACCCGTGGGACGACGGTACGGCGGCCGTGCTGTCCCGGTCGGTCGCGGAGACGGCCGCGTCGTTCGGTACGCGTGACGCGGGTGCGTACCGCCGGCTGGTCGCCCCGTACCTCGGAAGGTGGGACACGCTCTCCCGCGACTTCATGTCGCTGCCGCTGACCGCGCTGCCGCGCCACCCGGTGACGCTCGGCAGGTTCGGTCTCGCCGGGCTGCCGCCGTCGACGTGGCTGATGCAGCGCTTCCGCGACGAGAAGGCGAAGGCGCTGATCGCGGGCCTCGTGGCGCACGTCATCGCGCCGCTGAGCGGGTTCGCGACCGGTGCGGTCGGCCTGATGTTCGCGCTGGCTGCGCACGAGAACGGCTGGCCGGCGCCGCGCGGCGGCTCGCAGGCCATCCCGGACGCGCTCACCGCGTACCTGCGCGACCTGGGCGGAGTCGTCCACACCGGTTACGAGGTGAAGCGCCTCGACGACCTGCCGCCCGCCCGCGCGTACATCTTCGACACCTCGCCGACCGCGCTCGCCCGGATCGCCCGGCTGGGCAACGCGTACGAGAACTACCGTTACGGCGCCAGCGTCTTCAAGATCGACTACGCGCTGGACGGCCCGGTCCCGTGGACCGCCGAGGAGGCCCGTCGGGCCGGAACGGTGCAGGTCGGTGCCACGAAGGGGGAGATCGGCAAGGCCCTGCGGCAGGCCTCGGGCGGCACCGCCCCCGAGACTCCCTTCCTGATCACGGCGCAGCCGAGCGTGACCGACCCCTCCCGCGCCCCGGAGGGTAAGCACGTGTTCTGGGCGTACGGACATGTGCCGCACGCCTGGCAGGGCGACCTGACGGACGCGGTCGAGCGGCAGATCGAGCGGTTCGCACCGGGTTTCCGCGACCGCGTGCTGGCCCGTGCGACGGCGGGCCCGCCGGAGCTGGCCGCGCACAACGCGAACTACGTGGGCGGCGACATCGCCTGCGGCGCGTTCTCCGGCCTCCAGGTGCTGCTCCGCCCGAAGCTGTCGCTGTTTCCGTACGGGACGAAGCACCCGGCGGTGTTCCTGTGCTCGTCGGCGACGCCGCCGGGGCCCGGGGTGCACGGGATGTCGGGGCACAACGCGGCGAAGGCGGTGTGGCGGAAGCTGCGGGCGTCGGAGCGTTAGGGCCTGTCCGGCGGATCAGGCCGCATGGGAGTGACCTTGCCCTTTCACTACCGCTGAGGGGGGCATGGTGCGTGCAGCTGCAAGGCGGAGGATTGAGGCGACGCGGAGCGTCGTCGATTGACGACAACGCAGAGGGGGTCCCCCCTGGTCCTTAAGACCTTGGGGGCGTGCGTGCCAGGGCACGCGACCGCGGCAAGATCCGCCGGACAGGCCCTAGGGGGAAGGGGCGGCAGGGGCCGCGCCCCTTCACCCCCTCTCCCGCCTCGCCTCGCCGATCCTCCCCGGTCCCCAGAGAATGGCCGCATGGATTCCACGGCCCCGGACACAAACACGCCCGCGAACACGGACACGAGCGCACGCACAGGCGCAGGCGCAGACACGGACGACGCGAGCCCCGACCTGGACCGCACCACCGCCTTCGACTACACCGCGTACATCCGGTCCACCCCCGACCGGATCTGGGAGGCCCTGACCGACCCCGCGTCCACCAGCCGCTACTGGGGCCTGACCTTCGCGTCGGACTGGCAGGTCGGGTCGACGGTGATCTGGCAGGGAATGGGCCTCGGCGACGCCGACCCGGAGCAGGTGGTGCTCGCCGCCGAGCCGGGCCGCCGGCTCTCCTACACCTGGCACACCTTCACCCCGGCCTTCGCCGAGACCGTCGGCATGGACGAGGACCTGCACGCCCAGCTGGCCGCCGAGTCGCGGTCGAAGGTGACGTACGAGATCGAGCCGACCGGACCGAACCTGACCCGGCTGACCGTCGTCCACGACGGCTTCGACAGGGGCAGCCTCACCCTCGCCATGATCCGCGACGGCTGGCCGCCGCTCATCTCCAGCCTCAAGACGCTCCTGGAGACGGGCGAACCGCTGCCAAACCCCGAGTAGCCCCGGACCCGCCCCGGACCGACCCGGTCCCGCCCCTGCCCCGATCCCTGGCGCCCAGTTTGACCATCGCCCGGCTCACGTGCGTCTTCGCCGTCAGCGGGCTGATCACCATGTGGGCGGCGATCTCCTCGTTCGTGAGCCCGCGCGCGACCAGTGCGGTGACCTGCCGCTCCCGCCGGGTCAGGCTCTCGAAGCCGGGCGCGGTGTGCCGGTCCGGCGGGCGCGACACGAACTCCGTGATCAGCCGCCGGGTCACGGACGGCGAAAGCAGCGCGTCGCCCCTCTCGGCCGCGCCCTGCGCCCCGCCGGGCGCCTGGCCTTCGTGTGCCCGCCCGACAGGCCCTACGGCGAGGAGGCCAAGACCCTGGGGCTGCTCGCCCCGATACTGGACGGCGGCGGCCAAAAAGCGTCCCAAAGGCGTCTTTCTACGGCGAGTGGGGGGCCGCGATGAAGTCGCTCTCCGACCCGGTCCGGATCTGCGAGGTACTGACGGGTGCGGGCTTCGAGCGGATCACCGTGACCCCGGTCGCCGATACGACCGTGTGGGGGCGCGACCCCGCCGACGCCGCCGACTTCCTGCTCTCCCGCCCGGCGACGGGCAGGCGCCGCCGTCCGCGCGGGTGGCGCTGACGGAAGCCCTGCGCCCGTACGCACACGAACACGGCGTGGCGCTGCCCGCTTCGATGGGGTGGTCAGCGCCGTCCGCCCGGGGTGAGCGGCCCCACGACGCCCCTCAGGAGGAGGCCGCGAGGGCAGGAATGACCGACGCGCCGTACGCGTCGATGACCTCCTCCCGCGCATCGTGCATGGCGTAGACCGCGAACTGGTCGACCCCCAGCTCCCGCAGCGCCCGCAGCCTCTCGATGTGCGCCTCCACCGGCCCCAGCAGACAGAACCGGTCGACGATGTCGTCCGGCACGAAGTCGGTGTCCGGGTTCCCGGCCCGCCCGTGGTGCGCGTAGTCGTATCCCTGCCTGGCCTCGATGTACGAGGTCAGCGCCGCCGGTACGAAGCCGGAGTCCGTCCCGTACTTCGCCACGAGGTCCGCGACGTGATTGCCGACCATTCCGCCGAACCACCGGCACTGGTCCCGGGCGTGGGCGAGGTCGTCGCCGACGTAGGCCGGTGCGGCGACGCAGATCTTCACCTCCGCCGGATCGCGCCCGGCGGCGGAAGCGGCGTCACGTACCGCCCGGATCATCCACTCCGTCAGGAACGGGTCGGCGAGCTGCAGGATGAACCCGTCCGCCTTCTGCCCGGCGAGCGCGAGCGCCTTGGGCCCGTACGCGCCCATCCACACCGGAAGCCGTCCGTCCGTCACCCACGGCAGCCGCACCGACTGCCCGTCCACCTTCGCCTCCCTGCCCTCGGCCAGGTCACGGATGACCTCGATGGCCTCACCGAGCCGGGCGAGGGTGTTCGGCTTGCGTCCGGCCACCCGCATCGCCGAGTCGCCGCGGCCGATGCCGCAGACGGTGCGGTTGCCGTACATGTCGTTGAGGGTGGCGAAGGTGGAGGCGGTGACCTCCCAGGTCCTGGTCCCGGGATTGGTCACCATCGGCCCGACGATCAGCTGCTCGGTGTGCTCCAGAATCCGGCTGTAGATGACGAACGGCTCCTGCCACAGCACGGCGGAGTCGAAGGTCCAGCCGTAGCGGAATCCATTGCGCTCGGCGCGCCGCATCAGGCCGACGACCTCGGATGCGGGTGGATCGGTCTGCAGGACCAGTCCGAAGTCCATGGGCATGACGGGCGTACCTCCTGGTTCGGGTACTGCACGGTTCGGGTACTGCATGGTTCGGTCTGTGGCCGGCTCGGCCCGTGAACTTCCTTGCTACGAGGACGACTTCGCCGCAGGACAGGGCGGTCTCGCCCCGCCCGGTCACCCTCTCGGGCTTCGGGAGGAAGGACTCTACCCAGCTCCCTTGCCCATCAGTCAGAGGCGGCGGCACCAACATGCCACGGAAAAGGAACCGCCCGGCTGGTCCGGCACGCTCGGCCTGCTGCTCCCGCCCGGGGCGGGTCAGCAGTTGCGGCGCTCCACCGCCTCCTTCGACGGCCACGGCGCCATGCACTCCGTCATCGTTCTGACCAAAGCAAGGGCTGTCGCGCAGCACTTCCGGTATGCGCTGCCGCGACAAATGAGCACGACCCGGCATACGGTCAGAAGGGACAGGTCCAGGCTGCCCGGTGGCATGCGCCCTTCCGTGGGTACACGGGACCTGTCCACAAACTGAGAGAGCGTGCCGGTCCGAAAGGAGTACGCCATGCCGCGAGGTTCGAGTGCGAAGCGTGAGCGTCAGTACGAGCACATCAAAGAGAGTGCCGAGAAGCGCGGCACCTCCACGAGCCGGGCCAAGGAGATCGCTGCCCGCACGGTGAACAAGGAACGGGCCCGCGCCGGGGAGTCCGCGACTGCGAGCAAGACGTCCACCAAGGACAAGAAGTCCGCCCCGCAGCGCGGCGGCGAGCACTCGCACAGCCGGGCGCAGGGGCCGACGAAGGACCAGCTGTACGCGGAGGCCAAGAAGCGCGGAATCGACGGCCGCTCGTCGATGAACAAGGCGGAACTGGCCAAGGCCCTCGGCCGCTGAGCCGCTGAGCCTGACCTCCGCTGCGGCGAAGCTCCGGTTCTCGTCCCTCCCGGCCACGGGCACCGGCCCCCTGCGCCAAGGACCCCAGGTGCGCCAAGGACCCCAGGACTCCAGAACGGTACGGAAATGAACGGCCGCCAAGCAGTCGCGAACGCGAGCGTGACCAGTAGTTCGGTGTTCGGTGCACCCTGTTGGGTCAGCCTCACCACCCATGACGTGGAAGCGACCCAGCGGTTCTACCACGCGGTGCTGGGGTGGGAATGGCGCACCGGCAAGCTGGGCGATCAGTACCGTTTCGCGAGCGTGCGCGGGGTGCCCGTGGCGGGGGTGTCCGCGGTGGGCAGCATGGGGCAGACGGCTGTCGCCTGGACACCGTTCTTCGCCGCGACAAGCGCCGACGAGGCTGTGGCCCGCAGCCAGGAGCGCGGCGGCACCACAGCCGTGGGGCCCCTCTCCTTCCCTCCGGGGCGGGCCGCTCTGCTGGCCGACCGCGACGGTGCCGTCTTCGGCGTGTGGGAGGGCGAGCTGGTGTCCGGCTGGGAGCAATGGCGCCGCGCGGCCCCGGCTTTCGTAGAGCTCCATACCCGCAATGCCTTCGACGCTGCCATCTTCTACGCGGAGGTCCTCGACTGGGCGACCACGACCCCCGGGGGCTGCGAAGTCACCTACGAGGAGGAGAAGGTGGTGCTCCGCAGTCAGGGCGACATCGTGGCCCGCATCCATTCCGGAGCTGTGGGTTCCGCGCCCGACCCCGCGATCAGGCCGCGCTGGCAGATCCATTTCGCCGTCACCGACGTCGAAGCCTGTGTCCAGGCGGCCCGAGCCCACGGCGGAAGCGTCCTGCTGCGCGGGAAGAACTCGCCGGAGGCGGTCCTGAGCGACCCAGACGGGGCACTCTTCGCCGTCGCCGTCAGTACCTGACAGGGCCGGTACCGGACAGGCCTGGTACCGGACAGGGCAATGGTCGCGAACGCCCTGGCCGGCGATGACGATTCGCTCTTACGTGCCCACTCTGAGCGCGTCCACCACCGCTTCAAGCCGTCCGTGGCTGCGCCGGGCGACCCTGCGCTGCCGGGTAGCACCCGTGCCTTGTTCTCGCAGGTCGGCCATCCAGTTCGTCACGGCCGGCAGGTCCCCGGCGGAAGCCAGGTGGGTTTCCACCTGTGCGACCAGGTCACCGGCGAGCTGCCACGCGGGAACGACGGCCGGGTCGGGCCTTTCCACATCCAGCAGGGACCCTGTCATGCCCTCTCGGGCAGCGCGCCACGTCGCTGCCCGCAGTACGGCTTCCGGTACGGGGGGCGCCGCTCGCCCGCCGCGGACACGGTCGAGCGACTCGCTCACCAGTGCTCGCACCAGCAGAGCGAATGCCACAGTGTCCGACACCTCTGGCATCACATCGGCGACCCGCACTTCGACCGTCGGGACGTGCCGGGAAGGGCGTACCTGCCAGTACAGCATCGCGGGGTCCATTGCCGCTCCGCTTGCGACGAGAGCGCGCACGACTCTCTCGTACTCCTCCGCCGAGGAGAAGATCGGTGGCGGCCCTGCTGTTGGCCATCTGCCCCACAACAGGGTGCGCCAGCTCGCGTAGCCCGTATCGGCGCCGTTCCAGAACGGCGAGTTCGACGAGAGAGCCAGCAGCAGGGGCGCCCACACCCGGACGTGGTTGACGACCTGGACGGCTTCCTCGTGGTCTTCGACGCCGATGTGGACATGGCACGCGCCCACGCATTGGTGCCGTGCCAGCGGGCCGAAGCAGCGCTCGATCTGCTGATAGCGGGGCTTGTCCTGGACAGGCGGTGGGCCGGGGTCGCCGAGAATCGGGATTCCACCGGCGATGAGGAAACTTCCCGCGCGCTCCGCTTGCGCGGCAGCTGCCGTACGCAGGCGGGTGATCTCCTTTTCCAGAGCCGCCGCGTCGGCACAGACAGCGCTCACTGTTTCCAGCTGCGCGGGCGAAAATTCGAGTTCCACATGGGCGCTACCGACCAGCTCACGAGTCGCACCCATGACGACGGGGGCGCTCAGCACCGTTTCGCGCGTAGTGCGGTCTGCCAGCAGGAACTCCTCTTCCACACCCATGGTGGGAGGCGTCGGAGCAGAACCGCGGCCGGAAGCCCCGGCCGGTTCCGGCTCAGCACAGTCACCGTGTCCGGGCAAGGGAACGCTCCTTCTGAGAGAAGGCGGAGGCTCCTCTCAGGATGACCGCCGACGCCAGAGGCCGCACCCCGGACCGGGCGGGGGCGGCGACGGCGGCCGGGGCGGCAACGGTGGCGGCGGTGTCCGGGGCGGCGGTGGCTGTGACGGTGGCGGCAGTGGCGGGAATCGTCATATCCGTGTCCTTGCCGCCATTGGCGGATGTGACCACGATGGACGGGTGAGCATCCGACGCATCGTCTTCGCCGTCTTCCCGGATTTCCAGATCCTCGACCTGACCGGACCGCACGAGGTATTCACACAGGCTGGACGTCTCACCGGAGGCATCGTCGTCGACACCGTGGCTGCCGCGCCCGGCCCGGTGCCCTCCAGCGGCGGTCTCGCTGTTTCTCCGACCCTGACGATCGATGAGGATGCGGGGGCGGTGGACACGCTCGTCGCGGTGGGCGGCGGGGGCATCCACCGGGCTTGCGAGGACGGACGCTTCGTCGACTGGTTCGCCCGAACCTCCCGTCGTGCCCGCCGTACCGCTTCGGTGTGCAGCGGCGCCTTCCTGCTGGGCGCCGCCGGGCTCCTCGACGGGCGGCGAGCGGTCACTCACTGGTCTCGCTGCGATCAACTGGCCGAGCGGTATCCGCAGGTCAGGGTCGACCCCGACCCGATCTTCGTCCGCGACGGCGAGGTGTGGACCTCGGCCGGGATCACTGCGGGCATGGACCTGGCGCTGGCCATGACCGAAGCCGACCACGGGCCCGAGATTTCCCGTGCCATCGCCCGCCAGATGGTGATGTTCGTCCAACGTCCCGGAGGGCAGGCGCAATTCAGCGCCCAGCTCGCGGCCCAGCGCCCGCAACGGGCACCGATGCGCGACATCCTCGGATGGATCGCCGACCATCCCGACTGCGACCTCGGCGTACCCGCCCTCGCGGCCCGTGCCGCGATGAGCGAACGGAACTTCGCCCGCGTCTTCCGTGCGGAGACCGGCCGCACCCCCGCCGCCTACGTCGAGAGCGCCCGTATCGAGGCCGCCAGACGGCTCCTGGAGACCACCTCCGCCACGCTGGAATCGGTGGCGCACGCCTGCGGTTTCGGAACCGTCGAGACTCTGCACCGCAGTTTCAAGCGGACGCTCCAGGTCACCCCCGGTGCGTACCGCAAGCACTTCTCCGCGCACACCGCCGCCGCCTGACGACGGCGGCGGCCACTCCCGAAAGGCACGCTCATGCGTATCGTCATCCCGCTCTTCGACGGATTCACCGCGCTCGACGTCGTCGGCCCGTACGAGATCCTCCGCATGCTGCCGGAATCCGACGTCGTCTTCGCCGCCGACACCCCAGGCCCCTGCACGGACGGCGAGGGCCCTCTCCATCTCCTTGCCACGGCCTCCTTCCAGGACGTCGTGGAAGCCGACGTCCTGGTGGTGCCCGGTGGGCCGGGCGCACGGCGCGGCCTCACCGACGAGTCGCTGCTCGACTGGATCCGTGGCATCCACGCCACCACCACGTGGACCACGTCGGTGTGCACCGGTTCACTGCTGCTCGGCGCGGCCGGCCTGCTCGACGGGCTGGAGGCCACCACTCACTGGGGGGCTGCCGACACCCTGGAGTCGTACGGCGCCACGTACACGGCGCGTCGCGTGGTGGAGCAGCCCGGCGGCATTGTCACCGCCGCCGGAGTGTCCTCGGGCATCGACATGGCGCTGCGGCTTGCGGAACTCATCGCGGGGCGGGTGGCCGCCGAGGCGTTCCAGCTGGCCATCGAGTACGACCCCGAGCCGCCCTTTGACTCCGGCTCGTATGCCAAGGCGTCCCAGGAAGCGAAGAACTATCTGGCGGCACGCCCGCGCCGCACGGTCCGGTCCTAGGGTGTGCGCCGCCGGTGGCTGGTGTCGCACCAGGGGTAGCGGCGGCTGCGGCGGCATGTGCACAGTGCCACGCGGAAGCGGTCGGAGCGGACAGTGGTGCCGTCCTCCAGGGTGACTTCCACCGGGCCTTCGACCAGGAAGGGTCCCTCATTCTGGACGGAGATCCGACAGGGCTCGGCCCCGGGGCCACCCGCCTCGCAGGAATCCGGGCCGGCCGCCTCGCAGGAATCCGAGCCTGCCACCGGGCGGGCCACCGAACCGGCCACCGGCCCGGCCGCCCCGGTGTCATCGGACGCGTCACGGTGTTCGTTCGGCACGGATGACCACCAGTTCTTCCTCTGTCTCGTCGTCGCGGATCAGCCCCATGCCCCTCAGGTACTCCCGTCTGCTGCGCAGCACAGGCCCGAAGTCGATGAAGCCGCGCTCCACCGTCGACGCCTTGAGCCCGGCCTCCCTGAGCATGCCCAGGGTGCGGTCCGGGTCGCTGAGACCGGAGTGCACCAGCAGGAGCACGCCACGGGCGCTGAGCAGCGGCGGGGCCTCCCGGCAGATTCGGTCGAGGAGCAGACGGCCGTCGAGCCCGGCGTCCCACGCACGGGCCGGGCCGCGCGGGGGCGCCGCAGGACGGCGTGCGGGGACGTAGGGCGGATTGCTGAGGATCAGGTCGTACGAGCGGTCCGCGGCCGGAGCCGCCAGGTCGCCGCGCAGCACGCGCACCGGGAGCCCGGCGAGGCGGGCGTTCAGCCGGGCGGTGAGCACGGCCCGCCGGGAGACGTCGACGGCGGTGACGCACGCGCCGCGCCGCGCGGCGGCCAGGGCCAGGACACCGGTACCTGTGCAGATGTCCAGGACCTGGGCCCGGGGCGGCAGATCCTCCACGTCCAGCGCCGTGGCGAGAAGGACGGTGTCGGCCTGTGGGGCGTAGACGCCCGGCGGCGAGAGGACGACCGTGCGTGCCCCGCCGGTGAGGTGCCTGAGCGGCCGGAGGTTGCTCATGACGCACGACCGTCCGACGGCCCCAGCGGCACCCGCAAGGAGGTCGTGCCCGCCCGCCAGTGGTCCAGCAGGTGGTCTGCCAGCCGGTCCTCCAGGAAGCCGGTCGCGTCGAGGCCGAACACCACGTCGTCGGCGAGGTGCGGCTCCACCTCCAGCAGACCGCCGACGACTTCACGGCGTACGACCTGTTCGTGTACGGCGTCCGCCACGACGTGCTCGGCGTAGAAGTGCTCGGCTGCGGGCCCGGCGCCCGTACGGGCCATGGCCTGTGCGAGTCGGCGCGAGCCGGGCGACGAGGTGATCTCGACCGCGGCGAAGTGCCCGACCAGGGCGCCACGCAGCCGGCGGTGCAGACCGAACAGCGACATGAGGTTGACGGTGGCGAGGGTCTGCGCGCTCGCGGAGTCCAAGTAACGGCCGTACGCCGTGTCCAGGCCCAGATCGGCCATGAGGTCGGCGAAGAGACGGGCGTGGACCCGGTCCGCACGTCCGCCGCCGTACTCGTCGAACTCCACGGCCGCCATCCCGGCCTTCGCCCTCCCCCACAGCCGGGGCAGCACCCAGGCGTGCGGGTCCGCCTCCTTGAGGTGGTAGAGCGAGCGCTGCGCGGCATACTCGCGCAACTGCCACAACTGCCCCTCGTCGCGCAGGTGGTGGGACACACCGGTGCCGTTCACGGGCTCGACGAGCAGCTCCGCGAGGGCTTCGTCGACACCCCTCGGGCGGGTGGCGTCCGCGCGCAGCGCGGTCAGGAAGCGGTCCTCCAGGAGCCCGCGGAAGGCGAGCAGGACCGGGTCCCACTCGTACGCGTCGTCGACGCCGGTGAAGCCGCGGTAGTGGAGTTCGTAGCAGAGGTACAGGGCGAGTTGCAGGTCGTCGCCGTACGGGTCGGCCTGCCTGACCACTTCGGCGGCGGGCGGCCGAGCGGCCCCACCGAGCACGCTGAGGACGGCCGCGGAGAGGTCGCCCCGCGGCGGGGGGAGCACGGGATGGGAGACATCGAGAGGCATGAAGATCGCTGTACCCCGAGATCGACTTCCGGAACACGGCAGGTGGGGCCGCTCGGGTGAATCCGGGACCTCGCGCCGGACCTTGGTCCACGGTCACCCCAGGGTCAGACGCCGGACCTTGGTCCACGGTCACCCCAGGGTCAGCAGGACGACGGAGCAGGTCCCGGCGACGGAAATATCGCGCCGCCCCCGCAACTGGACCACCATGGATGTCCCGGGCCCGGACCCACCCGGCGGCCGCCGGAACGTCCGGCTGCGGGCCGTGCCCCACGGCGGCCGGCTCCGCGACCGTCCGAAGTTCCGCATGCATGAACGTCCGCCGCCCGGGGACCCGGTCCAGCACGGCCGTCGCGAGTACGGCCGGTACGGCGAGGAGCACACACACATGGCACGCGCGGCACTCTTCGACGTCGACGGAACCCTCGTCGACACCAACCACCTTCACGTCGTCACCTGGTGGGAGGCGCTGCGGCAGGCCGGGCACCATGTGCCGACCACCGCGATCCACCGGGCGATCGGGCTCGGCTCGGACGACCTCCTGGTCCATCTGCTGGGCGAGAAGAAGGGCCGGCGGGCGGCGGAAGCCGGGGAGGTGAGTGCGGCACACAGCACGCTGTACGGGGAGTACCGCGAGCGGCTCACCGCCTTCGAAGGCGCAGGCGACCTGCTGCGCGCCCTGGATTCACGCGGCTGGCGGATCGTACTGGTCACCTCCGCGTCCGACGAGGAGCTCGGCGCACTGCGGCGGGCCATCGGCGCCGACGAAGTCATCCGGGACGTCGCGAGCGCCGACGACGTGAGCGAGGGCAAGCCCGCACCCGATCCGGTCGAGCACGCGCTGGAACTGGTCGGGGCCGACGCCGGGCAATCCGTGTTCGTCGGGGACAGCGTGTGGGACATGAAGGCGGCGGTACGGGCGGGGGTGCGGGCGGTCGCCCTGCTGTCGGGCGGCATCCCGCGCGCGGACCTGGAGGAGGCGGGCGCCGGGACGGTCCACACCGACCCGGCCGCCCTGCTGGCCTCGCTCAACCGGGACGGCGGCCCCTTCGCGGAAAACTGATTCGCGGAAGACTGACATGAGGGCCGACCCGACACGGCCCGTACCGGACGGCGGGCACACCGCCGAAGCGGTGTTCAGGCGGAGGTGAGCATCCCGGCCCGGAGGGTGGTCAGAATGCGGGTGAGCAGGCGGGACACCTGCATCTGGGAAATGCCCAGCACCTCGCCGATCTCGGACTGGGTGAGTTCCTGACCGAAGCGCATGGAGAGAATGTGGCGGTCCCGGTCGCTCAGTGCGGCAAGCAGCGGGGACAGGGTGTGGAGGTCCTCGAAGAGCTCCATGCCGGGGTCGCAGGCACCGAAGAAGTCCGCGTAGGAAACCGGGGATTGGGAGCTGTTGTGGCCGCCGGTCTCGGCCGGCAGGTCCAACGAGCCCGCGGTGTAGCCATTGGAAGCGACCAGGCCGTCGGTGACCTCGGCTTCCGTCAGCTCCAGGAGTTCGGCAAGCTCGGCGACGGTGGGATCGCGGTCCAGGACCGTGGCGAGCTGTTCCTTGGCCTTGGCCAGCTCCGTACGCAATTCCTGGAGTCGGCGCGGGACGTGGACGGCCCAGGTGGTGTCGCGGAAGAACCGCTTGATCTCACCGGTGATGTAAGGGATGGCGAAGGAGGTGAACTCGACCTCGCGGGACAGGTCGAACCGGTCGATCGCCTTGATCAGCCCGATCGTGCCGACCTGGATGATGTCCTCCATGTCGCCGCTGCCCCGGTTGCGGAAGCGGCGGGCGGCGAACCTCACCAGCGAGAGGTTCATCTCGATGAGGGTGTTGCGCGCGTAGCTGTACTCGTGCGTGCCCTCCTCCAACTCCTGGAGCCGGTCGAGGAACAGCCTGGAGAGCTCACGGGCGTTCTTCGGGGCGACCGCCGCGGGCTCGGCGATCCGAGGCAGCCGTACGTCCGCGAGCTCTGCCCCCGAACCTGAGCGCTCCGTCACTGTCTTGGCCGCAACTGCCGTCATCACGTGTCCTCCGCTCGGCTCGTCCAGGTCTTCTTCAGCGAGCCTTGCCAAGGAAAAGGCGTTCATGCCCCTGCCGGGAAGTGGTTGATGTCTCACGCGGCCGGAACTCGCCGCCACCGCACGGAGGTCCGTCGTCCGCTGCCGGCCAACTGCGGCTGATGCTTGCACGGGTGAGGGTGGGGACGGGGAAGGGAACCGGCATGCACATGGGGAGCGGGGTGGGGGCGACGGGCTTCCTGTCCGGTGCCCGGACTCGGATGCTGACCGGACCTGACCGGCTGGTGCCGACCTGCGAGGCCGGCATCTGGCGGGACGAGCGGCGGGGTCTGCTGGTGGTCGCGGACGGCGGGCTCGCGATGGACCTCTTCACCGGCCCCCGGTGGAGCCGCGCGGCTGCGGTCCACGGCCCTGGGACGTACCCGAACGGAGGTTCCGCACTGTTCACCGGCCTGGATCCGCCGCGCCACATACGTCTGCGCGGGCCGGTCGCCCGAGCCTTCACCCCGCGTGCGGTACAGCAGTTCCAGCCGGCCGTCGTACGGCGTGCCGAAGATCTGGCTTCCGCACTGCACACCACCGGCCGGACGGCCGATCTCCTCTGGTCGTTCTGCTGTCCGTTCGCCTTCGGTGTCCACTGCGACTTCCTCGGCATACCCGACTGCGCAGGACTGCGCACGCCCGACCCTGCACCAGGTGTGGTGGGCCTCAGCCCTCTTGGCCGGATTCCCCTGCTGCGCGTGTTCGCCGATCTCCGCGCGGCCCAGCGCCGCGGCCGGCACAGCGATGCCGAAGCCCTCGATGTGGCACAGCCGCTGAGGGGCGACGGCATCTGGCTCGCGGCCGCGCAGATCACCCGGACGGTCGCCAGTCTGCTCGTACGTCACGGAGAGCTTCCGCCGGGCCGGGCCGGCAGGCCACCGTGGCCATCGGCCTGGCCCACCGCACTTCCGCCGTACGGGGCCGGGCCGCCACCTCTTCCGGTGCGGAGGGCAGCGACCGGGACCTCACCTTCGGCCACGGCCCGCACTACTGCCTGGGCGCCTCCTTGCTCACGCTCGAACTGCACACCGCTCTCACGGTATTGGCCGCGACCCTGCTTCGACCGCGAGGCGCCCCAGCAGATTTGCGTCTTCTGTCCGGCCCGCAGCCTTGCCTAGGGCTCAGCCGAGGTACTGCGAGGTGGACCTGGCGAGGTACGTGCCATGCCCCGCCCGCCCCTTGAACTCGCCCTGTTCGATGACCACTTCGCCCCGCGACAGCACGGTCTCCACCCGCCCGGTGACGCGCCGTCCCTCGTACACCGAGTAGTCGACCTCCATGTGGTG
This sequence comes from Streptomyces sp. NPDC048442, assembly GCF_040651475.1. Taxonomy (NCBI): domain Bacteria; kingdom Bacillati; phylum Actinomycetota; class Actinomycetes; order Kitasatosporales; family Streptomycetaceae; genus Streptomyces; species Streptomyces sp. NPDC048442. Next base: position 347,702 of record NZ_JBEZKB010000004.1, read on the forward strand.
CGTGGCCGCGGAGATGATCTGTTCGGCGGCCGGGTCGTAGACGACGATGTCGGCGTCCGCGCCCGGCGCGATGGTGCCCTTCTGCCCGTACAGGCCGAACATCCGGGCCGGCGTCGCGCACGCGATCTCGATCCAGCGGCGGCGCGTGATGTGGCCGTCGACGACGGCCTGGTGGAGGAGGTCCATGCGGTTCTCCACGCCCGGCAGCCCGTTGGGAATCTTCGAGAAGTCCCCGCGGCCCAACTCCTTCTGCCCCGAGAAGCAGAACGGGCAGTGATCGGTGGACACCACCTGGAGGTCGTTCGTACGCAGACCCCGCCACAGCGCGGCCTGATGCTCCTTGGGACGCAACGGAGTCGAGCACACGTACTTCGCACCCTCGAAGTCCGGCTCGGCGAGATTGTCGGTGGACAGGAACAGGTACTGCGGACAGGTCTCGCCGAAGACCGGCAGCCCCTTGTCGCGGGCCGACACGATCTCCGCAAGCGCCTCCTGCGCCGACACGTGAACCACATACACCGGCGCCCCGGCCACCTGCGCCAGCTTGATGACGCGGTGCGTGGCCTCCGCCTCCAGCAAGGCCTTGCGGACCTCACCGTGGTAGCGGGGGTCGGTCTCCCCGCGCGCCAGGGCCTGTTCGACGAGGACGTCGATGGCGAGGCCGTTCTCGGCGTGCATCATGATCAGCCCGCCGTTGGAGGCGGCTCTCTGCATCGCACGCAGGATCTGGCCGTCGTCGCTGAAGAACACACCCGGGTAGGCGGTGAACAACTTGAACGAGGTGATCCCGGCGGCGACAAGGCCGTCCATCTCCTTCAGCGACGACTCGTTCACGTCGGAGAGGATCATGTGGAAGCCGTAGTCGATCGCACACTTCCCGTCGGCCTTCGCGTGCCACGCGTCCAGGCCCTCGCGCAGACTGCGGCCCGGCGACTGGATCGCGAAGTCGATGATCGTCGTGGTGCCGCCCCACGCCGCCGCCCGCGTTCCGGACTCGAAGGAGTCGGAGGCGAACGTGCCGCCGAAGGGCATCTCCATGTGGGTGTGGGCGTCGACGCCGCCCGGAATCACGTACTTGCCGGTCGCATCGATCGTGCGGTCCGCAGTCCAGCGCTGCGTGCCAGGGGTGGCCAGCGCTACCACCCGGCTGTTCTCGATCAGGACGTCGGCGTGGACCTCCTCAGCGGCGGTGATCACGAGACCGCCAGTGATCTGAGTACGGGTCATCACGGTGCTCCCCTTCTCTGGGACGGTTCCGTCGGCTCGCTAGACGCTGTGCAGGGCTCGGTCAAGGACCAAGGCTCCTGCCTCCGCCTCCGCGACCGTCAGGGAGAGCGGTGGGGCGATGCGCAGCACGCTCGTGTTGTGGCCGCCGCCCTTGCCGATGAGGAGGCCGCCTTCGCGGGCGGCTTCCTGGACGATGGTGGCCGCTTCGGGCCAGGCCTGGTCCGTGCCGGGGCGGACGATCTCGATGCCGGCCATGAGGCCGCGGCCGCGTACCTCCCGTACGCAGGGGACGGTGGCGGCGACCGCGCGCAGGCGTTCCAGGAGGAGGCCGCCGACCCGGCGGGAGTTGCCCTGTAGGTCGTGTTCGAGGAGGTAGGAGAGGTTGGCGAGGCCGGCGGCCATGGTGACCGGGGAGCCGCCAAAGGTGGAGATGGAGCCGGAGTCGATGCAGTTCATGACTTCGGAGCGGGCGACGACGCCGCCGATGGACATGCCGTTGCCGATGCCCTTGGCGAAGGTGAGGATGTCCGGCGGGCCGTTCTCGGCGTGCGCCTGCCAGCCCCAGAAGTGGTCGCCGGTGCGGCCCCAGCCGGTCTGCACCTCGTCGGCGATCCACAGGATGCCGTGCCGGGCGAGGACCTCGCGGAAGGCCGCGTACAGGCCGTCGGGCGGGGAGGTGAAGCCGCCCACGCCCTGGACGGGTTCGGCGATGAGGGCGGCCACCTGGCCCCGGGTCTGGCCGAGTACGTCCTCCAGGTCGGCGACGCACGCCTCGGTGAACTGGGCGTCGGAGAGGTGCGCGTACGGGCCGCGGAAGCGCACGCCGCCGTGCACGTACAGGGTTTGGAGCGGGGAGAGGCTGGTCGGCGACCAGTTGCGGTTGCCGGTGAGGGCCACGGTGGAAAAGGAGCGGCCGTGGTAGCTGTTGCGCATCGCGAGGATCTGATTGGAGCGGCGGTACGTCGTCGCCAGCATCAGCGCGGTGTCGTTGGCCTCCGTGCCCGAGGTGGTGAAGAAGACGCGGGCGTCGGGGATGCCGGAGAGGTGCGCGACCCGCTCCGCCAGTTCGACCATGGGGCGGTTGAGGTAGAGGGTCGAGGAGTGGACCAGGCGGGCCGCCTGTTCGGAGACCGCCTTGGTGACCTCGGGGAGTGCGTGTGCGGTCATCGTGGTGAGGATGCCGCCGAAGAAGTCGAGGTACTTGTTGCCCTCGGCGTCCCAGACGTGGCGGCCCTCGCCGTGGGTGAGCTCGATGGGGTTCTGGTAGTAGAGCGCGAGCCACTCGGGCAGGACGGCCTGGTGGCGGGAGTGCAGGTCGGTCACGGCTGAACCAGTCCTTCGAGGGAGTTCGGGGCAGTCACGGCTGAACCAGTCCTTCGCGGGAGAGCGGGCCGGTCACCGCGGGACCAGTCCTTCGCGGAGTGCGGGGCAGTCACGGCTGAACCAGTCCTTCGTACGCGTCGGGGCGGCGGTCGCGGTAGAACGCCCACTGGTGGCGGACTTCCTCGATGAGGCCGAGGTCGAGGTCACGGACCAGGAGTTCCTCCTGCTTGTCACCGGCCGTCTCGCCGACGAACTGGCCGCGCGGGTCGACGAAGTAGCTGGTGCCGTAGAAGTCGTTGTCGCCGTACTCCTCCTGGCCGACGCGGTTGATCGCGGCGACGAAGTACTCGTTGGCGACGGCCGCGGCGGGCTGCTCCAGCTGCCAGAGGTGGGCGGAAAGGCCGCGGGAGGTGGCCGAGGGGTTGTAGACGATCTGGGCGCCGTTCAGGCCCAACTGCCGCCAGCCTTCAGGGAAGTGGCGGTCGTAGCAGATATAGACGCCGACCTTGCCGACCGCCGTGTCGAAGACCGGCCAGCCCGCGTTTCCCGGCTTGAAGTAGTACTTCTCCCAGAAGCCCTTGACCTGGGGGATGTGATGCTTGCGGTACTTGCCGAGGTAGCTGCCGTCGGCGTCGATCACGGCGGCGGTGTTGTAGTAGAAGCCGGACTGCTCGCGCTCGAAGACCGGGACCACGATCACCATGCCGGTCTCGCGGGCGAGGTCCTGCATCCGGCGGACGGTGGGGCCTTCGGGGACCGCCTCGGCCCAGCGGTAGTGCTCGGCCTCCTGCACCTGGCAGAAGTAGGGGGCGTTGAAGACCTCCTGGAACCCGATGATCTTCGCGCCCTGCCGGGCGGCCTCCCGGGCGTGTTCCTCATGCTTGGCGATCATGGATTCGGTGTCGCCCGTCCAGGTGGCCTGGACCAGGGCGGCGCGTACGACGTGGGCCATGGCTCGTCTCCGTTCAGCCGGGTGCCCCTCCGTCCGACGGGACGTCAGAGACCTTCTACGCCCGTAGAGTTGGGACGTGGATGCTTGAACGTAAGCCTCGCCGGAGAGCGGGGCAAGACCATCGTCGCGAACCGAGCGGAGTCGATCATGTTTCACACCCGCAGGGGTGAACGGACGGCTCTGCGGCTCCGCAACTCTGCGCCTCTGCGGCTCCCCCGGCTCCCCTAGAGTTCGATCTTGATGCCGACGTGCGGACGCTTGCCGCGGCGCAGCAGCGTGGCGGGCAGGTCCGTCAGCCAGAACTGCCAGGTGTACTTGCGGGCGATCAGCTTGCGGACCTCGCGCAGCCCGTCCTCGTCGAGCACGGTCGCCGTGCCCTCGACGGTGGGCGCGTTCGGCTTGAGGCGCCCTCGTACGTCGCAGGGGGCGACGGTGACACTGCCGTTGCGGCGGATGCGCCTGACCTTCCAGGAGTCCGCGTTGGTCCACACGTACAGCGCGGAGCCGTCACCAGCGACCCACACCGGGGTGGCGACGGGGGTGCCGTCCTTCCGGAAGGTGGTCAGGCTGACGTAGCGGGTACGGGCGAAGGCGGCCTGGAGATCCATGGGACGACCCTACGCGCGGTCCCCCGCCCGCGCGGCAAGGAGCTCGGGCAGGTGTGCGCGGGTCCACTCGCACGCCGTGTCGAGCGGGCCCAGGAGGGAGCGGCCGAGCGGGGTGAGCGCGTACTCGACGCGGGGCGGGTTCTCCTCGTACGCGGTACGGGTCAGGAAGCCGTCGCGTTCCATGGCGCGCAGGGTCTCGGTGAGGACCTTCGGGGTGACCCGGTGGAGGGGGACGCGCAGCTCGGTGAAGCGCCGCGGTCCTTCGGCGAGGCAGCGCAGCACCATGCCGGACCACTTGTCGCCGACGCGGAACGGCAGCCGGCGGGCGTCGCCGCAGTCGGGGGCGTCGAAGAGGTCGGCCGGGAGGGGTGCTCGGGGCGTCCCGGCGGAGGCTTCCTTCTCGATGCTCTCCACGCTCGCGGGGTTCTCGACGGGGGCTTGGCTGCTGCTCATCCGTTCGACGCTAGCCCAGTACCTTTGAAGTAACCAGGGGTGCCCGGCCTACCTTCCTCGTCAAGCAGTCCGACGAGACAGGGGAGTTCCAGATGGGCAGCAGGATCGTCGTTTTCGGTGCCGGCGGACGGGTCGGCCGGGCGGCCGTCGCGGAGGCGGTCGGGCGGGGTCATGCGGTGACTGCGGTGGTCCGGGACCCGGACAAGTACCCGGACCTGGGATCCGCTCCCGCCGTCACTGTCGTACGGGGAGACGTCACGGACGTCGCGTCGGTGGCGGCCGTCGCGGCGGGCCACGACGCGGCGGTGAACGCCTCGGCGCGGATGGACATCCCCTCCGAGGAGCACTTCGTGGGAGCGGTCAAGGCACTGGTCGCGGGGCTCGCGGAGGCGGGGGTGGGGCGGCTGGTCGTACTCGGCATCGCGACCACGCTGGAGACGGCTCCGGGGGTACGGGCCATGGACGATCCGGAGTTCCCTGCGGAGTACCGGGCGTTCTCGCAGGGCCACGTGGCGGAGTTCGAGGCGCTGCGTGCGTCGGCGGGCGGGGACCTGTCCTGGGTAATGGTCGTCCCGCCGATGGATCTGGACGCGGCGGGGCCGCGCACGGGGCGCTACCGGACGGCGGAGGGCACGGCACTGGACGGACCGGGGCACCTCTCGCACCCGGACCTGGCGATCGCCCTGCTCGACGAGATCGAGACGCGGCGCCACCACGGGGTGCAGCTCGCGGTGGCGGACTGAGCGACGGCAGACTGAGCGGCCGCGGACTGAGCGGCCGCGGCCGCTAAGGCGCGGGCAGCAGTTCGCTCCGTACGAGAAGTTCGTCGAGGGAGAGGCCGAGCGCGCCCGCGAGGGCGGCGACCGTGAAGAACGCAGGAGTCGGGGCGCGACCCGTCTCGATCTTCCGCAGCGTCTCGGCGGACAGCCCTGCGGCGGCGGCCACGTCGGGCATCGTGCGCCCGGCGAAGGTGCGGGCGTCACGGAGCAGCTGACCGAGGCGTTCGCCGCGTTCGTGCTCTTCGGGGGTGAGGGGGGTGCGGACCATGCCGTTATTCTAATACCTCAGCGGCCGGTATAGTAATTGCCCTCGTGGGCGATCAAGCGGACCGCCGGGCGATTTCGTTCCGCACGGGTGCGTCGTGGCTGATCGCGCAGTTCCCCGCGCCCCTAAAAGCCTGCTCCTCACCCGCCCCCTAGCCCCCTTGGGCAGCGGGGCCGCCCCCCGGGGGGGCGGAACGGGCGGGCAAGGGGGCGGCCCACACGCAGAGCACGCCCCTCCGCGACCGCCCCGCCCGGCCCGGCCCCTACGGCGTCCCCGCCGGACGCACCACCATCGCCGACCCCCCGCCCCGACGGACCCTCTCCGCCGCCGCGATCCACCGCCCGTCGGGCAGCCGCTGGACCCCCGTCGCCGCCCCGATCTCGGGGTTCAGCTTGAAGACATGGCCGAGCGCCTCCAGCTCACCGCGCACCGGGCTCTCCCACAGCCCCGGCTCAAGCTCCGTCGCCGCCGCGTTCCGCTGGCTCGCCCGCGGGGCCGCGATGGCGTCCACCAGCGGCAGCCCCCGGTCCAGGTGACCGACGAGGCTCTGCAGCACCGTCGTGATGATCGTCGCCCCGCCCGGCGAACCGAGTGCGAGCACCGGCCGGTCGTGCCGGTCCAGCACGATCGTCGGGGAGATCGACGACCTCGGACGCTTCCCCGGCCCTGGCAGGTTCGGATCGTGCACCGCCGGGTTCGCCGGGGCGAAGGAGAAGTCCGTCAGCTCGTTGTTCAGCAGGAAGCCCCGCCCCGGCACGGTGATGCCGCTGCCGCCGGTCGACTCGATCGTCAGCGTGTAGGACACGACGTTGCCCCACTTGTCGGCGGCCGTGAGGTGCGTCGTGTTCTCGCCCTCGTACGTCGTCGGCGCGACCGGCCCCGAACTCCCGCACGTGCGCGACGGATTGCGCGGGTCTCCCGGCGGGAGCGGGCTGACCAGGACCTTGTCGTCCTTGATCAGGCACTCGCGCGAGTCCGCGAACTTCTGTGAGAGCAACCCCTTCGTCGGTACGTTCTCGAAGGCCGGGTCACCGACCCAGCGCCCCCGGTCCGCGAACGCGATCCGGCTCGCCTCGATGTACCGGTGGAGGTACGCGGCCTTCGACGCCTTCGAAAGGTTCGTCCGCTCCAGGATGTTGAGCGCCTCGCCGACACTGGTGCCGCCGGACGAGGAAGGGCCCATGCCGTACACGTCCAGGCCGCGGTAGGAGACCTTCGTCGGGGCCGGCCGCTCCGTCTCGTACGCGCGCAGGTCCCGCTCCGTCAGGTCGCCGGTGCGCACCACGCGGGTCGACTTCGGGTCGACCGGCGGCTTGCGCACCGTACGGACGATGTCGCGGGCGAGGTCGCCCTTGTAGAGCGCGCCGACGCCGTCGCGGCCAAGCCTCTCGTACGTACGGGCCAGGTCGGGGTTCTTGAACTTCGAGCCCACGACGGGGAGTTGACCGCCGGGAAGAAAGAGCTTCGCGGAGTCGGGGAAGTCCCGGAAGCGGGCCTCGTTGCCCTGGGTCTGCGAGCGGAATGTCGCGTCGACGGTGAATCCGTCGCGGGCGAGCCGCTCGGCGGGCTTCAGGAGGGTGCGCAGGGACTTCGAGCCCCACGCGTCCAGGGCCGTGTCCCAGGTGGCGGGTGTGCCCGGGGTGCCGACGCTGCGGCCACTGGTCATGGCCTGGTCGGTGGGGATCGGCTTGCCGTTCTCCAGGAAGAGGTTCTTGTCGGCGCTGCGCGGGGCGGTCTCGCGGCCGTCGATGGTGCGCACCTTGCGGGACTTGGCGTCGTAGTACACGAAGTAGCCGCCACCGCCGATGCCCGCCGAGTACGGTTCCGTGACGCCGAGCGCGGCGGCCGTGGCCACCGCCGCGTCGACCGCGTTGCCTCCGCCCCGGAGCACCTCGATGCCGGCCGCCGACGCGTCGGCGTCGACGCTGGCGACCGCGCCGCCGTAGCCGACGGCGACCGGAACCTTGGCCGGCGGGGTCGTACCGACAGACTCAGCGGTGGCAACGGGCGGACTCGCGCTGCCCGGTGGCGCCGCCGCCCCCACCGTGACGACGGCCGCTGTCGCGGCCAGCAGGGACAGTGCCCGTACGGCGGGCCGGGCAGGTCGGGCGGTTCGACGCATGCGTACCTCCAGGCGAAAACAGTCCGCGCAGCGTAGCCCCACCGCCATGCCCCCGCCAGGTGCCGCGGGGCGCGTCCCGCCAGGTGGGCCATGCCGACACCCGCCCGCCACAAAGCCGCAACAAGCCCTCATCCGGGCCGCAACCGGGCGGCAACCGGGCAGCCCGGACCCGTCCGGTACCACCCGCCCCACCGGCCACTCGGGGCCGCTAGCATGCGCGCCCATGAGTGACGACCTCCGCAACATCCTCCTGGGCGTGACAGCCGCCGGCCTCAGCGCCATCATCGGCTGGCTGGCCCGTACGTACCTCTGGCGGCGCAGACTCCGGCGCAAGCAGGCGTTCTTCGGAATGCCGAAGAACGCCGAGTCGCTGCTGGTCGTCAACCGTGAGCCGGGCGGCAGCGACAGCGCCGTCCACCGCTTCGACGTCTTCGCGCTCCTCGAACTCTCCGCCCTCGTCAAAGAATGCGGCGCGCACGCCCAGATCCTCTCCCACGACGTCGCCCAGCAGGGCTTCGGCGAGCGTACGGAATTCTGCGTCGGGGGGCCGGGGTCGAACCGCCGGATGACCGCCCATCTGCAGAGCCTGCTGCCCGGGATCCGTATCAACGTGGACGTGGATCCCTCCCCCGACCGGGGCGCCTTCCAGATCGGCACCGAGCGCTACCGGCTGGAGCCCGGGATCGCCGAGTACGTCCTGCTCGCCCGGCTCACCGTCGGCGACGGCGCCCGCCCCGTCTTCCTCTTCTGCGGGCAGCGCGCCATCACCAACCAGGCCGCGACCCGCTATCTGGCCCGCAATCACGAGAAGTTGGCGCGCAAACACGGCGACCGTTCCTTCTGTCTGCTGCTGAAGGTGGTCAACTCGCAGGCGTACGGCCCCGATGTGGTGGAGCTGGTTGCCGATGTGACGCGGGCGGCACAGACTCCGCTGCCTGTGCCGCCGCGCAACTCCCATCGCGCCGCGGGTTAATCAACCTGTAGTTCAAGGGACTTGAGGCCGTTGATGAAGTGCGAGACGAGACGGCGGGGCGGGGATGCGAGCCGATAGGGCGGCAGGATGCGCAGGGCCTCCTCGTGCAGGACGCGCAGCTGCAGGCGGGCGAAGTGCGCGCCGAGGCAGACGTGCGGGCCGTCGCCGAAGGACACGTGCGGGTTGGGGTGGCGGGTGAGGTCGAGGCGGTGCGGGTCGCTGAAGACGCGCTCGTCGTGGTTGGCGGAGGCGTGGAAGACCACGATCTTGTCGCCGGTGCGCAGCCGCTGTCCGGCGAGTTCGGTGTCCTCGGCGACGGTGCGCCGGAAGCTGAGTACGGGCGGGTGGTGGCGCAGCAGCTCCTCGACCGCCGCCTCCAACTTGAGGGCGGGGAGCATCTGTTGGGACTGGGCATCCTGCGCCAGGGCCAGGAAGCCGCCGGGGGCGGCGCTGCGGACGGTGTCGTTGCCCGCGACGGTCAGCAGGAAGAAGAACATCTCCAGCTCGGGGCCGCTCAGCCGGGTGCCGTCGCCCGCCGCGTGGGCGAGCGCCGTCATGATGTCGTCGCTCGGATGCCTGCGCTTGTACTCCGCCAACTCCCGTGCGTACGCGCACATTTCGCCCAGCATGGCGGGTGAGCGGGGGTTGACCGGGAGTCCGTCGGGGCCGCGTACCGCCTTGTGGGCCTCGTCGGGGTCCTGGTAGGCGATGACGCGTTCGGTCCAGTCGAGGAGCAGACCGCGGTCGCTCTTCGGGACTCCGAGCAGGTCGGAGAGGTTGAGCAGGGCGTAGTCGTCGGTGACGGTGGCGACGAGGTCCAGGACGCCGTCACCTTCGCGGCGGGCGTGGCGCACCGCTGCTTCGAGGAGGTTGCGGGCGCGTTCCCGTACCCGGCCCTCGAAGCGGTCGGTGCGACCCGGGGTGAAGGCGCGGCTGACCAGCCGACGCAACTTGCCGTGCTCCGGCGGGTCCTGATTGAGCATCATGCGTCGGATGAACGGGAGATCGTCCGGGTCGGGGTCGCGGATCTGGGTGGCGCCGAGGCGGGAGGAGAAGGTGCGCGTGTCCTTGAGGACGCGTACGACATCGGCGTGCCGGGTGACCGCCCAGAAGCCGGGCCCCGCGGGCCAGCCCAGGACCTCGTACTCGTCCTGCCAGGCCACCGGGCGGGTGTCGCGGAGCTGTCGGTAGGCGGCGTGCGGGACGCCCTCGGCGTACCGGCGGGGGTCGAAGACGTCGGGGACGTCGCTCGTGACGCCCCCGTTCACGCCGTGTCCGCGCGCAGGAAGTCCTCGACGGTACGCACGAGTTGGAGGGGCACCTCGTCCATGGCGTTGTGCCCGGCGGCCGGGAGTTCCGCCAGCTCGGCGTTCGGGTACCAGCGCATCCAGGTCTGCCGCATGACGTCGGCGCCGAGCGCCGGGTCGAGGGCGCCGACGACGGCGAGGGCGGGGTGCCCGGCCCCCTCGACGTCGGTGTGGAAGTCCTCCCCCGCCCAGGAGTCCAGCCAGGTGCGCATCGCCTTGGGGTCGCTGCGTTCCACCGACTGCCGCACCATGCGGTCGAGCCAGGCGGCGGGGCGTACGCCACCGGTGGTGTTGTCGATGATGACGCGCCGGTTCTCCGGGTGCTCGGCGGCTCCCGCGAACAGCTCCCAGGCGTCGGCAGGCATCTGCAGCCCGCTTGCCGGTACGGGTGAGACGCCGACGAGGCGGCGCACTCGGTGCGGCGCGGCGGCCAGCACCCGCTGGACAACGGCGCCGCCCATGGAGTGGCCGATCAGCGAGAAGCGGTCCCAGCCGTGCTGGTCGGCGAGGGCGAGGAGGTCCGCGGCCCCCTCGGTGGTGCTGAAGTCGCCGGGCACGTCCTTGGCCTCGCCGTATCCGCGCAGGTCGACGAAGGCGTACTGGAAGGCCTCCGGGTCGAGGTCGGGAAGGACCGCCGCGTAGGCGGCCCGGTCCGCGAGCCAGCCGTGGACGGCGATGACGGGGTGGGGGCCGTCCCCGAAGAGGGAGTGCGGCAAAACGAAGGGGGTCACGGACACGGGATCTCCGATCACACGGGGCTGCGGGCCGGTGGGCCGCTGGGCGCGGAATGCAGGCTCGTGCGCCGCGGGGTGGGCGGCGCAAGGTTCACGGTGACGCGAAGGGCGGGCCGTGACAAGGGTGCGACGCCGTGACAAAGGGCGGGCCCGGACAAGAGTGCGACCCTGGCCCTGCCCGTCGGCGGCCGGGCTCGTCAGCGGCGACCGGTCGGCTGGAGGCCCTCAGCGGCGACCCGTCGGCCGGAGGCCCGTCAGCGGCGCTGGTCCTCCACGTGGAGGGTCGGCGGGGCGTACTGCCGGACCAGGGCCAGGACGTCCTCAGGGATCAGCTCGAAGACCATCCGCTCGAAGCACAGCCCCTGCTTGAACTGCGGCGCGCTCCCCGTCATCAGCGAGAGCCGCCGGTACGCGGCCCGGGGCCGGCAGACGTAGGGCAGCGAGCCCTCCGACTCCTGCGCCTCGACGATCACGTACTGGGCGCCCCGCACGCCCACCGCCCGTACGGACACCAAGTCGTCCCACCGGAAGGTCCGTTCCGGGTAGAGCGGCAGCCGCACCGAAAGCCCCCGCGACCCGACCGCGATGCTCAGCGGGTGCACCGCGTACCCCACATAGGTGACGGCGACGAAGAGCAGCAGCAGGCCGAGTGCGGACATCAGTGCGCCGGACAGCGTCGCGTTGTTCGCGCCGTCGACGACCGCGTAGACGGTGTAGCCCCACATCACGGTCACCACCGCTGCGGCGATCGGCAGTGCCATGACCAGCCGTCGCAGCGGCAGCTCGATTCTGGTGCCCTCCGCCGGCACCGCGTCCTGCGGGCCCTTCGGATCCTGTGCATGCGTCATGGAGAGAGCTTCGGCGCTGTGCGGCCCGAGCACCAGTACCCAGCAGTAATCGGCCCTGTCTCCCCGCCGCCCCTCACCCGACCCGGGCCGCGATCCTGCCCCGGTAGTGGTCGACCACCACGGCGATCATGATGACGGCACCGGTGATCATCTGCCGCTGGAAGTCGGAAACCCCCATCAGCAGCAGACCGTTGGTGAGTACGCCCAGCAGGCACGCACCGAGCAGCGTGCCGATCATCGAGCCCTTGCCGCCGGAGAGCGACGCACCGCCGATGACGACGGCCGCGATCGCGGACAGTTCGTACCCGCTGCCGATGATGGGGCTGGCGATGTTGAGGCGGGCCATGTACGTGACGGCCGCGATACCGACGGCGAATCCGGCGATCACGAACACCACGACCTTGACGACGCCCGTACGGTGCCCGGACAGCCGCACCGCCTCCTCGTTCGACCCGATCGCGAAAACCAGCCGGCCGAAGACGGTACGGGTCAGGACCAAGTGGCCGACCACCACCATCACCACCGCGATCCAGAAGAGCGAGGGGATGCCCAGGAGGGTGGAGGTGCCGAAGTGGCTGAAGCCGGGCGGGAAGTCGTACAGCGTCTGCGCATTGGTGTATTCGAGGGCCGCGCCGCGCGCCACGTTCAGCATGCCGAGCGTGACGATGAACGACGGCACGCGCCAGCGCTGGGAGACGAAGCCGTTGACGAATCCGCAGACCATGCCGACCAGGGCCGCGACGACGACCGCGAGGAGAACGGCGACGGGCGTGGACAGACTGGCCGAGGTCAGCACCTCGCCGGCGACGACCGCCGACAGGGCCATCACCGACCCGACGGACAGATCGATGCCGCCGACCAGAATCACGAAGGTCATGCCGACCGCGAGCATCGTATTGAGGGTGATCTCGGTGGCGATGTGCGTGAGGTTGCCGGACGTCGCGAACTTGGGCGCGGCGAGCGTGAAGACGAGCACCAGTACCAGCAGCGCGATGCCGATACCGGCCTCACCCATCGCCTGACGGGTGAGCTGACGGGCGGTACGCCGCTCGGAGGCGGGCACCGGGGCGGCTTCCTTGGCGGGGGCCGATGTGATCATGAGGAGGTCTCACCGTTCTTCGTGAGGGGTACGTCCGTGAACGCGGCGGAAGCGTCCGGGGTGCGGTGGGGCGCGTCCGAGTGGCCGGCAGGGGCGTGGGGGCTGTCGTGGGACGGGTCCGCGCTGCCGCGGGACGCTGCCGTGGCCTCCGTGACGTATCCCGAGTAGGCCAGGGCCAGGATCCGTGAGCTGTCGAAGTCCTCCCTCGCCACCTCCCCCGCGATCCGGCCGCGTGAGAAGACCAGGATGCGGTCGCAGATGCCCATCAGTTCGGGGAGGTCGGAGGAGACGACCAGGAGTGCCTTGCCATCGCCCGCGAGGTCGGTGAGTTGCTGATGGATCTCGTAGCGGGCGCCGACATCGATGCCGCGGGTCGGCTCGTCGACGACCAGGACGTCGGTACCGGCGAGCAGCCACCGGCCGAGGACGACCTTCTGCTGGTTGCCGCCGGAGAGGGCGCGAACCGCGGTGCGCGTAGTGGGTGTTCGCACTCCGAGGCGGTTCACGGCGTCGCGTGCGTACCGGTCCTCGTCGGCCCTCCTGAGCAGGCCGCCGCGCGAGATCCTGCGGGTGGCGGCGAGCGTGATGTTGGCGGCCACCGGCATGTCGAGGACCAGGCCCTGCCCCTTGCGGTCTTCGGTGAGCAGGCTGATGCCGTGCCGTACGGCATCCCGGGGCGTACGGATGCGCACCCGCCGGCCCTTTACGTACACGTGTCCGCCGTCGTGCTGGTCGGCGCCGAACAACGCCCGTACGGTCTCGGTTCGGCCCGAGCCGACGAGCCCGGCGACGCCCACGACCTCGCCCGCGTGCAGCGCGAAGCTGACCGGGCTGCCGCCGCGCGGATGCAGCCCCTCCGCCCGCAGCAGCTCCTCGCCCGCCGGGCGGTCCACGTACGGCGGGTACTCCTGCGCCAGGTCCCGGCCGACCATCAGCCGGATGACCTCGGCGGTGTTCGTCCCGGCGAGATCCTTCGTCACGACATGGCGGCTGTTGCGGAAGACCGTCATGCGGTCGCCGATCTCGAAAACCTCCTCCAGGTGGTGGGAGATGTAGAGGACGGCGGTGCCGCGTGCGGTGAGCCGGCGGATCACTTCGAAGAGGCGTTCCGTCTCCCGCGAGGTGAGGGTGGCGGTGGGTTCGTCCATCACGAGGACCCGGCAGTCCTGCCACAACGTCCGCGCGATTTCCAGGAGTTGCATCTGTGCGATGCCGAGCCGCCCGACCGGGGTGCGCGGCCGGACGTCGAGTCCGACCTCGTCGAGGAGTTCCTGTGCACGCCGGTTGAGGGTGCGCCGGTCGACCATGCCGTACTTGCGGGGCAGCCGCTGGAAGAAGAGGTTCTCCGCGACGGTGAGGTTCGCCAGCAGGTTGAGTTCCTGGTGCACGACCTGTACGCCGCCCCGCATCGCGGCGGCCGCGTCCCTGGGTGCGTACGGCTGCCCGCCCAGCCGCATGGTGCCGGTGTCGGGCGGCTGGATGCCGGCCAGGATGCGGACGAGGGTGGACTTGCCCGCCCCGTTCTCGCCGAGCAGGGCGTGCACCTCCCCCGCCCGCAGCTCAAGCCGTACGTCGTCGAGGGCCTTGACCCCGGGGAAGGCCTTGCCGATGCCGGTGGCCTCCAGGACCACCGGAGCGGCACCCTTCGTCTCACTCATGTGCGTACTCATCCCGCGTCTGCGCCGGTGACGACCTTGACGTCGGTCTTCACCCACGTCTCGGACTTGCCTCCGTCGACGGCCTTCAGCGCCACGTCGATGCCGTCGGCGGCCTGCTTGGCCGCGAACTGGTCGACGGTGGACACCACTTGACCGTCTTTCAGATAGGGCCTGACGGCGGCGATGTTGTCGAAGGAAGCCACCACGACCTTGCCCTTCTTCCCTGCCGCACCGATCGCCTTGACCGCGCCCAGCGTCATCGAGTCGTTGGACGACATGACGCCCTGGATGTCGGGGTGCGCGGTGAGCATGTTCGACAGGACGGTGTACGCCTCGTCGGTCTCCCAGTGCGCGGTCTTGGACTCGACGACGGTCAGTCCGCCGTCCTTCGCGGCCTTCTCGAAACCGGCCTTGCGCTGCTGCGCGTTGGCGGCTCCGGGGTTGCCCTCCAGGATGACGACCTTGCCGCCCTTGCCAAGCTTCTTGGCGAGGACCTCGCCGGACAGCCGGGAGCCCTCGGCGTTGTCGGGTCCGACGAACGGCACGTCCAGCTTCGCGGCCTTGAGCGCGCCGTCGTCGAGCTTGACGTCGATGTTGACGATTTTGATTCCGGCCTTGGCGGCCCGGCCCAGGGGGGCGACGAGCGCCCGGGAGTCGGCGGGCGCCAGGACGAGGGCGTCGGCCTGGTCGGTGATGCAGCGGTTGATGGCGGCGACCTGGCCGTCGATGTCGGTCTCGTTCTGGATGCCGCTGGTCTTGAGCTCCAGGGTGCCGAGCTTCTTGGCGTGGTCCTCGGCACCCTTCTGCATGGTCTGGAAGAACTCGTTCCCGAGGGACTTCATGATCAGGCAGACCGTCGGCCTGCCGTCCTTCTTCTTGGCCTTGCCGCCGCCGTCGGCAGTGGATCCGCCTTCCTGCCCGCAACCGGTGAGGGCGGCGGCCAGAAGCAGCGACGAGGTGACGGAGATGGCGAGGGAAAGCTTGCGGTTCATCGTTGAACTGCCTTCCAGGAAAGGGGAATTGGCGTCTTCCGGTGGTACGCGGGCGGACGGGCCCAAGGCTTCGGGGAGTAAGGGCGCGCGGGGCTAGAAGGGGACTCCCGCACGCAGTACGACGTTGGCGTACGGAGTGGTCTCACCGGTCCGTACAACCGCCCGCGCGCGCCGCGTCAGCTTCTTGAGCCGTGCGTGCGGCACCCGGTCGAGGGGGGTACCGGCGAACTGCTCGTCGAAGAGGAGGAGCAGGTCCGGGTCGCCGGCCTCGTGGGCCACGGTGGCGTGTTCCACGACGAGTTCGTCGAGGACCGCTTCGAGTACGGGCAGGAACGCGGGTTCGCCGCGCCGCCACACCAGGTCGACGACCTCCACTCCGGGCGGCACCGGTAGCCCGGGGTCGGCGACGACCAGCAGGTCGCCGTGGCCGAGGGAGGTGATGATCTCCAGGAGGCGGGGGTGCCAGAGGCCGTCAGTACGCATGGCGCACCTCGTTCGTAGAGTCCTTGGCCGGCCCTGCGGCGGCGAGCAGCGCGTCGACCTCGGCGGTGGAGGGCAGCGAGCCCTGGGCGCCGGGGCGGGTGGTGGCGAGCGCCCCCGCCGCACAGGCCCTGCGTACCGCTTCGGGCAGCGGCGTACCGGAGCCGAGAGACAGTGCCAGCTGCGCACAGAAGGCGTCGCCCGCGCCGACGGTGTCGACGGCGTCGACCGTGAACCCGCCCTCGGTGTAGGTGACTTGGGGTCCTGCGGCGACCGCACCGTCCGCGCCCAGGGTGATGACGACGGTGCCGGGCCCCAGTTTCCGCAGCCCCCGGGCGTGCTCGCCCCAGTCGGCGTGCGCCTGCGGGAGCAGCCCGGCCGCCTCACTCTCGTTGACCACCAACACGTCGACGACACCGAGGAGTTCGGAGAGTTCCGGCTGCACAGGAGACGGCAGCGGCGCCGCGTTGAGTACGACCAGTGCCCCGGCCTCCCTGCCCTCGCGGGCGGCGGCGAGCACGGTGGGCAGCGGCACTTCGAGCTGGAGGAGGAGGGTGTCGGCACTGTGGACGACGGTGCCCCCGGTGAGGCCGGCGAGGGCCGGGACGTCGAGGTGGCGGTTGGCGCCGGGTGAGAGGGTGATGGTGTTCTCGCCGTCCTGTTGCACGACGATCAACGCCAACCCGCTTGCCACACCGGGCAGTTGAGCCACACTCCGATCGTCGACACCTTCCCTCACGAGCCGCTCGCGCAGCTCGCCGCCGAGTGCGTCGTCACCGAGCAGGCCGACCATCCGCACCTCCGCGCCGAGCCGCGCGGCGGCGACCGCCTGGTTGGCACCCTTGCCGCCCGCGCCGCGTACGACATCGGCACCCGAGACGGTCTCGCCCGGCTCCGGCAGTCTGGGCACGGTGACCGACAGGTCCATGTTCAGACTGCCGACCACGACCAGTCGCGCACCACTCACTGGACCTCACCGTTCTCTCCACGAAGTTCTGTCGTTGCGGCACTGTGTTCGCCGCCCGCCGGGTCGGGGCAGCCGCAGGAGCCCCTGGCCAGCAGGGTCACCGGGAGGACGTCCCGGGTGGGGGGCAGGTCGGGTTCCCGCATCCGGTCGAGCAGCCGCCGTACCGCCGTGCGTCCCAGCTCGTCGTACGGCTGGCGCATGGTGGACAGCGCCGGGCAGGTGTACGCGCCGGCGGCGATGCCGTCGAAGGAGACGAGCGCCAGGTCGTCCGGGACCCGGATGCCCAACTCCGTCGCCGCGCGCAGGACTCCGGCCGCCTGCTCGTCGGACGTGACGAACAGCGCGTCCACCGACCGGTCCCTCGACAGCAGGGCGAGCCCCGACCGGTATCCGTCGAGCCGCCCGAAGGAACCGTGCAGCAGGGGCGCCGCTTCGGGGCACGCCTCCCAGCCCGTACGCCCGCCGGATCCGCTCCCCGCCCTGAGTCCGGCCCGCTCCAGTGCCGTGCGCCAGCCGACGACGCGGTCGACGGTGGGGTGGATGCCGAGCGGGCCCGCGATGCAGCCGACACGGCGGCGGCCGTGCGCGAGGAGGTGCTCGGTGGCGGTCTGCGCGCCGCGGGCGTTGTCGACGAGGACGTACGACGTGGCGACCCCGTCGAGCTCCCGGTCGAAGACCAGACTCGGGACCCCCGACCTGGCCAGCTCCGCACGCCAGGCCTTCTCGCCCTGGGAGGGGATCAGCACAAGACCGTCGACCTGGCGGTCCACGAACGTACGGATGTAGCCGGCCTCGCGGTGCGGGTCGTCGACGCTGTTGCCGACGAGCAGGGTGTAGCCGGCGGCCCAGGCGTGGTCCTCCAGCGAGCGGGCCAGCTCGGCGAAGAAGGGGTTCGCGGCGTCGGGCACCACGAGCCCCAGCGTCATCGTGTGGCTCATCCGCAGCGAGCGGGCGACCGCGTTGGGCCGGTAGCCGAGCTCCTTGACCGCCGCGAGGACACGCTCCTTGGTGGCGGGGGCGACGGAGCGGGGCCCGTTGTTGAGCACGTAGCTGACGACCGAAGGCGAGGTGCCCGCGAGCAGCGCCACTTCCTGTCGTGTTGCCATGTCGACCCCCGGGTTTCCGTTGCAGGCATGCATGCAGTCCGGAAAGTCCGTCTGCCGCAACACGAGTTGGCAACTCGTGTTGCGGCGGATTATGAGAAGCAACCCGCGCAACCGCAAGGGGGGCGCGGCACTCGGTCATTCGCTGCGCAGCAGCCCGGTGTAGAGGTCCCAGAACCGCTTGGCGTCCACGTCGAGCACGATCCCCGCCTTGCGGGTGCCCTTCGGGTTGTTCGGCGCGTCGAAGTCGTCGAGCCCGTAGCCGAGCGAACGCCCGTAGTCCTCACCGAAGTTGGCGTTCACGTCGACGTACCGCACATCGGTCCGCTTCGCCACGGCCGGGTCGAGGAAGACGGCTGCGGTGATCGCGTCCCAGAGGAGGTGGGTCGTGTTCGGGTCCTTCGCGAACTCGGGCCCCTGGAGATCCTTGAAGATCTTTTTGATCGGGGTCTGCTTCCCCGCGACGATCGCCTCGTACTGCTTCTTGCCGTAGACGACGTGCTGCGCGGCGTCGTCGGGCACGATCGTCTGCTTGCGGAACGGCGTACGGACCGAGATCCGCGCCGACTCGGGGTCGAACCACCAGTTGAACTCGGCGGCCGGGTTGACGTTCCCCGGCTTGTCGAACGCGCCGCCCATGTAGATCACTTCCTTGATCAGCGGCACGATCTCGGGGTGGGTGCGCACGGCCAGCGCAAGATTGGTCGCGGGCCCGTCGGCGAAGACCGTCACCTGGCGCGGGTACCGCTTGACCTGCTCGACGATGAAGTCCGCAGCCGCCGTGTCCTTCTTCGGCCGGGTCTTCGGATAGCCGCCGTACGGGGGCTTGGCGAGCTTGTCGTACGACGGCGGGCGCTGCGAGTCGAAGGCGCCGGCCCAGGACGGCTTGCCGTACAGCGTACTCTCCGCGCTGAGCCGCTCCTGCCGGCCGGGCATCAGCGGCTCGCCGGCCCCGGCCACCACGGGGATGTCGCTGCGGCCGATGAGCTCCAGCTGCCGCAGGGAGTACGCGGTGCCCTCCTCGACCCAGGTGTTGCCGCTGACGACGGTGACGCCGAGGAAGTCGACGTTCTTGGCCTTGGCCAGCATGAACATGGTGACGGCGTCGTCGTTCAGCTCTCCCATGTCGGCATCGAGGATGACCTTGCGGCCGGTGCCGGCCTGCGGGACCGAGGGCGGCGCGTCCGGCGCCTTCCCGGATACGGGGGCCGACTTCCCGGGTACGGGGGCCGAGGCGGCGACCGAGGAAACGCACAGGGCGGCGGCGATCAGCGGGCCGAACAGTCTCTTGCGCACAGGGGTCCTCCATCGGGAGAGGGCGGGAACGGACCGCGCGATTATCAGAAGCAATCCGGTCAACGGCAAGCCACGGAGCACCCTCTCCCGCAAGGGGCCGTAAGGACCGATGTCCAGGGACCTTGGTCCTTACCCGCTGCGGCACTTGTCACAGAGCACCCCATCCGTTCGGCGCAACCGAGACTTTCCGGATTACCTCCTTACAGAGAGGACAGACACGGACAGACGCTAGAACACGCACGACCACGCACCGCCACGGAGGTTTTCCAGTTGACCCGTATACGCCGCCCGCGCACCCGGCTCCGTACCGCCGCCCTCACGGGCACCGCGGTGCTGGCCGCAGCAGCGCTGACCGCCTGCAACAGCGGCGGCTCGGGCTCTGGATCCGCCTCGGCCGGGGAGACACCGCAGACCAAGGTGTCGGTGAACCTCTCGGGCAAGCAGGCCAAGGCGGGTGACCCGGTCAAGGTGACCCTGACCGACGGCGGCAAAGGCACACTGGACAGCGTGACGGTCAAGGACGCCAAGGGCGGCACCCTGACCGGCCAGATATCCACCGACGGCAAGTCCTGGACCTCGGCCCGCACCACCTCCCCCGGAACCGCCTACACCGTCGAGGCGAAGGCGGCGGGCGCCACCGCCACCAAGGCGGAGTTCACGACGGAGGCGGCCGACAAGGTCAACAAGCTGTCCATGGCCCCCGGCAAGAACACCACGATCGGGATCGCGCACCCGCTGTCGATCGTGTTCGACAACCCGGTCAAGAACAAGGCCGACATCGAGAAGCGCCTCAAGGTCACCACCTCGAACAACACCGAGGGCTCCTGGGGCTGGATGACGGACTACTCCGGCAAGGACCGCGTCGACTGGCGCCCCAAGGAGTACTGGAAGCCGGGTACGAAGGTCAGCCTCGCGGCCGACCTCGACGGCGTGAACTCCGGCAAGGGCGGCGGCTGGTTCGTCCGCGACTACAAGACGAACTTCACCATCGGGAAGAACCAGGTCGTCAAGGTCGATCTGGACAACCACCGCCTCAAGCTGGTCCGCGACGGGCAGACCGTCAAGGACGTCCCGATGTCGGCGGGCACCCCCGGCGGCGACAAGGCGTCCTGGCGCGGCAAGACCGTCCTGATGTCGAAGGAGGGCACCATCAACATGCGCTCCGAGACCGTGGGCCTGGGCGACGCCTACGACAAGATGGTCGACTACTCGATGCGGCTGACCTGGTCGGGAATGTACGCGCACGCCGCCCCGTGGAACAAGGGCTACTTCGGCAGCGCCAACAAGAGCTCCGGCTGCGTGGGCATGAGCGACTCCGACGCGAAGTCGATCTACGACCAGGTGCAGGTCGGCGACCCCTTCGAGGTCACGGGCGACGACGCCAAGGGCACCCAGGAACTCAACAACGGCTACGGCAACTGGAACGTCTCCTGGTCCGAGTGGCAGTCCAAGAGCGCCCTGAAGGCCTGAATCCGGTACGGATCACCCGGCGCGGGTGCCCCCACCCCGCGGAGGACCGCCGACGTGTCCGCCGTCATCGGCTGGGCGCTCGCCCACACCCCCGCCGACGAGGACAAGATCGGTATGGCGGGCGTCAGTTACGGCGCGGGCCTCAGCCTGCTCGCCTCGGGGCACGACAAGCGCATCAAGGCCGATCCGCGCCAACGTCGGGTCCGCAGCACCGCGATATTGCACACACGGGTCACCAGCACCAAGGAGAGCGGCACCCTCGTCGCGTACCTCTACGACGTGGGGCCGCTCGGCCTCGGCAAGCTGGTCAGCAATGCGCCGTACACCTTCCACGGGCAGGAGCCTGGCCGGCCGTTCCCCGTCGACCTGGAGCTGAACTCCACGGCCTACGAGGTCCCGGCCGGCCACCGGCTCGCCCTGGTGGTCGACACCGTCGACCCGCTCTACATCGAGCACAACCCGTCCGGCGCGCAGCTGACCTTCTCGTCGCCCGCGGCCGACCCGAGTTTCGTGTCGGTACCGCTTCGCAACAAGTGATCCCCGGCTGCTGCCGGACAGGCTTGCTCTCTGCTCGTTGAGCTACTGCCTGCCCGGCAGCAGCGTCCCCGCCTCGGCCGGACCGATCTCCACGGCCTCCGTCTTGGGATTGCGCCGCTGGCGCCTGGCCACCCAGTTGGCGAACCAGGAGAGCAGCATGCACATCCCGATGTAGATCGGCGAGATCACCAGAACTACGGGGATGAACGGCAAATCGTAGTCGAGATTGGATGCGATGAGCTTTCCGGCATGGAGAAACTCCTCATAGGTGATCAGATATCCGAGGGAGGTGTCCTTCAGCGCGACCACCAGCTGGCTGATGATGGTCGGCAGCATCGCCCGGACCGCCTGCGGCACCAGGACGTGCGTCATGACCTGCGTCTTGCGCATGCCGAGCGCGTACGCCGCCTCCCGCTGGCCGCGGTCCACGGAGTGCACTCCGCTGCGGAACACCTCCGCGAGCACCGAGCCGTTGTAGAGCGTCAGTCCGGCCACCAGCGCGGGCAGCGGCTGGACCTTCAGCGCCACGAAGATGAAGAAGATCATCACCAGCACGGGCATGGCGCGGAAGAACTCCACGCACAGTGCGGACACCCAGCGCACCGGGCGGTGCTCGGACAGACGCCCGACCGCGAGGAGCGCCCCCAGGGCGAGGGAGAGCACCGCGGCGAACGCGAACGCCTTGAGCGTGTTTGCGAGTCCGCGGAGCAGGAGTTCCTGGATGCCCTTGTACTGGAACGGGTTCCATTTGGCCGCCGTGAACTGGTCGGTGTGGAACAGGAGGTACACGACCCAGCCGACGATCGCGAGCAGCAGGATCGTCGAGAAGACCCCGTACACCAGGTGCCGCTGCCGGGTCTTGGGGCCGGGAATGTCGTAGAGGGCGGTGGACGCCGTCGCAAGTGCACGGCTCATCGGGCGACTCCCCAGCGCTTCTCCAGCACGTGGAAGAGCGCGCTGATGGTGAGGGTGATGATCAGGTATCCGACAGCGATCCAGAGGAAGCTCCAGATGACGCTGTAACCCAGCTCGTTGAGGGTCTTGTACGTGCCGAGGAGCTCGGTGACGGAGAAGGCGCCGGCGATCGCCGAGTTCTTGGCGAGCGCGATGAGCGTGGAGCCGACGGGCGGGATCACGGACCGGAAGGCCTGCGGCAGCACCACCGTCGACAGGGTCTGCCCGAAGGTCATGCCCAGGCTGCGGGCCGCCTCGCCCTGCCCCAGCGGGACGGTGTTGATGCCCGAGCGCAGCGCCTCGCAGATGAACGCGGAGGTGTAGCAGCCGAGCGCGAGCACCGCGAAGAGCTGGAAGGGCAGCACGAGCCCGAACCTCGGCAGCCCCAGGAGCACCGCGAAGAACAGCAGCGTGAGCGGCGTGTTCCGCAGCACCGTCACCCAGGCCGTGCCGAGCGCCCGGAAGGAGCCGACCGGCGAGACCCGGCAGGACGCCATGACGAAGCCGAGCACGAGGGCCAACAGGGAAGCGTAGACGGTCAGTTCGACGGTGCCGAGGAATCCCTTGCCGTAGAGGGAGAAGTTGTCGGTGAGTACGTTCATGTGGGTGCGGTCTCCCTCAGCTCGCCGGGTAGCGGTCGATGGGCGGTGCGGGAGTGGCCTTGCGGCCGGACAGACCGAGCGTCACGTCGTACGCCTTCTGCCAGTCGCCGTCTCTTTCGCGGGCGGCGAGTGCGTCGTCGATCGCGAACCGCAGCGCGTTGTCGCTGCGCGGGACGCCGATGCCGTACGGCTCCTCGGAGAAGGGCTTGCCGACGACCTTCATCTCGTCGGGGACCTTGGCGGCGTACCCCATCAGGATCGTGTCGTCGGTAGTGACGGCGTCGACCTGGAAGGTCAGCAGGTTGTCGACGCAGACCGAGTACGTGTCGTACGCGACGAGGTCCGCCTCGGGGTGCTCCTCGTCGATCCGCTGGTACGGGGTGGATCCGGCGGCGGAGCAGACGCGCTTGCCGGCCAGGTCGCCCGGTCCCTTGATGTCCTTCTCGTCGGTGCGCACGAGGAGGGACTGGCCGGCCAGGTAGTACGGGCCGGCGAAGCCGACGAGCTTCTTGCGCTTGTCGTTGATGGTGTAGGTGCCGACGTAGTAGTCGATCTGCCCGTTCTGCAGGGCTGTTTCGCGGTTCGCGGAGGCGATCGTGCGGAACTGCACCGAGGCGGGGTCGAAGCCGAGCGAGGCCGAGACCATCTTGGCGATCTCGATGTCGAAGCCGGAGTAGCGGCCGCTCGCCGGGTCCTTCTCCCCCATGTACGGCTGGTCCTCCTTGGCGCCGACGACCAGGCGGCCGCGCCGCTTCGCCTTCTCCCAGGTCGGCGAGGAGGGCAGGGAGAAGCCCGAGACGACCTTGTAGTCGGGGAGCTGGTCGCGGCTGGGGCCCTTGACCGGGGGGCTGCCCTCCTTGCCGCAGGCGACGGCGAGGAGCGCCAGCGCGAGGGCGACGAGTGTTCTCTTCGTACGCAGCTTGGTTCGCAACATGGATTCGCCCCCCGCTCAGTGCTTGAGGATCTTGGAGAGGAAGTCCTTGGCACGGTCGCTCGAGGGGTTCAGGAAGAAGTCCTCGGGGGTGCGGTCCTCGATGATGCAGCCGTCCGCCATGAACACGACGCGATTGGCGGCGGACCGGGCGAAGCCCATCTCGTGGGTGACCACGACCATGGTCATGCCGTCGGCGGCGAGCTGCTGCATCACCTCCAGGACCTCGTTGATCATCTCCGGGTCGAGTGCCGAGGTCGGCTCGTCGAACAGGAGTGCCTTGGGGTCCATGGCCAGGGCGCGGGCGATGGCCACGCGCTGCTGCTGGCCGCCGGAGAGCTGGGCGGGGAACTTGTCGGCCTGCGCGGCGAGCCCGACGCGCTCCAGGAGTTCACGGGAGCGCTTGTCGGCCTCTTCCTTCTTCCGGCCGCGGACCTTGACCTGGGCGAGCGAGACGTTGGCCAGGACGGTCTTGTGCGCGAAGAGGTTGAAGGACTGGAACACCATTCCGACTTCCGCACGCAGCTTCGCAAGCGCCTTGCCCTCCTCGGGGAGGGGCTTTCCGTCGATGCGGATGCTGCCCGACTCGATCGACTCCAGCCGGTTGATCGCCCGGCAGAGCGTTGACTTGCCCGAGCCGGACGGGCCGATGACCACCACCACCTCCCCGCGGCCGACGGTGAGGTCGATGTCTTGGAGGACGTGCAACTTCCCGAAGTACTTGTTGACGTCACGCAGCTCGATCAACGGATCGACGGCCATACGCTGCCCTACCCACTCTCAGCTGTGTCGAGGTCAGCGCAAACTATCCATCCCGGAAAGGGACTTCACGCCCGACACGCACAAGAGGGACGAACTGCCAATAGCCGTATTTACGCGGTTGACCCGGTCACCTTTACGTGGTGGACCCGGTCACCTTTACGCGGTTGGCCCGGTCACGCCTCGGAGGCCTCCGCGTACACCTGGGACAGCTCGGGGGCTCCGGTCGCCGCCCAGTCCAGTCCGGCGCCGACCACTGCGATGTCCCGGCCGGAGGCCAGCATCACGACGGGCGTCCCGCTGGGCCACAGGTGCCAGTGGGCCCCGGGAACGGTGCGGACGATCACGGTGCCGAGGTAGAGACCCGCGTCGTTGCCGAACCAGGGCAGCTCCTCCGGATCGTCGCGCCAGCGCGGCGGGAGCTGGTCCAGGGCCTCCAGCGAGGCAGGGGAATCGTCCAGTTCGAGGCCCTGCTGGGCGGCCCGGACACGCAGCAGCTCGCACTCCGCGAGCAGTGCGGCGATGCCCTCCTGATCGGCGTCGTCGGACGTGTCCACCGCCGTGCCGCGCGCCGTGCCATGACGCTTGCGCCAGGTGCCCAAGAAATTCATACTGCTCAGGTTCGCACCCACATGGCTGTGCACACCACAGGCGCGCGGGATTGACGCCCCCCTCAGGGCCCGCCGCCGGGGCCCCGGAGAGGGCGTCCCGCGCCGTCAGAGCTCCAGGTCGACGACCACCGGGGCGTGGTCGGACGCACCCTTGCCCTTGCGCTCCTCGCGGTCCACGTAGGCGTCCTTGACGGCGTCGGTGAACGGCTTGTTTCCGTAGGCGAGGTCGATGCGCATGCCCTTGTTCTTGGGGAAACCGAGCTCACGGTAGTCCCAGAAGGTAAACGGGTGGTCGTACTTCAGCGGGCGCGGCACCACGTCGCTGAGGCCCCCTTCACGGAGCGCCGCGAGGGCGGCCCGCTCGGCGGGCGTGACGTGTGTGGCGCCCTCGAAGAGCGCCGGGTCCCAGACGTCCTCGTCGGCCGGGGCGACATTGAAATCACCCAGAACGGCGAACGGCCGTGACCCCGCCGCGTCTTCGGCGACGGCTGCCTTCAGCGCCTCGAACCAGGCCAGTTTGTACGTGTAGTGCTCGTGCTCGACCTCGCGGCCGTTGGGCACGTACACCGACCAGAGGCGGAGCGGGCCGCAGGTCGCGGAGACGGCCCTGGGCTCCTGCACACCGCCGTACTCCGGGCCGCCGGGCAGGCCCTGGACGACGTCCTCCAGGCCGACCTTCGAGATCAGCGCCACGCCGTTCCACCGGCCGTCGGCGACGACCGCGGACTCGTAGCCGAGCTCGCGCAGCTGGGCGGCGGGGAACTGCTCGGCGGTGGACTTGGTCTCCTGGATGCACAGCACGTCCGTGCCGGTGTTCTCCAGCCAGGCCAGCAGCCGCGGCAGTCGGGCGGTGATCGAGTTGACGTTCCAGGTGGCGATGCGCATGTTTCTCAACCTACTCGTCGGGTCTGACAGTCGGGGGTGTACCGGCCGCTGTCACAGAGTCGCGGTGGCACCGGGCGCGAGGTGGTGGTGCTGGGCGCCGCCGCCGAGGCCGCCGATGTGATGGCCGTACAGCGGCAGGGCGAGGTCGGTGAGGAGCGCGTCGTGGATGTCGTACGCGTGGCGCGGCTTGACCTCGCGGACGTAGTCGATCACCTCGGAGACCTTGCTCCAGGGGGCCATCACGGGCAGCAGCAGCGTCTCCACGGGGTGGTCGGGGACGGTGAGCGCGTCGCCGGGGTGGAAGACCGAACCGTCCAACAGGAAGCCGACGTTGGTGATGCGCGGGAGGTCGGGGTGGATGACGGCGTGGAGCTCGCCGTGCACCTGGACGTCGAATCCGGCGGCGCTGAAGGCATCGCCGTGCCCGACGGTGTGCACCCGTCCCGGGAACGCGGCGGAGATCTTCTCGGCGACGCTGCGCAGCGTCCAGATCTCGGCGGCCCGGTTCGCCTCCAGGGCGGCCCGCAGGTGATCCTCGCTGAAGTGGTCCGGGTGCTCGTGCGTCACCAGGATCGCGTCGGCGCCGAGCGCGGCGTCGGACTCGCTGAAAGAGCCCGGGTCGACGACGAGGGTGCGGCCGTCCTTCTCCAGGCGGACGCAGGCGTGGGACTTCTTGGTCAGGGTGATGCTGCTGCTCATGGCTTCCATCCTGCTACGGCTGCGGTGTGGTCTCCTGTCGGACCACTTCTCTGGCGGTTTCGAAGGCCGCGTGCGCCGCCGGGACGCCGCAGTACACGGCGGTCTGGAGCAGCACCTCGCGGATTTCTGCGGGGGTGAGCCCGTTGCGCAGGGCGGCCCTGACGTGGGCGGAGAGGGACTCCTGGCGGCCTCCGGCGACGAGCGCGGTGAGGGCGATCACGCTGCGGGTGCGGCGGTCGAGCCCGTCCCGGGTCCAGATCTCGCCCCAGGCATAGCGGGTCAGGAGGTCCTGGAAGTCGCCGGTCATGTCGTCCGCCCCGGCCAGCGCCGCGTCGACGTACGCCTCGCCGAGGACCTCGCGGCGCACCTTCAGGCCTTCGTCGTACGGGTCGGGGCGGCCGGCGGCGAGCGGCTCGGGGTCGGGGGCCGCCGCAGGGGTGTGCGCGGGCTGCGGCGCGGCATCGGCCGGGGCCGGGGCCGGCGCCTCGGCGGCAGCGGCCGGCAGTGGCGGTACGGGCGCCAGCAGAGTGGTGCTGCCGTCCTCCCAGGCGGAGCCGAAGTGCCGCACCAGCAGATCGGTGACGGCGGCGGGCTGCTCAACGGGGGTCAGGTGGGAGGCGCCCGGGACGAGCGCGAGGCGGGCGTCCGGGATGCCCGCGACCAGGGTGCGCGCGTCGGCGGGCCCGGTGACCTGGTCCTGCTCGCCGACCACGACGAGGGTGGGCACCGCGATCCGGCCCAGCTCGGGACGTACGTCGAAGGCGGCGAGGGCCTCGCAGGCGGCGATGTAGCAGCCGGGGTCGGTGGTCCGGACCATCTGCACGGCCCACTCGACGATGGCGGGCTGCGCGGCGGCGAAGGCCGGGGTGAACCAGCGGCCAGGCGTGGACGCCGCCATCGGCTCCATGCCGTTCGTACGGACGATGACGCCACGCTGGCGGAACTCGTCGGCGGTGCCGAACCGGGGCGAGGCGGCGACCAGCGCCAGGGAGGCCACCCGCTGCGGGTGGCGCAGGGCCAGCTCGGCACCGATCGCACCGCCGATCGAGCAGCCCGCGTAACCGAAGCGCTGAATACCCAGCCCGTCGAGGACCGACAGCAGCCTGCCCGTCAGATCACCGACCGAGGCGACGGGTTCGGCGGGGGCGCCCCCGTGCCCCGGCAGATCGAAGCGGAACACCCGCCAGGTGCGGGTGAGCTCGGGTATCTGGCGGTCCCACATGTGCCATGTGGTACCGAGGGAGGGGCCCAGAACGAGGACCGGAGCGTCTTCTGGCCCGTCAAAGCGGTATTGCAGGGTGTTCTTCACCGTCTCAGTCACCCGTCCGACCCTCTCATCGGTCACGACAGCCCCTATGAGCGGGGGTCCGGCTGTAGCTGTTTGACCAGGTGGAAGACCTCCCGGGCCGCGTAGCGTTTGAGGCAACGGATGATTT
Source organism: Streptomyces sp. NPDC048442 (assembly GCF_040651475.1). Taxonomy (NCBI): domain Bacteria; kingdom Bacillati; phylum Actinomycetota; class Actinomycetes; order Kitasatosporales; family Streptomycetaceae; genus Streptomyces; species Streptomyces sp. NPDC048442. The sequence goes on from NZ_JBEZKB010000004.1 coordinate 375,772, forward strand.
CGCGACGGGTCTTCCCCTCCTTGATCCGGCGCTCGTAGTAGTCCTTGGTACGTGGGTCGACCCGCAGTCGGGTGAACACGATGCGGTGGAGCGCGGCATTGGCCTGCCGGTCACCGCCACGGTTGAGGCGGCGGACCTGCCGACGTCCGAGGGGCGCTCGACAGGGGTGACCCCGCACAGTGCGGCGAAGGTCGACTCCCTCTCCAGTTGTTCCGGATTATCGCCCCTCGCTTGACGGCCTCACGTCACCTTCGGGGCTGCGATAAGCAACGACCCGAGCAGCGTCCAACTCCCACGGGACAGCGCGGCGAGAAAACGAAGGCTGGAGTCAGTGCGTTATGCCGGACCGAGTTGGAAGAATTCATGCGTCTCCCGGGGGTACTGGGACCAGAGAATTTCCGACTGCAGATCTCCGTCAAGGGAAGCGGCGAGAAATTGTGTGCAGGAGACAGGGAAGTGCTCCCATCGCTCGCCGCGCGCCTCGTTCACCATGACGGTCCACCGGTCCGGCTCAAGGCCGGGCCGAATAAGCCAGTAGAGGCATTCTCCGTTGTCCGTGGTCGCCCAGGGGAGAACTCGGGACCCCTCGACCTCCAGCTCCGCCGGCTTCTTCTCGACTTCCCACAGACCTTCGAGGGCGTCGGGTTGAAACCCTGCCCACTTAATGAGGTCGTAGTGCTTGTTGGGGCAGTCAGGCTCCAGGACGTACAGATAATCGTCCCAGTCGCTGCCTCCGTATACCTGGATGAACTCCTTGTAATCGGCGGGAAGCCCAACCCCGAGCCTGCTCTCGACCGCACTCCAGTCCTTCCGGCGGGGCTCGCTCGGCGCTGGAGCGATTTCCAGAAGACGTGTAAGCGCATTGGTCATGACGGTTTCCTCTTTTCAGGGGTCGAACGATTTTGGGATGCCGAGAGATTGGGCTAATTCGGCTTGTTGGGTATATATGCGGTATTTGAGGGACCAGTAGTTCCGGTACTAGGATGCTGAGAGAATTGGAAACCCTTCGACCCGTATGCCTCAATGGTCACCCCCAGCGGGATGGGGCTGTCTAGATTGTATCGAGGAGTGACGGTGTACTGGATGGTCTCCCCGGCCTCGACTGCTTGCCTGACTTCCTTCTCAATATGTCTCATTACGGGAGAATTAGCGTAAGAGTGCATGGTGACGAAATTTGCCGGGTCAAAGTTGGATCCACCGAGTTGTGCGCCGAGGAGGTGGGCACGGTTGTATCCCTTGCCCTTCTGCCAGCCAGGGGGATCACCGTGTGGGTCGGTAGGAAACTTTCCCATCATGTCGTCTCCCAGCGTGGCATGCATTGCTGTAGGCCGGCCCTTTGCGTCCAGTTCACCGTAGACAACCCTGCCGCCCCACGTCGGGTCCGCCGGCTCGTTCTTTCGGCAGGGGCTCAACCCGAGAGGGTCGGCCCACAGCAGAGGGTTGTGGACGTATGCCACAGGATTGGGGGCAGGGGCGAGACCAAGGGGGTCCTGGCTGAGGTAGCGGGCCGCTTCTGGGTCGTAGTAGCGGAAGTAGTTGTAGTGGAGGCCCGATTCGGGGTCGAAGTACTGGCCCGGGAAGCGGAGCGGGGTGTATGCCGTGGCGTCGCGGTTCCACGTCGTCGTTCCCCAGAGGGTGGTGCGGGTTCGCCAGGCCACGTCGCCGTGTTCGTCGACGAGTTCCGTCGGGGTGCCGATGAGGTCGGTGACGATGGCGAAGAAGCGTTCGTCATCGGTGTCCGTGCGGCGTTCCGTCTGGGAAAGGGGGCGCTGGCCCGCGTGATTCCAGGTCAGGACGAGGTTTGCGGTCGTCTGCTCGCAGAGGGTGGTGCCGTCCCAGGTGAAGTGGACCGTCTCAGCGAGGGACTGCTTGGATATGCGACGGCCGAGGGGATCGTAGGCGTACTGCCAGACCGTGCCGTCCGGTGTAGTCACGGCGGTGAGGCGATCCTCCGGGTCCCACTGGTAGCGCCAGGTATCGGGACTTCGGGAGAGCCGGGTCTTTTGGCGTAGGACGATCCGGCCCTGGCCGTCGTGTTCGTAGCGGACGGCGCCCGCGCTGGCGATCCGGGTGCCGTCGTAGGTGCGTGCTCCTGTTGCCACGTGGGAGGGGTGTGTCGCCGGCCAGGAGGCTCCGGTCTGGTTTCCGGCGTCGTCGTACGTGTACCGCTCCGTCCAGCCCCTCGCGTGGACAGCCGTGACGCGACCGGAGGGGTCCACGTCGAAGCCACGGGGACCGGAGAGGGCATCGCTGATACCGACGAGACCGCCGCCCGCACCGTAGAAGTAGGCGCGGTGCTGGAGACGGTTGTCCTGGGAAGTGACCTCCTGGTCCGTCAGACGGCCCATTTCGTCGAACGAGGAGCTCAGTGTCACGAAGTCGGAGACGATGTGCTCCACTTCGCGGCCCGAGGCGTCGAAGGAGAAGGCAATGTCGCGTCCGGACGCGATGAGCTTCGTTCTGCGGCCCGCCGCGTCGTACGACCATTCGCTGACCGCCCCGCCGGGTGCCGTCCTCCGCACTCTGCGGCCCAGAGCGTCGTACTCGTACGTCAGGGTCCGGCCGTTGACCTTCTCGGATCTCAGCCGGCCGTGGCGATCCCGCAGGCGTTCCAGACGAGCGTCCGGACCTACGGCGATGGCGAGTTCATCGAAGATGTCGTACTCGAAGGTCGTGACCGCGGTGCCTTCGGCCTCCTTGCGGATGACCTGGCCGAGGGTGTTGTGGGTGAAGTCGATGCGCTGGCCCAGGCCGTTCGTCCGGGAGATCATGTGCCCCGCCGCGTCGTAGGCGTAGGTCAGTGGCCGGCCGTCGAAGTCGGTTTCCGTGGCCAGCCGGCCTGCTGCGTCGTAGGCGTAGTCCCATGTCAGGCCCTGCGGGTTGGTCACCCGTGTCAGCCGCAGGTTGGTGTCGTGGGAGAACTCGTGGCGCACTCCGTCCGAGCCGGTGCGGGACGTGAGCAGGTCGAAGTCCGTGTAGGTGAAGCGGGTCGTGCCGCCCATCGCGTCGGTATGGGTGAGGCAGTTGCCCTCGCCGTCGTAGGTCCAGGACTGCACGGTGCCGTCGGGGGCGGTGCGCCGGGACGGGTGGCCTTCGACCGTCCACTCCAGCCGGGTTTCCGCGCCGAGGGGGTCGGTGATCTGGACGGTGCGGCCGAAGGCATCGTGTGCGTAACGGGTCGTGGCACCCAACGGGTCGGTGACCTCGATGGGAAGGCCCCGACGGTCGAGGAGGAGGCGGGTGGTGGCTCCGAGTGGATCCGTCACCGAGGTCTGATGGCCTGCCGCGTCGTACGCGAACTGCGTGGTCGCGCCCGAGGGGTCGGTTACCGAGGTGCGGTTGCCGTGCTCGTCGAAGGTCTGGCGGGTGACGCGGCCATCGGTGCCGACCAGGCGTACCGGCATGCCGTTGTCGTCGTACTCGGCCCGCGTCTGCCGGCCGTCCGGGCGCTCCGCCAGCGTCCTGCGGCCGTGCTCGTCGTAGGCGAAGTGGCTGACGCGGCCCAGTGGGTCGGTCCGTGACAGCAGCCGGTTGCGGCGGTCGTGGGTGAAGCGGGTGGTGGCTCCCAGCGGATCGATCTCGGCGACGATCTGGGAGCGCTCGTTGACGAGGAAGCGCTTGGTATGGCCGAGACCGTCGGTGAGTGCATTGGTGCACAGGCCGGTTGCCGGGTCGGTGGAGCCCCAGGTGAACCGGGATTCGATGTGTCCGTGGGTGCCGGACTGGTAAGTGCAGCGGTCCTGGTCGTCGTAGACGTAGTCGTAGCGGCTGTTGTTGGTGTCGGTCCACGAGGTGATGCGACCTTGTGCGTCGCAGCCGAACTGCAGGGGCCGACCTGAGGAGTTGGTGACCTCGCTCAGGTGGCCGTCGGTGTAGCCGTAGCGGAGAATCTCCTGGTCGGATCCGTCCGCAGCCGCTCCGGCGAGGTGCAGGCCCGTCACCCGGCCGTCGGCCGTGGTGAGTTTCAGGTGGTAGCCGCCGTGGTGGACGATTGAGGTCGGGGCGCCCGCGGTGTCGTGCTCGAAGGTGATCCAGCGGCCGTTGCGGTCGTCGACCTGGGCCAGGAGCGCGAGCTCGTCGCTGTGATCGACGAAGTGCCAGACCCTGCCGGTGCCGGGATCGGTGAGTGTGTAGCCGTTCTCGACCCGGTCCAGGGGCCACTGCCGGCCATGTGCGGGCAGGACCGGGACACCGGGGGCCGGGTGCGGGTACGCCAGCAGGCTGCCCTCGTCGCAGCTGAAGACCACGCCTTCGGAGTCGATTTCCAGGCGCTGGTCCACGGTGCTCGACCAGGTCGGGCCGAACCAGCGGCCCGACCGGTGCGAGGAGTCGAACGTGCGCCGGAACAGCAGGGGGAGGGAGCCGGGGAGGGCGATGTCCGTCTGCGGCAGCAGCACGCGGCCGCTCGCCATGTCCACCGGGTCGCCTTCGCAGCGGTTCTCGTCACATGTGTTGCTGTGGTGATGGGGGTCCTTCTGCTGGTCCCCGCGGCTGCCGTCCGTGATCGGCTTCTCCCCGTCGGGTTCGGGCAGGTGCTTGGCGCCGTTCAGTCCGGTGCGCAGTCCTCCCTTGAGCAGGCCGGCGCCCTTCGATCCGATCATTTCGGGCACGAGGCGGCCGAGGAACTCCGAAGGGTCGCCCTTCGCCGCGTTCCAGGCGTCCCTCAGGGCCCTGTCCGGGTTCGCCGCGGTGGACACCAGGCCGGCGAGCGTCATGTTGACGCCTTTGTAGTACTCCGCCGGGTGGGTCAGGTTGTACAGATCCGTAGGGTTGACCGAGCGGACGAAGTTGACCATGCCTGCCGCGCCCTTGAGGATTCCGCCGCCGAAGTGGGTCAGCTCGACGCCTTGGCCCAGGACGTGGTCCATCGCTTCGAGTGCGGCCTTGTTGAGCCCGGTCGGTTCCTTGGGTGCGTGTGCCAGCGCTGCCTGCACTGCGCTCTTGGCTGTCTCGCCGGCGGTGTTGCGCGCGGTGCGGGCGTCATTCAGGATCTCCCGTGCGCGTTGCCGCTTGGTCTCGCCCGGGTCGGTGCACTCTCCGGGGTGGGGCAGCGGGCTGTCCCCGTTGCGGGCCGCGTTGTAGGCGTCAACCTTCTTGTTGTACGCCTCGATCGCCGTCTTGGAGTCCTGGTTGCCCTCCTTGTACAGCGCGATCGCCTCACGCGCCTTGCCCTGCGCGCTCACGACCGCTTTAGAAAATGTCTCCAATGCATTGGCCGCGTCCTCCATCGCGTCCGCCGCGTGCAGCCAGGCGGTCGGCTGAGTCTGGAACTTTTCCCGGAAGGCGTCGGCCGCCTTGCCCTTCCAGCGGCTGGAGTCCAGCTTCTTCATGCCGCCGCCGACGAGGTCGAACGCCTTCTGGAAGTCCCGCAGGTTCTTCACTGTCGCGGCGATCTTCTCTGGTTTGCCGTGGATCAGCTCGTTCGCTTCCTCGCTCTGCCCGAGCTGCTGCTCGCCGACCTCCGCCCCCAGCGAGGACGCCACCTCGTCGCCCTTGTCCTGGACCGCGTCCGCCCAGTCGTGCGCACCGACCATGTCGAGGCCCTGGCCAGCCTTGTCGGTCGCATAGTCGACGCCTTCGCCGAGGAGTTCCTTGCCCTTGTCGATGCCCTGGTCGACACCGTCGACGATCTTGTCGCCCCACTCCCGCCAGTCCACCATCAGCGGTTCTGCCCCCACCGCGGCTGCTGGGCCTGGTCGATGGTTGCCCGGTCGGGACTGAGCGACTCCTTGAGCTCCGCGTCCTTCGCCTCACGCTGTTGCGGTTCGAGCAGACCCAGTTGCTCCATCGCGTCGAGCCGCGAGTCCTCGACGTCGTACGCGGTGTTGTTCCAGGTCTGGTTCACCTCGCCGTGCGCCTTGAGTATCGACCCGGGGCTCCAGTCGGCGTTGTCCCACGTGTGCTGGTCACGGATGGTGTCCCAGCGCATCTTCGTCACCTCGTCCTCGGACAGGTGCGGGTTCCCGTTGAGGGAGTTCACTCCGATCTTGAACGAGTCCTTGACGTATCGTTCCTGCTCCGCGAACGAACCTGCGGACAGGCCCACCCCTTGGGCAAAAACGTTTCCCTTCAGGGCCAGTGCCCGTACGCCCCACTCCCACCGGTCGCAAAAGGTCTCGAACTCCGACGTCAGGGCTCCGAATCCCAACTCCAGCCCGGGCAGGGACAGATCGGAGAATCCCCGGCCCGTCGACGCCTCACCGATCATCCCGAGCTCCTTCAGCTCGGAAAGCGCCAGGTTGATGCCCTGCGCTATTTCCGCCAGCGCCGTCGGCGGCGCTTCAAGATCAGGCTCTTTCCCACTCACTGCCTCTCCCCCTCAACATCCACCGCCACCTCGTCCGGGACGATCCCGCGCACCGGCGGAAACAGCACCCCGGCCGCACTGCCCGCATCCAGGGCAACGCCTCCCGGGCCCGGCAGCAGCGGCACCATCACATCCAGCAGCCGCGCGCCCAGAATCCTCCGGTACTCCCACTCGCGCGTCGCCTCTCCCCGTGCCTGTGCGAACCGCGCCAGCGCCTCCTCGTCCGAGAACGCGCAGATCCACCGGACCTTGTGGAAATCCGCGGTCCACGGACTCCCCCGGTCATCGAAGGGCACCAGGGCCGTGTGGCGCCTGAACTCCCCCAGCAGCCGCGCGAACTCGCGTCTCGCCTCCACCACATCAGCCTGCTTCGGACCCTGCGGAACAGCTCGCGTCCCGTCGGGCGAGGCCGGCGGAACCGGAGCATCCACCAACTCGGCCAACATCGACACCGGTTGCTGCTTCGGTATGTCGTCCCCGTTGTCGGTCACTCGGGCATGCTGCCATGTGATCATTCACGCGTGCAACGAACCAACAGCGCCGCGGCCGTGGTTACAGCGCCCAGCCGTCCCGACCTTCCTGAAACGGTTCCGGCCACCTGCTCAAATCCGCAAGGCCGACTGGAGGCTGCCGGTCAGGCTGTCAAGGCGTGTCCGGCGGATCACGAGTGTTCCAAATCCCATCGCCGTGGAGTTGGTCGTGGGCCGTAGTGATCTGAAGAACGAACAGGGGCACCGCCTGGAGACTCATCTGTCTATGGGCGGGCGGCGCGGTGGGCGGTGGGATCTCATTCCGTCAGCGGGCCGGGACCCGTACTGATCCGCAGGGACCGCCTGCCGCACGCGGCTGATTGGCCGCTCGCCCGCATCGATCCTCTGTGTCCTCGAAAGCGGCGAGCCGACGCGCAACAAAACCCCCAACGTAGACGCCGGCCCATTCTGACCAGCCGCACGATGAAGCCCCAAGCAGACCGGCGGGGCTTCATTACGTTGCAGGTGTCACCTGCGAGTCACGAACCCCATGGACACCTGCCTACTGCACGACCCCGAACCCAGGCATACACGCCCGCACTGGACTGGGTAGACGCCTCAGGACGGCTTCGCCTACATGTGCCATGTAGTACCGAGGGAGGGCCCCAGGACGAGGACCGGAGCGTCTTCTGGCCCGTCAAAGCGGTATTGCAGGGTCTCTGCCGTCAATTGCAGGGTCTCCGCCGTCGTCTGAGTCACCCGTCCAGGCTGCCATCTCTCACAGGAGGGGGTCGGGCTCGCCAGCCCCTCCCACGTCTGCGCTGCCGGCCGAAGGTCCTCGATATCCGGCTTCACGTACCACTGTTTGGTGGTCTTGACGTTCGTGCGGCCCGCCCATCGAGCCAGCAGGTGCTCCGGCACCCCATTGTTCGCAAGGTAGGTGAAGCAACTCGCGCGGGCGTCGAAGAGCCGGACGCGTCGCAGCGCGTGCTCAGCCATAATCGCGCACGCCTGCGTACGCAGTATTCGGCCGGTGAGCGGCCTCCCAAGTTCGTCCACAAACATGTAGCCACTCGCCTCGTAAGCCTCCCCCGCCGACAGTTGCTCCGCCGCTTGGAGCGCCTTGTAACTGGCCCAGTGAGAGATTTTCATCCTGATTTCGCAGGTCATGGGCTTGGCGTGGGGCGTGAGTGGTGGACTCGTGCCGGTCAGGAACTTGATCGTTGTGGGGAGATCGTCCGTCACCTCTGAACTTCGGTGGTCGCGAGGACGAGGAGGGCCCGCAGGAGGGTGGTCGCGTGCCGGGCGGCAAGCGGACCTTGGTCAGGATGCGCCAGGACTTGAGGTTGGCGAAGCCGAGGTTTGCCAGGGCGCCGAGGCCGGCCTCGCGGAGGCGTTCGGTCATCTTGTCGTGGCGGGCGGCGGTGATCTCGCTGGAGCGTCCGGGCCGGGCAGGGCCGAGGAGATCCAGATCAGATTGCCCTTCTCGTCGGTCAGCGCGAGAAACAGCAGGCCGTGGGCCTTATGTTTCCCGCTGTAGTTCTTCCGGTTGTCCTTTCCGCCACGGCGTCGGCTGCGGATCAAGGTGCCGTCCTTCAGGACCACCGCACCGCCCCGCCTGGCGATCTTCTTCAGGGCCCGGTCCAGACGCGGTGCGCGGGCGGCCAGGAGAGGCAGGACCTCGCTCACCCAGCGGCGCACGGTCGGGGCGGAAACCTGGTTGCCGGCGGCCATGTCGGAAAGCCGCTGGTCATGGCGGAGAACGGCGAGCACGATCAACGCCTGAGCGCCTGCGGGGACCTTGCGCCAGCGGGTGCCCAGCCGGTTGCCTTCACGGCGTATCAGATCGCCGACGAGATCGAGGGTCCGTTTCGACACCGGGAGACGAACCTAGTAGACAGCACGCTCCTCGGCGGGGCTGGTTGTCTTCACACACATCCCAACTACCGCTGGGGGCACTCTTGTTACGGCAAGAACCAGCCGCCCCTCCCACACCCCGGCCTCTCAGCGCGGCAGGTTACGTCCCGCTCCCGCCCTCGCCAGCCAGCCCCGGTCGGCAAGTTTGCGCACCTGCCCACGGACCGGCTCCACCTTTCCCGGCGTGAGCTCACGGCCCAGCGCCCGCGCCACGTCCTTGGCCATCACCGGCCCGTCCGCCCCGGTCACGATCTCCATGATCCGCCGATACTCCGACGTCAGCTCCTCCAACCGAGCTACCTCCACCTCGAGTTCGGCCGGCTCCTTACGCAACAACTCGGCCCGCTGCACCCGCCGCTCGATCGTCCACGTCAGCACGTCCGTCATGCACATCCCTCCCGCCACGGAATCTACGCAGCGGCCCCCAAGTCCCACCCCGAGAACCCCAGAGACCACCCGTGACGGACGACCACGTGCTCCTGATCACCACCTCGACCAGCGCGAGCACCCTTCCCAGACGAAGGGGAAAGTGGAGGAGCGAAAGGCGTAACTGCGGTCGCCTCCGCCGCAGTTGGCGGAGGTCGCGAAGCCGGATCCCTCTTCGAGTTCGGCCGCGCAACGTCGTACGGCGGTGCAGGGGAAGGGACAGTCAGGGGTCTCGTCACTTGCTGACGGCCGTCAACCAGGCGGGCGAAGGTCGGTCAGAGCGGTCGCGGTCAAGGTGAGGTGCTGAATCAGGACCGCGGCCGCGGTGTCGGCGTCGCGGGCCAACGCCGCCTCCTCCAGCCTGCGGTGTTCCCTTGCGCCGTCCCGGTCGGGGTTGCGGTGCGCCGACCAGCGGCGGGCCAGCTCGCTCGCGGTCCACAGCCGGTCGAAGGCGTCCAGCAGGGCGGGGTTCGCGCATCCCTCCAGGAGCGTGCGGTGGAAGGCTCTGTGGGCCTCGGCCCAAGCGGCGGTGTAGTGCTCGCCCTCCTCCGGTGCGTACGCCGGAGTGCGAACCAGTCGATGGTGGGCCGCCCGAACGCGGACCTCCCAGTCGACGTCGCCGCGCTCGATCGACATGCGCAGCACGACCGGTTCGATGGTCCGGCGAGCCTCCGCGATCTCCTGCCAGCGGTGGTCGGAGAAGGACGGGACCACGAATCCGCGGTTGTGCAGCCGGTCGGCGAGCCCCTCACCGACCAGCCGCACGAGTGCCTCGCGCGTGACGGCCAGGCTTACGCCCTGCGCCCTGGCGAGGTCCTGCGGTTTGAGGGCGTCGCCAGGGGCGTGCTTCCCGCGCATGATCGCGTCCCGCAGGTGTGCGTAGACCTGCTCGGAAAGCATCTGCTTCCCGGAGGGAGCCGAGGTGTGGAGGGTGCCAGTCATGCCGCCAGCATAGACGATCGTTTTGATAATCGATTATTGCTGTTACTGTCGATTCAGCGTGGTGGTGAGAGTCGTCTGTGAAGCCGTTGCACCGCACCGACTCCGCGGCCGGGCGGCCACAGCCGTGCCAACTCCCCGGCACCCCAGACCTCAGACCTCAGACCTGAAGGAATGTCACATGCACGCCAACGACCCCTTCGCCCGCCTCCCCGAGGCGGCGACCTTCACCGTCACCAGCGCCACCGTCACCGACGGAGCGGCCTGGCCGCCCGAGCAGCACGCCTCCGGCCTGCCCGGCGGGAAGGACATGTCCCCGCAACTGTCGTGGGACGGCGCCCCGAGCGGCACCAGGAGCTACGCCGTCACCGTCTACGACCCCGACGCCCCCACCGGGTCCGGGTTCTGGCACTGGGCGGCCGTCGATATCCCCGCCACCGTCACCGAACTGCCCGAGGGCGCCGGCGACGACACCGGCTCGGGCCTGCCGGTGGGCGCCTACCAGCTGCCCAACGACGCCCGCGCAGCCCGCTACATCGGCGCCGCCCCGCCGGCCGGGCACGGCCCGCACCGCTACTTCGTCGTGGTGCACGCCCTCGACGTCGACTCCATCGGCGTCCCGGCCGACGCGACCCCGGCCGTCCTCGGCTTCACCATGGCCGGTCACACCCTCGGCCGCGCGGTGCTGACTGCCACCGCCGAAACCGCCGCCTGACAGGCGCCGCCCGACTCCAGGACGAGGTAACCGCGATGCACCTTGACGACTTTGCCGACCTTGCCGACTCAGCTCACTCCGGCGACCGCTCGATGGACCTGAACGCCGTCCGCGACATCAGCCGCGCCATCAGCGCCGCCCACCTGTTCATCTACCTCACCCCCGAGAGCGCGGAGGAAGCGGCCGCGCTCGGCGTGACCGACCGCGTACCGGCGTACCTGGCCTTCCGGTCGGCCGCGATGGGCGCGGTTCCGTGGCAGATCACGCTCGCGACCTTCTACAACTTCAGCCCACGGGCGGTGCGGACCATGGCGGGTGTGTGGGACACCGCGCCGCCCGAGCGGTGGCAGGCCGCCCGATTCCTGGCCGCCGAGCGGGCGATGCGGCGGGTCGGCGCGCGCCTCACGGTCGGCCAACTCGCCGAGGCCCGCTCGCTGATCGACCCGGTCGTCGCCGGTGCCGACTACGCCGGCAAGGTGCTGGCCGCCGCGAACGCCTCGGTCACGCTTCCGTCCGATCCCCTCGTCGCGCTGTGGCAGAAGATCACGGTGGCGCGCGAATGGCGCGGCGACGCTCATCTCGTCGTGCTCGCGGACAACGGCCTCGGGCCGTGCGACTGCCTCGTTCTGCACACCGCGACGGGCAGCCTCCCGACGGCTCTCGCGCGGGCCACCCGCCAGTGGGACGACGAGGAGTGGAGCGCGGCGACGGCACGTCTCGCCGCACGCGGCTGGCTCGACTCCCACGCCATGATCACCGACGTCGGCAGCGCGGCCCGCGAGCGGATCGAGATGGAAACGGACAAGCACTGCGCCGCACTCTGGGCGCCGATCGGCAACGAGGGTGTCCGCCGCTTCGCCTCGCTCATCGCACCGATCACGGACGCGTTCACGGCGGCGGGAACGTTTCAGGCCGCTCCTTCGGCCTAGGGCTCTCCTGACGGCGCTGCGGTGGCGTGCGCGGGCATCGGCGGGGAGGGCGGCGGCCGACTGGCGCTGTCCTGGGCGCGGGTGACGTATCACCACTACGCGTCGCGTCGCGTGCCGGGATGCGTACGTCGTCTCTGCCGTCGCTGTACGTGAACGTGGTGGAGCCGACGGATGAGCTTGTTCCGCTTTGACGGACACCTTTGGTGTGGTGGTCAGGCTGCGAGTGCGGTCTCGTACTCGGCGGGGCTGAGGTAGCCGAGGCCGCTGTGCAGTTGGTGCAAGTTGTACCAGCCCTCGATGAAATCGAAGATGGCGGTGCGGGCGGTGGCCCGGCTGGGCCAGGCGGAGGTGCCGAGCAGTTCCCGTTTGATGGCCGAGAAGAACGACTCGGCGAGGGCGCTGTCCCAGCACTGACCAGTACGGCCGACCGAGAGCCGGACCCCGGACTCTGCCGCCGGAGAAGCGCATTGCTGACTGGTGTACTGACATCCGCGATCGGAGTGAAAAACCACGGAACGGGTGGGGCGACGCTGTCGGCAAGCAGCTCTCAGTGCGTCGGCCACCAGATCGGTTCGCAGGTGATCGGCGGTTGCCCCGCCGACTGCACGCCGAGAGGTGACGTCGATGACCGTGGCCAGAGAGAGCCGGCCCTCCTGCGTCGGACAGAAGGCAGCCCTGGGATCGGGGATCATGGTCACGTGCCGTCGTCTGCGGTGCCGGCCCATCCGCGCCACCTGCCGGCAGACGGACCCCGCGAGGACGAGCAAGGCCAGGGCCTCACCTGCCCAAGGAGCAGACCAAGTTCAGATGGCAACCGTTCGTGCTTCAGCCCCGGGCTCTGCCCGTGAGGCAGTCGATGAGATCGATGCTCGTGCCGTAGAGGCGAAGGACGGGCCCTTGTACTTCTATGCGGGACGGGCGCGGCGTCTTCTTCTCCCACACTGTGCGCCCGCTGCGGGCGTCCACAGCAGACACGATGGACATGACGGGGTCGGTCGGAAGGTCCTTGGGCAGGTCATGCCTGAGGAAGACCCGGGAGCCGTCGCTGCCTAGCGGGTTCACCGGCCACCCCGGGACCCTGAAGCTGCCGAGGGCAGCGCCTGACGCGGTGGCCAAAACTCTGATCAGCGAGTGCTTCGGGTCCTGGCCGATTCCCGCGGCCAACTGCGCCCGGGAGCGTTCGTTCGACGGGTCGCGGGCGATGAGGAGACCCCGCTCTACGATGAAGTTCCACGGGCTCTTTTCGTAGGGCATGGGCGAGGTCCAACGGACGGCGCCGGTCGTGGTGTCGAGTGCGTGCATGCGTCCCTCACCCTGCAGGTGGACCAGGCCGTCCGATGAGACGAGCGGGGGCAGGCCCGCGTGCCGCAGGGCGCGTTGCCAGATCAGCTTTCCTGTCGACGGGTTCAGGCAGGTCACGCGGACCGTGGTGTTCCCGTCGGGCGAATTCAAGTCATCGAGTTCCTCGCTGGTGAACAGGGCGATGCGGGGCGTCTGGTGGAAGGGGCGCAACCGCTCTCCTCCGGGGGAGGCGCGGTTCCACACCAAGGCCCCGCTCTGTGCCTCCAGCGCGCAGAGTGCGGGCGGCTCCAAGAGCGCAAGGAGGACTACAGGCCCGTCGTGGGGGTGTACTTCGTTGATGCTGCGACCGGTCCGGGAGAACTCCCACACCTGGCGTCCTGTGTGCGGCTCGACGGCGCGCAGGACGTGACGCTCCGGAGCGTCGACGGTACCCGGCCGTTCCAGCAGCAGGCAGAGCTTGGACGCCGGGATCAGCTTCCCTGCCGCGGACCTTCGCCACCGTTCCTTACCCGTCGCTGCGTCCAGTCCCACTACCCTGCCGTTATCCGTAGGGTTGCTTGAGCGCAGGTCTATCGAGCAGACGAGAGCCGGACCCACAGCGACCAATTCAGGACTGCTCACCCGTACTTCCGGGCCGAGTTCGGTTCTCCCCGGTGAGGGAATTCCGGCTCCTCTGAGGGTGTAACGCCATCGTTCGGCTCCGTGGCGGTCGTCCAGGGCCAGGACCATGCCGTCGGGCGCCCCGCAGTAGAGCATGCCGCCGACGTGCAAGGGCTCCGCTGCGTAGGCGGGCAGCGCGACCGGCCATTTCGGCTTCGTACCGCCGCCGGGTGTGGCGGGCTTCCCGCTGCTCGACGGCGCGTCCAATTCGGGGCCGAGGACCTTGGGGCCTTTCGGCGCCGGCGCCCCCTCGTCCTCGCGGCCGAACCACAGCCAGGCACCCCCTGCCGCCACGGCGGCGATTCCCCCCGCGAGCAGGGCACGCCGTGTGGTCGAGCCCTGCGGAGCGTTGTCGTTTCCCACCATTGTGGGCTTCTCCTCACTCGCCTCAGGAGCGCTTCCGAGCCCCTTCGAGGAGCTCCCGAACCCCGTCGGTCATGAAGAGGCCCTCGGGGTCGTCACCCGCCACGAAGTCCTTGACCGCCGCATCCCCGCCCTGCCGCATGCACGAATAGCTCGCGAAAGCGCGGGCGCTCTCGGCCGTCGAGGCCAGCACGAACTGGCCCGGAACCGACAGGAAGTCCTTGGAGTTCTCCTCGCGGAACTCCAGAGAGACCCGGTAGAGCCAGAGCGGGGAGGAATGCACGAACGGGTCCACTTCGCCGAACGTCACGGCCAGGCTGTCGGCGCGGCGCGGTTCCACCTCGAACGTGGTGCGTAAGGTCTTCACCTGACCTGCGACCGCGTCACGGGGCATGCGGAACGAATAGGTACCTGTGACCAGGACGGCCCCGCCCTCCGGCTTGCAGGGCTTGATCCGCCGGATGTCCTTGATCGTCACGCGGACCTCGGAGATCACGGCCGGGAGCTCGCCGTTGTTCTTCACGGCCACCGTCACGGCGGGAGCGAGGCGCTGCATCTTCTTCTTGTTGTCCCCGGCATCCTCGACGATGTGATCAGTCATGATTTCCGCCGCGTCGCCCCGGACCACGGAGAGCGCGTACTTCGGCTTGTCGGCAAAGGGGTTGGGGATGAAGTTGGCAACGACGCCGATGACGGACACTGGTATGGCCACCATGGCGCCCGCCAGTACGGGCTTCACTCCTGGGCGTCGCAGGAACGCACGTATGCGGCCTTCAGGGGCGGGCGCAGGGGACGGCGTCGGGGCGGAGGGCATGCCGCCCGGCGGAGGAGGGCGGAGTTGCGACCGGCCGCGATCTCGGGGCGCATACGCGGGCGTGGATGTCGCGTGCGGGGACGCCGGTCAGCTCGTTGATGTCTTCGAGGGAGAAGGTTCACGGCGGCCGGGTGCAGCCCGGCCCAGCACCAGCCCTGGCCTGACCACAGATCCGGCTCAGAGGATCAGGTACTGGCTCCTGGCAGTGGGTCAGCCTCCGTAGAAGATCGTGCCGGACATATAGATGTCCGCGGTGCTGGAGGAGCGACGCTGGCAGTTCATCGTCACGGTGGAACCGTTGTTGACGACCATGTCTTTCGTATTGCTGCCATCGCGGAAGTTGTGCGCCGAGTTGTCGCCGTAATTGATCCACAACTGCGCCGAGTAGTACGTCGGGTAGGAAACATGAGTGACCGTCAGCCGACAAACTTCGCCACCTGAGGCATGGTTGGTCACCTTGACCGTCACGGTGTCGGTGGACGTCGGGTAGACGGTGCCGCACCATCCCAGCGGGCCGGCGGGCCCCGAGTCGTTGCAGCCGAAGCTCGCGGAGGACGCGCTCGCCGTCCCGGCCGCACCCACCACCAGAGCCGCGCTGGCCAGACCCACCGCCGCCAGACGTACGCTTTGCTTGCGTGAGCCCCAGCCCCGCCCCGTGCTCTGCAAACTGTGCATATGTCCCCCTGAGGTCGCTGTGTCATGACAGCTCCGCCAGGCGAGCCGCCCAGCGAGAGACCCTGACTATGTCCCGGACCTGACACCACTGGAAGACGACAACCGGCCATGCAGCAACCCTGCGAAGACGAGACACACCACGAAGTCTCACCGGCGGCTTTCCCCACCGTATTTCGGCCCGTCCTGCGGGGGGGTGGGGACGCCCCTATAGCGGGGGGCGCCGGCTTCCGTCCCGACCAGGTTGAAGACCTCTCGGGGGCGTATCGCTTGAGGCAACGGACGATCTCACGTCGGGTCTTGCGCCCTCCTGGGTGCGGCGTTCGCCTGCCGGTCACCGCCGTGGTTGAGCCGACGCGAGCTGCGACGGCCCGAGGAGTGCTCGACGGGGATCGCTGCGCACAGAACGGTGAAGGATGCCTCGGTGTTCAGCCGCTCGGGGTGGGTGGGCTGCTCGATGACGGAGCGACGGCCCGCGACGTCCAGGAGTTGGCCCGCGTAAGGGGCGACAGTTCGGGAAGGTACGGGTCCCGGTGACAGCAGGGCTCTGCTGCGCGAAGGTCATGTCAGGCCCACGTACGGGGAATTGACATAGCCATCACAGCTGGATTGCCGATAGTGCTCCTCTGGCTGATCCTCGGGCTGCTCCCGGTGCGCAACCCCTCGGCGCGGCGGATGTGGATCGGGATCCACATCGGCATTTCCCTGCTCGTCCCGCTGATCGCGTACCTCTACTGCCAGGGCAGGGGGCCCCTGCCTGGTCCGACACCCGGTCGTCCGACTGGGAGGAGCAGTACTGGCCGCTGCTGGCTGCGGCCGTCGCTGTGGGACCCGGGCTGCTGGCGGCGATGATCTGGCTGGTAGCGGCGATGATCCGGCTGGTGGCGTCCCGCCCCGACCCCACGCCGGTACAGCCCCCCGTGGTCTACGGGCAACCGCAGTACGGCCAGCAGCACATGCCCCCGCAGTACCCGTATCCGGGGCCGCACCCCCCGCGCCATCAGCCGCCACCTCAGCAGCAGGGCCCCTACCCGGCAGCGCCGCCTCAGCAACATGAGCCCGACCCGCCGACGGTCGGCCGGCCGGCACCTCGCGCGCCGCAGCAGAGTCCGCAGGCCGCGCCTCCCGTACCGCCGCCCCCGGAATCACCCCCCACAGTCTGACGGGGCTTTGTCGAGCAGGCAGTCCTGCTGGGCGGCGGCTTCGTTCACCCCGACCAGGTGTGGCCTCAACTCACTTGCAGTTACGGGGAGTTGGCTCGACACACCCTCCCTGCCCGGCTCCCCGGGTGGCATGGTCCCCCTCATGAATCCCTTCAGACTCCGCGGAGCGGGCAGACCACAGGCGGAGCACGCCTCCACCCCGCAGCGCACCCGGCGGCCGCCTCGCGCAGGCCGACGATTACGTGCTCTGACAGCCGGCCTCGCGACGCTGCTCCTTGCCGGAACCACCCTGTTCGCCTCCGCCATCACCGCACAGGCCGCCAACCCCGACAGCCACGTCGTCGCCTCCTGGAACATGCAGGCCGGGCCGGACCGCTGGGCGGGCGCTTACAACCTCGCCGGTACGCACGACCTCGTCGCCCTCCAGGAAGTACCGCTCGGAGCACCTGCAGGATCGCAACTCCAGGGCCAGGTCAACGGAGTCGAGCACTACCTGTGGGTGCAGGGCGACAACGGACCCCTGCGCCACCTCTACATCCTGCGCACCCCCAGCCGCAGCCTCGGCATGATCACCGCCTGGCAGCCGGACAACGTACTGAACATCGCGGGCGTCTACCGGCCCGCGCTCGGCGTCGTCAACCGAGCCGACGGCATCCTCTTCGCCTCCGTGCACGCCGCTTCCAACGGCGGCCGGCCCAACGACGCGGGCGCCCTGCTGCGCCGCATCTCCGACGCCGCCGACGCGGAAGGCTTCCTGGAGTGGGCCGCACTCGGCGACTTCAACTTCAACCCGGCCAACCTGCCCGGCCTCGGCCTGCCCCCGGACTCCCGCATCTACAACAGCGGCCAGGCCACCCAGCAGAACGGCAACGAACTCGACTACATGGTCTCCGACGTCGACACCGACCGCTGGCAGGCCACCGTCCTGCCCAACTACGGCAGCGACCACTGGCCGATCCGCTTCGGCTCACTCCAGGCCGCCGCCGAACCCGTCGACCTGACCATCCACGCCGACAACAGCGACCGCCTGCTCGACGTCTACCAGGGACAGACCGGCAACGGCACGCACGTCATCCAGTACCACGCCAACGGCGCCGCCAACCAGCAGTGGTACCTGGCCGCCCTCGGCTACAACTCCCCGTCCGGCACACCGCTCTACCGGATCGTCAGCAAGGCGAGCAACAAGTGCCTGGACGTCGCCAACGGGCAGGGTTCCCGGGCCGGGGACTACCTCAACATCTGGGACTGCCACCCCCGCGAAGGTGAACCCGGCAGCGGCGGATACCCCCGCGACACCCAGAACTTCACCCTGGAACACCCCAACGCCGCCCGCCCCAACCTCACCCTCCTGCGCAACAACGCCACCGGCCTCTACGCCAACATCAACCACAACCAAACCGGCGACGGTACCTGGGTCGTCCAGTGGCCCGACCAGTTCGGCCCCTTCCCCGCCCCGAACGAAACCTTCTACCTCCACCCCGTCGTCGCATAGTCGCGCTGCTGCCCACGCCGTGCACCGTGGGCATGAGCGTCCCCCTGTGCGCAGGACCTTGCGGGCGGCGTCGACGGCGAACACCTCACCGATTACGGCGGCCCGGCGGCTCGCCCGACGCCCTCCGCACCCGTCACGAACGCCGCCGTCCGCTCCTTCTCGCCCAGAGCAACAGGACCACCGAGCACACCGCTGCGAACGCGCACCACGTCGAGAGGTACTCCTGTCGCCACAGCCCGAAGGACACGGCGGCGCCGACGGAGGCCAGGACACCGAACAGGACGAGCCCCCGGTCACCGGACAGGAGCAGGGAGCCGAGGGTGGCGAGGAGGTAGCCGACGACGGTCAGCTCCGGCTGCGGCAGTCCCAGGGAGTACCCCACGGTGTGTCCCCTGATCTCCGCCGTCACGGTGCGGGTGACCAGCGCGTGGGCGAGCGCTGCCGCTGTCGCGACTCCCGCCGCCAGGGGGAGAAGCAGACGGCGGCGGGCGCTCGGCGGAGCAGCGCACAGTACGGCTGCCGGTACCCACAGCGCCAGCAGCGGGAGCGCGATGACGCTCCAGGCGACAGTGGCGGGCCCGGTACCACCGCCGTGGTGCCAGACCACGGCCTCGATGATCTGGTGGGTGCCCAGTAGCAGGGGCAGCGCGGCCAACGGAAGGTCACGGGGGTGCCGAGCCGCCACGGACACCGCGGCGGCCCCCACAGCCGCGATGATCGTCCCCGCAACGACATCGGCCGTCGCACTCCAGCACATGGCCGCAACGCTACGGCCGCCCTGGAAGCGCAGCATTCCGGGCGTCCCGTCGGGACGACGACCGACACGAACGCCCGCCTCTCACCTCTCTGGCACGGGTGGGGATGGAGCACCTGCGGGGCCCTCGGCGGTACCTGCGTACTCCTGGGCAAAGGTTTCGCACGTATTGCTCACGCGTTTACTCCTTGTGTACGCCAAAGTGCCGCTCGTACCTTCAACCAGCCACGGAGCTGTGGCCACGAGCTGGACGAAGGTGAAAGATCTATGCTGCTGACGGTCCTCGGATTCGTCATGATCGCGACGTTCCTGACGCTGATCATGATGAAGAAGATGTCCCCGCTGACGTCGCTCATCCTCATCCCGGCCCTCTTCTGCGTGATCGCGGGACAAGGGGCCCACCTGGGTGAGTACGTACTGAAGGGGATCGGCGAGCTGGCGCCCACCGCGGCGATGCTGATGTTCGCCATCATCTTCTTCGGCGTGATGATCGACGTCGGCCTGTTCGACCCGATCGTCCGGGGCACCCTGCGCTTCTGCAAGGCCGACCCCGCCCGCGTCGTACTGGGCACTGCCGTGCTCGCGGCGATCGTCTCGCTGGACGGGGACGGCTCGACCACGTTCATGATCACTGTCTCCGCCATGCTCCCGCTCTACTTGCGGCTGAAGATGAGCGTGCTCACGCTGACGATGGTCGCCGCCACGGCCAATGGCGTGATGAACACCGTTCCGTGGGGCGGTCCCACCGCCCGTGCCGCCACCGCGTTGAAGCTGGACGCGGGCGAGATCTTCGTGCCGATGCTGCCCGCGCTCGCCTTCGGCCTGGTCGCCGTCTTCGTCCTGGCCTGGTGCCTGGGCCTGCGCGAACGCCGGCGCCTGGGGCTGCTCACCGAGACCGGGCCCGTGTCCGACCGCGTTGCCACCGAGGAGACGACGGACGATCGCGAGCTCTCCCTGGTGACCGTGGGCGCGGGTGTGGACGGCGCTGGAGGGACGGCTGCCCGGACGGCCGCTCCTGGCTCTACTGGCTCTACGGGCTCTGCGGACCTCACCAAGCCGTCCGCCGCCGACGCCGGGGCCCCCGAGAACGGCGATGCCGCCGCCGTCGTCTGGGGCACCCTCGATCCGAACCGCCCCACGCTGCGGCCCCGGCTCTTCTGGTTCAACGCCCTGCTGACGCTGGCCGTCCTGGTCACCTTGATCGCCCAGTGGCTGCCGATCCCGGTGATCTTCATGTTCGGCGCGGCCCTGGCCCTGACCGTCAACTTCCCGCACATGAAGCAGCAGCGGGAGCGCATCGCCGCCCACGCGGACAACGTCCTCAACGTCTCCGGCATGGTCTTCGCCGCCGCCGTCTTCACCGGTGTGCTGACCGGCACCGGCATGGTGGACGAGATGGCCAGGTCCCTGGTCGGCGCCATCCCCGACGGTCTCGGCCCGCACATGGCGCTCATCACCGGCCTGCTGAGCATCCCGTTCACGTACTTCATGTCCAACGACGGGTTCTACTTCGGGATCGTGCCGATCCTCGCGGAGGCCGGCGCCCACCACGGCGTTTCCCCGCTGGAGATCGCCCGCGCCTCGCTCGTCGCCCAGCCGCTCCACATGTCCAGCCCGCTGGTCCCGGCCGTGTACGTCCTGGTGGGCATGGCGAAGGTGGAGTTCGGCGACCACACCCGCGCCACGGTCAAGTGGGCGGTCCTGGTCTCGCTGGTGATCCTCGCGGCTGCCTTGCTCCTCGGCATCGCCTGACGCCGATCGCCTCCACCCCCACCCGGCTACGGCGGCGCGCCCCGGTCCCTTCCCCGGACGCTGTTGGTCAATTCGGGGCCCGCGTGACCACGGCCTGTACGACCCCGTTGGGGTTGTGCAGGCCGTCGTCGTGTTCGGAGGGTTCGATGT